>CP060233.1:346232-692464 GCA_023898665.1 Candidatus Nomurabacteria bacterium
GATACTTGACGTAGTAAGGATGACTCCCTATGAACCATATATTAGGATTCACCAAGACGATGGATTTAACTACTTAACCGATGTCGTATTCCACGAAGCAGGTCATATTGAACACAGAAGACTAGAAGCTTGGCAGGAGGGTGAAGATGAGGTCCAAGTATTCCCTTCCGATAGGCAAAAAGAAGAGTTCTTGTCTGTAGTGCACAGGAATAAGATCTTCTCCGGCTGGGTTACGGATATTATCATTGAGAGCATACATAAGGGTACGATTAACGAAATGTACGCAATGCTTATCGACCGAGAAGCTGCAAAGAGATTTGATACTAAGAGGTTCGACGAAGATAATAACGCCTTCAAGAAGGCACTTGATGATATTCCAGAGTCAGATAGAGACGAGGCAGGTGTCGAGCGACTTAAGAAGTGGCTCGAAAGTGGTCACACGACTGGGCGGTGGTTAATTAGAGTATTGGAGGATGAGTTCCCTGGCTTTGATGACCGTAAAGAATTTGTACGATCTATATTCGATCGTAGCTCTGTCGCCTAATGGTCTAGTGATTCATTCCACCTCACTATTTCTGCTATAATGTTCCTATAAATCGGGGACTTCAGGGTCACCAAAATCAGATTTTACATTTGTGGGATTATGTCCTTTTTTTATTTATGGAACAACCTGATTCAAATGATAATTTAATGCCAAACTATTATTTAGGGAGAGAGGTGGCACCCGAATGGTACGCAGGATTTGTAGAAAGAATATCAGGAGCACTTCCTGATGAAACAACTTTTGTTCCAGAAATTGGTCCAGGAATAAGGTATATATCTCAATCAAATACATGGGTATACTGCACTCATTTAGGGTTAAGAGGTGATGATTTATTTAATAAGCTCAGAGATCTATCGGATGACTTAGCTACTAAAGTTGGTCCAAGGACATTGCAAAAGAAATATACGACTACAATTCATGGTTTTAAATATGTAGATGATATCTTTGGATTTAAATTAATAGCGACAGTTGATGACCAGTTGAGAAAAGATAAAAAGTGGCGAATTGGAGAAGAAATTCGTGCAGCGAGGATAAGATTTACTAAGAAGGTAGATGTGCCTGATGTGGCTCCTGAGTCACCACGTATCCTTACTCTTGGTAGAGTGATATGTAGACGCGGGGCTATAGACTACACATACTTAAGATCTCATACAGACGGTAAACTTCTAGATCCAAACGATCTAAGAATTGTTTTTAAGAGATTTAATCCGGTGGATGTATTTAAAGCTCCCCCTAGTTCTTAATGGTATAATTCAGGTGTGATTTTTAATAACCTAACACCTGAAGAAAAAAGAATTATTGAGGATAAGGGTACTGAGGCTCCTTTTTCTGGTGAGTATGATGATTTTTATCCTCCTGAAGGTATTTTTGTTTGTAAAAAATGCTCCACTCCCCTATTTGATGCTAAATATAAGTTTAAGTCTGGTTGTGGGTGGCCAAGCTTTGATGAATACTTTCCTGGAGCTGTAAAAGAAACTTTAGATATTGATGGCAGGCGAACTGAAATCACTTGCGCTACATGTGGTGGTCATCTGGGGCATGTCTTCCGTGGTGAACAGCTAACCGATAAAGATACAAGACACTGTGTTAACTCTTTGAGTATTAAGTTTGTCCAAAAAAATAAAGTCGATGAGTAAAAAGTTTGCAGTTTTTGATATTGATGGAACACTCATAAGGTGGCAGTTGTATCACGCGTTGGTTGATAGACTGGCTAAAAAAGGATATCTAGGTGAGGGAGTTTATGAAAAAATTCAGGAGGCTCGGATGGACTGGAAAGTGCGTAATAATGAAGATGGTTTTTATCGATACGAGATTAAGCTAATTGAGGCTTTTGAAGATACTGTAGAAGGTCTAGAAGAAAAAGTATTTTTAGAAATAGTGGAGGATGTCTTTGAGCAATATAAAGATCAGGTTTATATATATACTCGAGAACTAATAAAAGATTTAAAATATAAAGATTATTTTCTTATTTTCATCTCCGGCTCCCATAATGAGCTTGTCCAAAAGCTAGCTGATTATTATGGCTTTGACGATTTTGTGGGAACTCACTACGCTCGAGAAGGATCTAAACTTAAGAAGGATGTTTTTGTGGCATCTCATCATAAGAAAGATTTATTGAAGAATTTTATCAAGAAGCATAATTTAAGTTATGAAGATTCTTATGCAGTTGGTGATACATCAAGTGATGCACCAATGTTGGAGATAGTTGAGAATGCTATTGCCTTTAACCCAGATAAGAAATTGTATGAGCTCGCAAAAGCAAACAACTGGAAGATAGTCGTTGAAAGAAAGAATGTTGTTTATGAGATCTGAGACTTTTGTGATATAAATTAAGCATAAGTAATATAAAGAACCCTAAGAGGTCCTAAAGTGAGCCCAGTGAGATTAATTAAAAGTAAAAAAAAGACTACTAATAAGTCTAAATTACCCATTAAAAAAAGATTTATTAATTTTTTTACAGTTAGCAATGATGGTGAATGGGACTACAATGATAACCCATCTGGATTAACCCCAAAAAGAAAGATTAACTGGAAAAGATCAAGCATTGCTGCAATATTAATTTTAGTGGTCGGAATCGCCATTGGCTTGAGAGTATCTGCAGTAACAGCTCGAGGAGTGTACGCAGATTGGACGTGGCCCTCCACAAGCTCGGGTTTTACGGAATTCGAGCATGGGCTGACAATTAATCAAGTGACTCCTAATGCTCCATTCTTCTGGTCTCATCAATTTAGAATGGTTGGTGGAGATGGTGGTTACATTGGACTGCAGTCAAATGGAAATAGAGTTAATGGCACTAGTGGTAAGACTGCCGTTTTTTCAGTATTTGGTTCAGCACTTTCTGGGACGACAGGCTCATGTGTCCTAGAGTCAAAAGGATTTGATGGTTACAATACCTCTGGTACAAGCTGTAGAGTTCCTTTTGATTGGCAAGCTGGTCGTGAGTATAAGCTCAAGGTGAAAAAAATCAGTACAGATAGCACGGGGCATTGGTGGCAAGGGTCAATAAAAGACACTTTCACTGGCACAGAGACGGTTATTGCAAAGATTAAGATACCAAGAACTTGGACTGGACTCGGTACATGGTCAGTTATGTGGACAGAATATTTTGGAGCTCAACCATCGTCTTGCAGTGCTTTACCTTATTCAAATGTGACTTTCTCAGCTCCTACCGCCAATGGTGGAAAAATTAAGCCAGTTAGATCTAATCGATATCTATCTTCTACATATACATGTAGTAACTCGTCTATAAATGTGATAAATAATATATACACTCAACAGAAAGTTGGTAATACACCTTCTGCTTCTAAGTTATTAGTAAATGATAAAGATGCATCAGTAGTTGTTAAGTGCGCATATGGTGCTTTTATGGGAAGGAACCCAGATCCCAGTGGCTCTGCCTACTGGACTAAAAAATATATTGATAGTGGTTATAATTTAAAGGTTCTAGCGCGTGGACTTTTATACAGTAATGAGGGTAAAAGTAAATCTCAACTTGGCTTTAGTAGTTATATAACGAGACTCTATAGCTCATGCCTGGGCGGAAGAGTTGCTCCTCAGGCGGATATTAATACATGGACCGTTAAATACTTGGCAGGGCTTACAAAAGAGGATATTTTCGTTTTTGTGGTAATGACAGCTGGACGCCAACTTAAATAGCTTAAGCTTTCATTACTTAATATGAGCTGATAAACTTGCATTAGTTTATGGCATACGGCTTTCCTCCAGAACAAGATATTGCAACAGTATTCTCCGAGCTCTACTATGGAGAAACTTGGAGGGCAAGGTCAGTAAGGGTACTTGTTAAAACTGCAATGGCCTCATATAAAAGCCCGTACTTAAATCCCCGAGAAGAGACAGGCGAAAAACTTATTCTTCCTCACTCAATAAAGTACGGAATTGCTATAAGATATGCAGAGATTGAAGTTAATCCTGAGATGGAGCCAAACCCATTAAAAGATTTCAGCAAACTATCTTTTGCTTTTTTAAGTCTATTAGAAGACTATCAAATTGAAACTAAAGATGAGCTCGATCTCTATGGGGCTGCTGAGTGGGTTGAAGGTGTTATCCCAATGGGAATGCAACTTGGATATGGTGAAGTAGTTATGGTTAGGCAGAGTCCTGTACCTAATTCGCGTCCATTAGGCGATTAGCTTCAGCATCGGCTAATTTGTTAAATTCTCTCAAAACGTGGGTGAATTCAACTTTTTTGAATTCTGACATTAACTTTTTAATTTGCTCGTAAACTACGGCTAGATCTTTGTTTTTTACTTTGTAGATACCCTTCATTTGGTTAACAACCAATAAACTATCGAGCCTGAATTCTATTTCTTCTACTTCTAACTCTTTTGCTCGCTCTAAAGCAAACAGCACAGCTCTATACTCAGCTTGGTTATTTGTTGTGATACCTAAAAACTTACCACCAGTTTCTAATACACGCTCACTAAGAGTATCTTGAATTACAAAACCGCTGGCGCTTGGTCCAGGGTTACCTCTTGAGCCACCATCGGCATTTATAATTACTTTTTTAGGAAAGTTTGACATCTCTAAATATTAGTCTTAATTATAACTTAATTTACCTCTCGAGTCTAAAACTGTAAACCAAGTTTTTCCTCTATTTAATTTTATTTCTGCTCCACTGCTATCTTTAAGTTTAATTTGTGATTTTTGATCTACTTTTGTCCAAGTAGCTGGAGTAGCTATGCCATCTTGAAAAACTACTGCCTCCCCACTCCCTATAGTTGCATATGAGTAACGTGATCCATCCTCTTGAACGATTTTAGAAGGAATTATCAATGCAACAACAACTTTTGGCTCTATTTGAGTTCCTGATTTATCTAGATGTGGTGCCCCACCTTGTGATCTTAAGTATGAGTTATTGATGGGATTGTATACAAAGACGGAATTATAGAGTTTTGAGGATATATTAAGCTTAACTTCGGTAGTTGTAGGAGCTGAGGCCTTTTGGTCATCTTTTCTAGCAAAAGTTGGGAACTGCTCTAACTTGTAGCCTTTTAAATCGTTAAACTTATCAATGTTTTCAAACTTAGTATAAACATTATGGGGGGCTTTTCTGTCTTTTGATCTCCAAAAGCTTTTACCATTTGCAAATTGGTCCATATCTTTCCAAGTTCCGTCACGAACTAAGCTTAGGGCTCTTTTGCTGCCTCCCACATGGACAACAGTAGGGCCATATGGTCTAAGCCAATCTAAAAAGTAAGGTCGAAGTGACCTAACAGGTCCTATCTCATCTGGAGTATTTTCTTGATAAATTGTAGCAAAGCGAGTTATCCCCCCCTCTGCAATGGCTTCATAAACTATCCCAGCTTGGTTTAAGCCTGATTGTGGACGGGCATCTACAGAGTTCTCAATTATCAGTGCAGTTAGTGGTCGGTTTGCTTGTTCTTCGGTTACTTCTGCTCCAGTTAAAGGTGAATATGTTTTTTTGGTAGGAGAAGTTTTTAGGGTAGATTCAGAAATATTTACCGAGCTAGACTTATTGTCAGTTCTTACAAACAAGAAATAAATTATTACTAGAACTACTACTACTAATAATAAAGAGAATATTATTATTTGTTTTTTAGTAAATCGACTAATTTTAGGTGCTAACATTCTTGCTCTGCCTGGAGTTCGAGGCTCTTTTTGGTCTATCAAAAGTGTTTTGCATTTTTATTTTAGTTAGAACACCCTCTTAATGCTTAAGCTTAACACAAGATTGGTAATTGATCTAGATCTTCTCAAGTAGTTCTTCGCCTTCTTTGAGGTACTCTTTAAATGCATTCATATTCCATTCTCTTCCTAAAAAGTCTCTTACTAGCTCAGCTGCCGGTTTGCTTCCTCCGGGTTCTAAAATTGTTTTTCTATAGTGTTCGGCCACTTTTTTATCTAGTAGGTTCTTCTTATTAAACTTAGTAAATAGATCCTTTGAGATAGCTAGTGACCACATGTAAGTGTAGTAGTTAGAGGTATAATTACCGATAGCATGGCTAAAATTATACGTTATAAAATACTTTGGCTTATTATCTCTTTGGCTATAATCTTTTGCAATTTTACATTCCAATTCTTCTATGGCTTTTATAGAAGGTTTATCTAAGGTAAATAAACCTAGAGAAATCATTGAGAGACCTGCTTGCCCAGATATAAATGCAGCTCTAATTGGCTTATCTTGGTTGAGCATTTTATCTATTAACTCATCTGGGATCTTTTCGCCAGTTTTATGATGACTACTTAATTTTTTGATCACGTTTTTGTCTCTAATTATCTCTTCTAAGAGTTGGGGCGGGGCTTCAACAAAGTCCCACTGCACTGAAGTTCCACCAAAGCCATAGTAGTTGTTATTTTGTGTTCCTAGTATTTGGTGAAGAAGATGTCCAAACTCGTGAAAGAAAGTTTCTACCTCTTCTATACTTTGAAGCCCATCTGATTTATCATTTGGTTTGTTAAAGTTGCATACGAGTATAGCTTCTGATAGCGCACCACCATTTTTGCTCGTTCTGATATCGCTTTCGCATGCGTGAGTATACTTCCCCTCTCTTGGGTGCATGTCTAGGTGAATTCTACCGATTATTTTGTTTCCTGACGATTTAACAAGATATGTCTCAATATCCTTATGCCATTTTTCAGCAATATCTTCGGGTATAAAAGAAATTGAGAACATTTCTGAAAAAATATTTAAGATCTCTTTTTTTACGTGCTTAAACGGAAAGTATGGACGTAATTCTGACTCTTTTACTCCAGAAACTATCTCAACTAGTCTTTCGCTGTAATATGCCCTATCAGTTTTAGATAGCTTCGTTTTGTCGCCCATTTTAAGCTTAACTCTTTTGATTCTGTCAATTTCTTTAGTAAGTCTTTCTTGTGAGTAATCTCTTAGAGCCTCTATAAATTTAAGAGCATTTTTTGGGTTTTCGATCATTTTGCTAGACATTGTGAGTTCAGCATAGTTTTTAAATCCGCAGATTATTGCCATCTCTTTGGCATTCTTTAAGTATTCTAAAGTAAGTTTTTTATTCAACGGTTTTGAGTATTCTCCTGATGCTTTGGCGGCTTTTTCTCTTGTTTTTTTAACTTTACATTGAGTGATTATTAAGCTTAGGTTACTTGAAACCAGCTTAATTTTAATTGAGCCATCTTTTTGCCTATTTGCATCAATTAAGTCTTCAGGTAAGCCATCAAGTTCTTCTTCGTTGAAAGTTAAGATCGGAATGTTTTCTGCGATATTGGCGGCAAACTCTGATTCAATGGCTTTATTTCTATCTCTAAGTTTCTTTAGTTTTTTAGCATCTTGGTTATTTAACTCAACTCCATTGAGTTTATATCCTAGCATTACTTTGTCGTAGAAGTTTATTGACTGTGGATCTGTTAAGTCGTTTCTATTTACATTATCTTTTATCTTAGCGTATAGGTCTCTATTCTCAAGTAATAAGAAAGCTAGAGTGTTATCTGGAAGATAATAAAAATAAGGCATATTCTCACTTGCAAAATCTCTTATCTTCTTATCAGTGTGGATTAATTCTGTAACCTCAAGATGTTGGAAGGCTATGGTCAAGATACTATTTGCATTATCCACTGCATTTAGAAGCTGAGCATCTTTTAAGTCTGATCTAAGAATCTTTGAAAGCTCATTGTTATACTCACCTTTTGCTTTTGCGCAAAAGTCTTTGAAACTCTGAATATTTTTTAGATAAGAAAAAAAAGATGGTGTAAGTTCTGCGCTCTCCGTCATATCTTTTTTATAATACACTACTTTAAGCTGTAAAGTGCGGCTGCGACTGAGGTTGCTAGATTTAAGCTACTTACACCTTCTCTCATTGCGAGCCTTACTATTAAATCGGAACTAAGCTTAAGTTCTTCAGATATTCCATCTCGTTCTGAGCCAAAAGTTAATATTGCATTACTTGGTATTTGCTTCTTAAGTTTTGAGTTTAAATCCTTCCCTCTTTCATCAAAAGAGATCAATGGTAACTTAAGTTTAGTAATTTCTTCTGAATTAAGTTTAGTAATTTCCATTGCAAATTGGAGTCCGGCTGCTGCTCTTATGGCCCGAGTGTTCCAAGGGTTTGTCTCTCCTGTTATTATCAGATTCTTAATTCCTGCGGCGGCACAAACCCTTATGACTGCTCCGATGTTATTGAGATCTTTGGGACTATCGAGCAAAACTTTTAACCCCTCATCCCAACCTCCTATCAACTGAGAGTGATTTCTTGGTTTTTTGAAAATACCTAAAATTCCAGTTCTAATTTTTGATTTTGATAATTTGTCAAAATCATCCCCTATCTCCACTAAATATTGATTCAATAAATCTAGTACATCAGGGCATAACTTTTGGGCAAGTTTAATAATATCTACTTTGTTTCTGCAGACTAAATCCTTTAATTGAGCTTCAAATCTAAGAGCATGTTTAACTGCATGAAGTCCTTCTGCTATTACTAAATCCCCTGCCCCATTATTATTTTGCTCGATCAAGTTTTTTAATTTATTTATTTGCATATAAGAGTTAGTATGTTTTGTAGTATAATATTAACAGATCAAGAAAATTATGTACCCGTAGCTCAGCTGGATAGAGCGTTGGCTTGCGGAGCCAAAGGTCGCAGGTTCGAGTCCTGCCGGGTACACCATTGAAATTGAGATAGCTGTAAGAACTCCCGAGGGAGTTCTTTATGTTAGGATAATGTTATGAATATAAAGATAGAAGAAACTACCTCGCTTGAGGGACTATATCCGTTGTGGCAAAGTGCATTGGGTGATATTTGGCCACTTTCGGAGCGATCATTTATAGGTAAACTTAGCAACAAGAACTCCACCACACTCACTGCATTTGATGGGGATGAATTGGTGGGTATGATCACCATTAACGGCGCAAATATTACTGTTATTCTAGTACATCCTGATTCTCAGAGAAAAGGTGTGGGGAGTGCACTGTTGGACAGTGCCATAAGTAAGATAAAAAAATCTGGTCAAGTTAAGGTTATGGCTGGTCAAGGTGGAGGATACTTCTGGCCTGGAGTACCTACAAACTTACCTGGAACATTGAAGTTTTTAGAGTGTAAGGGTTGGGCTTCGGGTGAACTAGTGACCGATATGTTCTGTGATTTATCTAGGTACTCTGTGCCTGAGGACATTGAGGAAAAGATTTCCAGTAGCAATGTTCAAACTAGACTCAGTAGCCCTAGCGATGCAGAGGACATATTAGGGTTTGAGAAGAAATACTTTCCTGAGTGGGAAGGTACGTCTACCAAAGAAGTTAGTAATAAGAATTTTGACAATATTATGCTTGCAACTGAAGGTTCCGAGATCATCGGCACTAATTTTCTTTTTAGCCCTAAGGATAAAAACTATGCTACTCATTTTCCTTGGACTGAGATATTGGGTGATAAGACTGGTGGATACGGTTGCCTTGGCGTTAACGAGGCCTTTCGTGGTCGTTATATAGGTTACAAGCTAGCTGTATATTCAGAAAGGCTACTTATTGAGCGTGGTTGCACTGCCAGTCATTTGCATTGGGTATTCTCGATTGAATGGTACGAGCGTCTTGGCTATAAAGTTTGGCGTCAGTATCAAGAAATGAGCTTAGAGATCTAATTTATAGTCCCCTGCTATACTAGCAATATCTAGATAGCATTTCGTTCGGAATACGTCTATTAAGATACACCAACAGCTCGAAGTATTGAAATAATACTACTATTGTGGTATTATTTGCTTATTATGACGCATACACCACTAGAAGGTTGCTACTCCTGTGAAAGTGCAAATGAGACTAAGGGTCTTGTACTTTCGACTCCTCGACACCGCTTAGTTATTGTTCAGGATCAGCTTTACTTAGGACGGGCTGCCCTTATTGCCCAGAGACACGTACCTTTAATGAGTGATTTGACTATTAGTGAAGAGGTGGACTGGCGAGCTATATTGAAACGCTATGAGCGGGTTTGTATAGAGGTATTCGGTGCCACTTATCTTACTGAGGCTACACTTATGAATAATGCGTACGCTAAACCTGAGCCAAAGCCACATTTTCACAGTCACTTAAGGCCAAGATACAGTAAGCCAGTAGAGTTTGCTGGAGTGATGTTTGAGGATCCAAATTTCGGCCAACATCATCTGCACGGTCCTGAGAACGTTAGGGTCGTTGGCGATGAAGTCGTCGAAGAGATCGCTAGTGCTGTTAGGGCAAACTGGGCTTGATTTTAGCTTAGTCGATTAACATATTCCTTGCTATACTTACAATATTTAAATAGAATTCCGTTCGGACTACGTCTATTAAGTGTCACCAAGACTTTCGAATAAGAATCGTATATGAATTAATTTACTTCTATTGAGTACAAAGGAGGAGCTCAAGTGTTCTTTTCTTACTATGGGTTAGCTATTCTGGCCAATCGCTTAAAGATAGTGCGTGTTTATCCTTAAGTTTTGCGAGCACTTCTTTTGCTCTGCCTTTAACCCCTCCTTCCAGAAGGCCTACAACGAAGTCTTCAAAAGTTCCTATTCCGTTTAATTCTGCTTGGTAAACTGCTTCATCGAGATCATCTAATACAGCATTTGGCCCAAAAAGTAGCTCAAGCTGTCCGAAGAAGGCTCCTGGCGACCCATCGAGGAAGGCTGCCTCCAACCCAACCTTTATAATACCGGGACTAAGTTCTTCGGCCAGTTCTAATATCATAACTCCTGGAGTGTATGCTCCTTCGTCGTAGTCTGTAATATCTCTTCTTAAAACTTCTAAAAGAGCTTCGTTAGCCCAGCGTCCGTAGCGCTTATTACGGGCCTCCTCTTTATAAAGAGGGTTACTTATATCGTCCAGTCTAACTCCGTTTCTCACTTGGTGATTAGGCGAAACGAATGTTAGTTGCGTAGCACCGGTCATAAATGAGTGCAGTATTTCGTGTGAGAGTAAATTTTCTATTACTACTGCCCTGTAGTCACCTCCAAAACTTTGAGCGTGTAGAGCATTTGTTAGTGCTCTACCAGAGAAGGTTACCTGTCTTTGGAAACTTAAGAAACTGGCTTTGGCGGGATAGCCAGTTTTGAGTATGTCGTCTAGCACAATTACTTCCTTTGTTTCTTCGGATCTAGCCAAGAGCCTGGCTTTAATCTCATCCATTCTGCCCTCATCAATAAACTTGGCGACTTTCTCTGCCAAATTATCTTTTAAGCCTGGTAGTTCTGAGGTTAGGACCTCTCCGAGTTGTGACAGTAGTTGATGGTGCTTTTCTCGGAATTCTTCTATATCGGTTGTCGGATCTGAACCGAGTAGGATTGACTCGTTTTCTATGGCCTCTATTTGATGAGTGCTCATTTCTGATGTATCCGGTAACTGATCTATAAAAGCTCTTCTTCTTAGCTCATCAAGTTCATCCACGAACTGTGGGGTGTATGACTCGGGACTGTCGACTCTAACTTGGCTTATCTCACTCATTCTTATGACATTTGATCTATTGATATACTAACATAAGCTTTTAACTAGCATTCTTAACATCCCCTTGCTATACTAACAATATCTAGATAACATTTCGTTCGGAATACGTCTATTATGTTAAATTTAGGTTCTGTTAATCCAATTGACCATCAAACTCAAGTTGTTGAATCTCGATCAAGATTAAGAGGTGCTTTTATTGTAAGTACTCTAGTAGGTACCGCCTTATCTCTAATGAGTGCAAAATTTCTTGGAGCCGAAGACAGTGTAACGGCTGTGCTTTCTAGCTATACTATTACTTCTTCTGTGGCGGCTGCGTCTTCTGCACTATCTTTCGGAGCCCAAAATCGTGAGCTAGAAAGAATAATAGAGCTGTCCAATAGTGTGTATCACAATAATAGAAACTTAGTCTAGAATTTAACTTTGCGCATTAGCCAATCGACTGGGTTGTTGGATGGGTTTGTTTGTGGGAGAGCTGTTTGGAGTATATTTAGTACTTTTTTGGTTAGTTCTTTGTCTTTTAAGTTCAGAGAAATAGGCAGAGTAGTTCTTCTTACTCCTATTAATGTAATTTGTGTGTGGGTTTCGAATACTTCTACCCAGTATCTTGAGAATAAAAGTAAATCAAAACTTTCGGAGTTGATCTTAAGTTTAGTATTACTGAGTTCGAAGTGTTTTTTTTGCGGTTTTCTGCTGGCATAAATAGTTAGACCTATAAGAGAAATTAAAATTATGCCTGAGGTTATATAATCATCACCTCCTGATACTGTCCAAGGTACTGAAGCAATAAGTACTGAAGAGAGTAAGGCAGTTAAATACCATGACATACTTTTTTGATGGTAATAAAACTCGTCGGCTTGCCAGGATAAGTTATTGTCTGAATGGGCATTTTCTTCCATATATTAATATCTTATACTATTTCTGCTCGAAGGACTGTTCTATTAGTAAAATCTCTTGCGTTTTTAATATATTGCCCACCGCATGTTATTAAAGAAAGTCTGGGTTTTGATTGTTTATCACCTAATAATTCTGCCATTGGTACTTCGGCTTGAGGGTAACTATCTATAGACTTAACAGCGTATGTATAGACTTGGTTATTATCATCTCGCACTATGATTTTTTGTCCTACTTTAAGTTTATGAAGATTTGAAAAAACAGCTTTACCGTAAGATGAATAATGACCGACTATCATCGCTGGTCCGGGAGATCCTGGCCTTGAAGATTGATTAAACCAAGAAACATTCCATAAACTCTTTGGTACGTCTACAGCGTTACCTGCGGTTACTCCCCTGCTTTCCATAAATGCGTTAACTCCAATATCAGGTATTATTAGTCTAGATGGTCCTGAGGGCTGATTAGTCCCTCCAGATGTTTGAGGTATTTCTACCTGAGGAGGTGAGTCAGCTAAAGATATAAATTTGCCAGAAATATCTCCAGAAGTTACCTCTGGCTCTTTGAGTAATTGAGCGTCTCTTTGGTATTTTGCGTAGCTTGCTGCAGTTACTGAAAATATAGCTATTAGACTTACTGCTAAGATTAGGAATGGTCTAAGTCTTTTTTTGGACTCCATTTTATCAATTTTAGTTATTAAAACAGTTGTTTTATCTTGCTTAAGTTTAGCTTATTTTTGAAACTTCCTCAAGAATAATGTATAATCTTACAGGTCAAAAGAGATAAAAGTCTCTAAATCTTAAGTATAGGAAAGTAGATTATAAAATGAGTGACAATAAAAAACTAACAATTGAACTAAACGAACGTACTGTCGTTGGTAAGAAAGTTCAGTCATTAAGAAGTCAGGGAGTCTTACCTGGAGTAATTAATGAGCATGGTAAAGAGTCTTCTAACGTATCGGTTGCCTTAAACATTTTTGAGGGTGTTTATAAAGAAGCTGGAAGAACTCAGCCAGTAGATTTTTCTATTGATGGCAAAAAGCATTTAGGGATGATCAAAGAGATTGAGCGTGAGCCGGTCAAAGGTAAAATCATCCACTTCACAATCCAAGCAATTAAGGCTAACGAAAAAGTCACTGCAGAAGTTCCCGTACACCTAGATGAAGAAGTGGACATCCCCGCTAAGCGAGTTGGGCTAGATGTTATTGCAGTTACTCACTCATTCGAGATTGAAGCTCTTCCTCATAATTTACCAGAGCAAATTTTAGTAGATGGAAGTAAGTTGAATGAAGTTGGAGACAGAGTTCTTGTAAGTGACATCAAGCTCCCTGAAGGAGTTGAGCTTCCTGGTGAAGACGATTTAGAAAAAGTTCTATTCATTGTTGAAGCTCCTCGTGTAACTAGTGAAGAGGACCTTGCTAACGATACTCCAGAAGAAGGCGAAGAAGAGTTAGCTGCTGATGTACCAAGCGACAATGGTGCTGCAGAAGAAAAAACTGAAGAGTAAATCTAAAATTGTTCTAATAAATTAAAGGGCCGTGTCTTTCTGATCTTATGAAGGATCCAGTAATTGATTAGATCCTAGTTTGCACTGGCATGATTTAAGGGCTGTTACGAAGATATAGTGAGTGGTTTGGGTGTATTTATTAGGGGTGCTATAATTAGGCTTATGTTTGATTTCTTATTTTTTAGTTTAATAATTTCTCTTGCTTACTTTTCTGCATTACTTTTAAATATTAATATTATTCCTGACTTCCCGAGTGAGTTTGAGCTAAAAAGAAAAGCTCGTGAAGGAGACGGCTTAGCAAAAAAGCAAGCATGGGTAAAAAGGCATTCTTCCGAAGTTAAGATCACTTTAAGTCTACTCTTCCTAACTTCTGAAGGTCTCTTCATAGTTTTATTGAGTAGTAGATTAAATCAGGCATGGAGCGCAGTGCTTATCTCGGTATTCTCTTTTGTTGTAATGAGGTTTTTTATCGTTAGAGATATTGCTCCAAGAATGTTTGGATACTGGGAGAAGTTACTAATAAAGAAAATGCCAGAACTTATCAATATGTTTAAGATGATTTTAAAACCGATTTACGGTAAGTCTTATAATGACTCTGAGAAGGCTAAATCATTTTATTCTGAAGAGGAATTTATATATAGATTTGGGATAGATTCTGAAGTTTTGAGTGATGATACCCGCAAAAAAATCGAGAGATCGCTTAAAACTTCAGAAACAAAAGCTAAAGACATTATGCTTGATGTTAAGCTAGCACCAAGAGTTGATGTAAACCTAGATTTAACCCCTGTGATCTATGATGAGCTCCATAAAAAAGGATATGACATGGCTTTGGCTTTTAGTGGATCTAAGGATAACTTTTTAGGGATATTATATTTATCTGGATCAGAGGCAGTTAATCAGCTAAACTCCCCTACTTCGATAAAAGTTGGCGATAAGATGGAACAAGGCTTACAGTATGTCACTGAGGATACTAAACTTAATGAGCTGATTTCTGGATTCTTACAAGCTGGTCAAAACGCTGTATTAGTAACTGGAGCCGGTGGTCAAGTCAGCGGAGTTATAACTGCAAGAAAACTTCTTGCATGGATTAGTGGGAGTTAGTTAGATAAACTCCCCTCATCTCTGTTATAATTAAGCTTATATATGTCAAAAAGAGTTCTAACTAAAGATACTTCTAATAAAATTGGTGAAGAAGTTGTTTTGATGGGTTGGGCGAATTCTCGCCGTGATCATGGTGGTGTTATTTTTATCGATCTAAGAGATGAATCCGGTTTAGTACAAGTTACTGCTCATCCAGACTCGGATCAATCTTTTAAAGTTGCAGAAGATGTACGTGATGAGTATGTTTTAAAAGTTGTTGGTAGAGTGGTTGAGCGAGAAGAAGGTCTGATTAATCCTAATTTAGAGACCGGAAAAGTTGAGGTTGTTGTATCTATTTTAGAGATTCTGAATAAATCAAAACCTCTTCCCTTCTCTATTCGTAACGAAGATGAAAATGTTGGTGAGGAAACAAGACTTAAGTATAGATACTTAGACTTAAGGCGCGAGAAGATGCAGGCTCATTTAAAAGCTCGCTCAGAATTTAATTCCATTATTCATGAGTATATGAAGCAAAATGAATTTACTGAGGTGTCTACTCCAATTCTAGCTAACTCGAGCCCAGAAGGTGCAAGAGACTATTTGGTCCCTTCGAGATTACATCCTGGTAAGTTCTTTGCTTTGCCGCAAGCTCCGCAACAGTTTAAGCAATTATTAATGGTAGGAGGACTCCCCCGTTACTATCAAATTGCCCCATGCTTTAGAGATGAAGATCCTAGGGCAGATCGGCATCCGGGTGATTTCTATCAACTAGATTTAGAGATGGCCTTTGTTGAAGATGGCGAAGAAGTTAGGAAGATGCTGGATCCACTTTGGGTCAAGTTGATAACTGAGTTTGCTGGTAAAAAACTTAAGTTTAGTGAATTCCCTAGAATTTCTTATGATGAGGCTATGAACAAGTATGGTTCAGATAAACCTGACTTAAGATTTGGAATGGAGCTTGTTGATTTAAGCGAAGATCTTTCAGAAACTGAGTTCGGTGTTTTTGCCGGAGCTCTAAAAAATGGCGGTGTTATTAAGGCGATTAGCGTTAAGGGGGGCGCTAGTTTATCTCGCTCTGAGATCGATAAGTTTACAGAAGTAGCTAAGCTTAATGGAGCTGGTGGGCTAGCTTATATTAGTTTTAAAGGCGGAGAAGTTCAATCTCCTATTGCTAAGTTTTTAAGTGAATCTGAAATTGAGTCTATAAAGACTAAACTTGATGTCGAAGACGGGGATACCGTATTCTTTGGGGCTGATAGTATCGGTATTGTTAATAAAGTTCTTGGTGCGCTTAGAAACGAGTTTGCTGAGTATTTTGAACTTAAAGACCCTAACGAGGTGGCAGTATTGTGGGTAGTCGATTTCCCTTTCTATGAGTGGGACGACAAAGCTAATAAATTAGATTTCGGTCATAATCCGTTTAGTATGCCAAAAGATGGAGCTAGTGCATTTGATGTTAATACGGATGAAGAAAGATTAAAGATTGTAGCTGATCAATATGACTTGGTAATAAATGGTTATGAATGTGCTTCTGGTGCAGTTAGAAACTATAAGCCAGAGGTTATGTATAGGGCTTTTGAATCTGTTGGTATTGCTAAAGAAACTGTTGATAAACGTTTTGGAGCTATGATTGAGGCATTTAAGTTTGGTGCACCGCCTCATGCTGGCTGCGCACCAGGTCTTGATAGGATATTTATGGTCTTGAGGGACGAGCCTAATATTAGAGAAGTCATAGCATTCCCTAAAAATGGTTCTGGTGTTGACTTGATGATGAACAGTCCAAGCGAAGTTGATAAAGCTCAGCTTGATGAACTAGGTATTAATCTTAGATAGCTTTTTTTGTTGTTTATTTTATGATTGGTACTTCATGCCTTTTACAGTGTATACTTATTATAAAGTTTAGTTTTAGATAAGGGTAGTATTTTGATGGAAACATCTGGTCTAAGTGCGGCTCAGCCTCTACTGGTTTTGGTAATTGGTATCCCAGGTAGTGGAAAGACTTTTTTTGCTCGGCAATTCTCTGATAGTTATAAATTTTTTTGTTTAGATTCGGGTAAATTCGAGTCCGAACTGCAAGACTTAAACTCTTCTTATGAAGATGTTTCTAAAGTCAGCAATAAATTAGTAGAAAATACTTATGATCAAGCACTAAAAGCTTTTAGGCACATAATACTAACGGGATCTTACAATAATGTTAAACAACGGAATGAGGTAATTACTAAGGCACAAAAGTCTGGCTATAGGACTCTAATTGTCTGGGTTCAAACAGACGAAGAAACTGCAAAGTTTAGAGCAACGAATAGAGATAAAAGAAGACTTGATGATCGAGGCTCAGTACAATTGACAGAAGATGAGTTTACAGAACAAAGTAAGAATTTTAAAAAACCAGATTTAAAGAATGAATCATTTGTTGTGATCAGTGGTAAACATGATTTTAAGAGTCAAAGCGTAATTGTCTTAAAAAAGATTGCAAGTATGTATATGAATAATCTAAATAATAACTCTTCCTCCTCATCTTCAATATCTTCAACAAGAACAGTCCTGAGATAAGTAAATAAAAGTATGAATGATCCAGGATCGCCTTTCTCTCAAAGTTTCGAAATAGAGGGAATCGGAATGATTAAGATTAAAAGACGCAAAGGTCAAAAAAGTACTACTTTAAGATTAAATAAAACTGGAGGAGTTATAGTTAGTACTAATTACTCTACCCCTTTATATAGTTTAAGAAGATTTGTTATAGATAATAAACTTTGGCTCGATGAGGCAAAGCAGAAAAGTGGAATTACTCAAGATGTTGAGATTTTTGATGGTCAATTATTAATACCTGGTCTAATTTTTAAAATAGAACATCAGCCAGGGTTAGCAGATATTGAATTCAAATACAGAAAGAATCAAAATTATATTACTCTAAAAACTCCTTTCTTAACTACTTCTCTTAAGCTTAATGAAGAGAAGAGGGATCAGTTAGAGGTTCTTGTAGTAAAAGCTCTAAGAGAAAAAGCTCAAGGTTATTTACCTAATAGACTGGCTTATATATCAAATGAAATGCAGACCCAATATAATTCTGTGACTATTAGAAATACATCAGGCAGGTGGGGCTCATGTTCTTCTAGAAATGACATCAACTTAAGTCTTTGGTTAATGATTCTTCCGAGCAAGCTGATTGACTATGTAATTGTGCATGAACTCGCGCACACAAGGCATAAAAATCACAAAAAAGAATTCTGGCAAGAAGTTGAAAAGTTCTGCCCAAACTATATGATGCTAAGACAGAAACTTAAAAAGCACTCGTCTCAAGTTTGGTGGTAGAACTTTACCGGCTACTCTGTTAGAATTAAGCTTAAGTTAATAATTTATCAGATTAATGAAGGTAAAGTCGGCTCCGGGAGAATTCAAGCTTTTAAGATCTAATATAGTTTTTATATTAGCTATTTCTTTCATGATTGCCATAAGTGGATTATTCATCTCCTTTGGAACTGATTATTTATATGATAACGGAAAACTTATATACACACTAACATTTATGTCTTTTGTAGGTTTGGCTGTTTTTGCTTTTTTAAGATTACAGCTCCGAGTTGCCGCTCTTGCAACAGAACTTAGAAGAACTGCCGAAGAAGAAGAGTTTGAAAGAAATAGAACCTTAACTCTAATTAATAGTATTAAAGATGCTGTGATATTTGTTGATGACAGTGGTCACGTGGTTCTATATAATGCTGCGACTTTGGATCTTTTAAATACTAACGTTAGTATATCAAGACAAGCCGTAGAAACTGTATTTAAACCGGCTCAAGGGTCTGCAGTTGATTTTAGACGTTTAATGGCGGAGCTAAAAGGATCTCAGACAATTAACTTTAAAAATGAAGTTGGAGACGGAAGATACATAGATTTGACAGTTTCTGTATCACGGGCTCGAAGTGGTTACGGAAAAATTGGAATGCGAGGCTTTGTTTTTGTAGCTAAGCTTAGTGGAGTTGAGAATACAGAATCCGAACAATATCATCTAGAAAGGCATGCTCTAAGAAATTCTTGGGCTATAATTGAGGGTAGTATAGAGAATGCTCAACTTATGCTATCTAGGGATAACATTGAGGGCGCTAAAAAGGCCATTGATACCGCTATAAACAGCGCTGAACAAGTTAAGCAGAAAATACTTTAAACCAAATATATCTGATTATCTTTTATTTTTAGATTAATCTCCCGGGTATCCTTTAATTGTTTAGAGTTTAGTAGAGTTAATTTATCAATTATCTCTTTAGCAATGGCGTTACTTATACCTCTGATACCCTCTTTAGGCTCATAATTACTCACAAAATGGTTAATTAAAGAGTCATCGAAGTTTAGTTTTATGTTAGCCTTTCCAGTCTCGAGTCTGTTGCCAAGTTCATTTAATTTAAGATTGGTTATTATTTTTAGTGATTGTTTGTCAAAGTCTACAAAAGGTAAAATTGCATCAAATCTGTTAATTAGTTCGATCGGCATGACTTTTTCTAGCTCATATCTCATTGTGCTAGTTAAGTAATCTTCGTCTCCAATAGTTTTTGCTGACTTAAAACCAAGCTCTGCTGATCCTAGCATCTTTTTTGAACCAAGGTTACTGGTTAGCATAATTACAGTATTTTTAAAGCTTACGTCCTCCCCTCTTGCAGAAGTTAGCTTTCCATCTTCAAGAATCTGGAGGAGCAAGCTCATAACTTGTGGATGGGCTTTTTCTATCTCGTCAAATAGTATGAGACTGTAAGGTCGCCTTTTTACTTTAGAGAGTAATTCCGATTCTTCCTCATATCCTACAAAGCCTGCTGGAGATCCAATTAGCCGAGCGGATGTATGACTCTGACCAAATTCGCTCATGTCGAGTTTAATGAAACTTGATTCTTCGCTAAAAAGTTCTAGCGCTAGTTGTCTTGCAAGCTCTGTTTTACCAGTTCCACTTGGTCCCATTGCTATAAAGCTAGCTAGTGGTTTTTTATCTTCAGTTAAGCCAAGATTTGATCTACTGAGCGTGCTTATAACTCTATTTACTGCTAGGTCTTGACCAACAATCTTATACTTAATCGATTTTTTAATTCTTGCTAAATCAGAGTTATCTTTAAAGCTAGGTTTTATTCTATTTTCTGGAATATTTGTAATCACTGAGAGGGCTTTGATTATATGAGGTATTGTTAGCAATGGGTGTTGTTTCTTTGGGCTATTGTTTTTAATCTCTACTAATCTTTCTTCAAGATTCTGCCTGGTGTTTTTTAGTTCGTTGGCTTTTATGTAGTCTTCATTATCTAAAGCTACTTTTAAGTTTAATTTAACACTATTGAGCTCGTCTTCTAGAGCTTTGATATCTCTACCATGTGCCACTGGTCCTTTTAAGAGCCTAAGTTTAGCGGCAGCTTCGTCTAATAAATCCAAGGCTTTATCCGGTAAGAATCTCTCTGGGATATATCTACTACTTAAGTTTACGGCCTCTTTTATTGTCTCAGTTGGGATAGTAACATTATGGTGTTCTTGTAACTTATCTTTATTTGTTAGAAGCATTTGGTAGGTATCCTCTTCACTCGCCTCGGGTACTTCTATAGCTTGAAGTCTTCTAGCTAGAGCTCGGTCTTTTTTAATATGTTTTTGATATTCTTCAGAAGTCGTTGCTCCAATTATTTGTAAGTCTCCTCGTGCTAATGCAGGCTTCAAGATATTACCAGCGTCCATACCTCCTTCTGCGTTTCCAGCACCACTTAGCATATGGATTTCATCAATAAAAAGAATTATATCGTGCCTTGCAGTGGATTCTTTTATGATTGCTTTTAGTCTTTCTTCAAAATCTCCTCTATATCTGCTTCCAGCGATTGTGTCGGCAAGATCAATTGAGATTATCTTTTTATTTTTGAGCGAGTGAGGAAGATCTTTATCATCATTAACTATGAGTTGAGCCAGGCCTTCGACGATAGCTGTTTTACCAACTCCCGGCTCCCCTACAAGTATTGGGTTATTTTTTTGGCGTCTTCCGAGTACAACCATTATGCGCTCTAATTGATCCCTTCTCCCATAGAGTGGGTCTAACTTCCCTTCCCCAGCTCTTTTATTAAGATCATCTCCAAAGAACTCGAGGGCTGTCTTTTGCTTTTTTGAGCGTTTTTGGGTTGATGTTTTTGGATTAGAATTATTTTGCTCTTGCTCAATTTCAGACTCTTTTTCTATCATTAAATAATCTTCAAGATGGTCAACAAGTTCTTCTTTAGAAATTCCTGTTAAAGAAAGAGTTTGTTTAAGCTGTTCCGAAGCTTGTATTAAGACTGAAAAGAGTAAGTGTTCTGTTCCACATGCCTGTTTATTAAATGCTTCTGAGAGTTCGATGCCTCCTTCTAGAATACCTTGGATCTTTGGATCAATAAAGCTTGTGATGATATGTGGAGTTTGCTCGATTTTAACATCTTTAAGTCCAAAAGCTCCTTCGATTCTTTTAAAATCTATACCATGATTTTTCAGGATCTTAACAGCAGTTGAATTTTGGTTACCTATTAAGCCCAGTAGTATATGTTTTTCTGTAATTGTCTGATCCCCTTGACTAATAGCAATCTGGAATGCTTTCGCTAAACTTGCTTTAGCGTTTTCTGTAAGTCTTGATGGAATGTCTGTTTGTGAGAAAATCATCTTGGGTTATTCTAAGAGTATCACTCTTTTCTTCATCACCTATATTCAATTAAAATTATATCAGAATTAGCACTCTACGCAAATGAGTGCTAATAGGTTATGTTTATGTTAATTTTTTTATTAAGTTTAGATAAGTTTTTCGTTCTTTAGTGCTTCTTCTAGATTTGGTCGATCAAAACCTACGATATATTTCTCACCTACTTTTGTGACAGGAACACCCATTTGCTTAGTGGCTTCAACAACCTCGCGTCCAGCATCGGTATTTTCTTCAATGTCTATTTCGTCGAATTCAACATCTAAGCCTTTTAGCCAGGTCTTTAATTGGTGGCAAAATCCACACCATGTTGTACTATACACTGTAACTTTACTCATATTTATTATTCTACTACTTTTTGTCGATTTATGATAATCTGATTAACTTTTTGAGGAGTATTTACTCTTGCCGTAGCTGTAATAAAGGTGTATATATTTAATATTGTAATTAAGCAGATTAATATAAGTAGAGCGCTTCGAGCTAAGTTGCGAGGATATGGATTTAACGGGAATGCTTCGTCAATTATTCTGATCATATTAGCAAGGGCTAAGCTTACAATTCCGATAGTAAATGGTAGGCAGAAGATGATAGAAGTAGGGAATAAATATAATGAAGAGAATAGGATTGAAGTAATAAATCCAATGATTAAGTTTTGTCTGGCAAGTCTCTTTTTAAAGGCTTCGTAAAGAGTTAAGCTCAGTGCACCAATCAGGAGGAAGTCAGGTCTCCCCGTTCCTAGACTTAAACCTTTAGTTTGTTTAAGCCCAAAAATTGATTTAGTGTTATGGAGGAGGTTCTCTAAAACTTCTTTTGGATTACTGAATATATTAAAGCCTGTTAGTAGCTTCCAACTTTCTAGATTTGATATTAATATACCCATGTTTAAAAGTGGGAGAATAAAGACTGGAGATAAGATTAAGGTCTTCTCTGCTCTAGTTAGAGTGCCCAAAAAGCCTCTGACTTTTTGTGACTTAACTCCTAAAATTATTAGTACAAGGTAGATATATACCCCAAATATTTGTATAGATATTAGTCCTGTAGCAATCGAGATTATAAAAAAAGAATATTTTCTGAGCTTTTGTTTGATATCAGATTTAGATAGTATGAAATATCCAGAAATTATTAAACTTAATAAAAAGAACATATCTATACCAGGTACATATCCTTGGTGAGAGATCAATATAATCCATGGCGAGCATATAGATAGGATAATAAATACATATGGAAGGTATCTGTTTCTAAACTTAAGGTAAAAACTAATTGCCCAAGCACTCATAGCAATAGAAACTAGTAAAGCGGATGGGAACCTGAGTGCAAAAATATGGTGATTTGAGAATATTTTTAATGTTAGCCACTGTATTAACCCATGGATTGGGTCAGCTGGATTTTTAACAAATGTATTGAGACTTCTAACTGAATCAAGTCTTAGTATTTCGTTCGAATTTAAACTGCTTAAGATTTCAAATTTGAATAACAATAGACTAAGGCCAAACAAGACTAAGCCTAATAGAAAGATAATTTTTAGTGCTTTATCGTTAAACCCTATCTGATTTAACGAGGCTTTAAGTTTTGCTCTAAAATTAAAACTTAATTTTTTGGCGGGATCCATTTTATTGAATAAATATTATTTTGTTTATGCTTTATTATATAACAACAACTTTAGTTATCTTTTATTCTCTATGTCCTCTGTCGAGGTTCATAAATTTTTGATTATCAGGTTTAAAGTAAAGCTCTACTTTGCCTGTAGGACCATTACGGAACTTCGCAATTATTAAGTCTGTGATATGCTTTTTTTCTGTCTCCGGGTTATAATATTCTTCTCTATACAAAAACGCGACTATATCGGCATCTTGTTCGATTGACCCAGACTCCCTTAAATCTGCTAATTGAGGGATTTGAGGATGTCGAGATTCTACACTACGCGAAAGTTGTGAAAGAGCAATAATTGGTACGTCTAATTCACGAGCGAGTATCTTAAGTCCACGACTAATTTCAGAAACTTCTTGGACTCGATTTCCAGAGTCTTTGCCAGTTCCGCTCATTAACTGTAAATAATCGACGACTATTAAGCCAGGTTTTTGTTTGTAGCTAAGTCTTCTAGCTTTTGCGCGCATTTCGGTAACGGTAATTCCTGGAGTATCATCTATATACATGTTCGCCTCACCTAGAGCTCCCCATGCATGGGATAGATTTTCGAAATCTTCATCTGTTAAATTTCCAGTTCTTAGTTTAGAGTTATCTACTCCTGATTCTGTCGAGAGCATTTTGTCTACTAGTTGTTCTTTGCTCATCTCAAGGCTAAAAAATAGAACTGGTAGATTTTCGTCTATTGCTATATTGTGAGCAATATTTAGAGCCAAAGTGGTTTTACCCATTGCTGGACGAGCGGCAATAATAATTAAGTCGGACCTATTTAAGCCGGCTAGTTTTTTATCTATATCGATAAATCCTGTTGGTATTCCTGCTAGTTTACCCCCCTGCTGATGCAGTAACTCTAATTTATCAAACTGTTCGGTCAGTATGGTTTCTATACTTATTAGATCTGTCTTTACAGAGTTTTTTGCAACGTTAAATATTTTTTGTTCGGCTGAGTCTAAAATACTACTCGTATCAGAGTCTGCCTCATCATAGCTTAAGCCTATAATATCTTCACTGGCGGATATTAACCTTCTCCTGAGTGATTTCTCGGAGACAATATCTGCATAGTGTTTAGCATGTGATGCCGTTGCGACGGAGGTTGTGAGTTCTGCTATGTAACTACTACCTCCTACTATTTCTAATTCACCTCGTTCAGAAAGTGCGTTAGTTAAGCTTACTAAATCGACTGGTTTTTGCTCTTCTGTAAGTTTAACAATTGCTGCATAAATTAACTTATGGTTATTTTCATAAAAATCGTCGGCTTTAACAATGTCTACAATTTTAAAGAAGGCATCCTGACTTATTAAGACGCTTCCTAATAAACTTTTTTCTGCATCTAAGTTTTGTGGTGGTAGCTTTTGTATTTTTTTATTTGCCATTCTTTATAGCCTTTTTTTAAAGAGTGTATTTTATTAAATTGAGACCGCTTCTCCTCCGCCCATTAAGCCAATAATATCAGAAAGATCAGTTAAATTTGTTTCTTTGTTGGTCTCATTGTTATCTTCACTTCGCGGGCTATTTTTGTTTTGAGATTTTTTATCTAAAAGACTAGTTTCGATGTTTGGTACTTTTAAACCTATTTCGTTAAATGCTTCTCTAAATATTTGCTTGTTTTTATTTTCAGAAAATATTTTTAAGTGCACTGGATATACTAATTTAATACTTAGGTTGTACGTTTTTTCTGTAAGTTTAGTCTCAGATGGTTTTAGTACAGCTTTTAGGCCTGGGCTTTTTTTAGCAATTATTTCTAAGATATCTGACCACTTTTCTGAAAAGTTCCTAAGAGATAATTTATTTTTATTTTCGTTTTCATCGATCTTTTCTATCTCTTCATTCTTTTTTGAGTTTTCTTTAATCTCTTTGTTGCTCACTGTAATTTTTTCATCTAATTTCTTATCTGTTTCAACTACCGCTGGAATAGGAGGCTTATTTTCTTCTGAATCTTTTGATGATTTGTTATTTGATGTTTTTAGACTACTTAATTTGAGAAGTGTTATTTCTAGGCCTAAGTTTGGTTTAGTAAGAGAACCTAAAGTTAGGAGCTCACTTAAGGTTTGTAATTCTTCAAAAGTTTTTTGTTGAGTCTTAAGTTTGTTGTATACTTGCAGGGCAAGAGATTTTGAGTCTGCGCCCGATTTTATTAACTCTTTTAGTAATTCTGGGATTAAACCGGTTTCGCTAGATTCTATAATTTGGCAGAGTTTTTCTAGAGCTTTATCCTCTGATAAACCTAGAGAGTTTTGGACACTTCTTAAGCTTACAGATTTATTGCCTGAGGCAATTTGATCGAGTAAGCTTAAGGCATCACGCATGCTGCCTTCTGAGTTTTCTGCAATTATTTTTAGTGCTTCATCTTCAAAATCTATATTTTCTTTTTTACAAATATCTTCAAGATGTTTAACAACCTCTTGTTCGTCTATAGGCTTAAAGTAAAATTTTTGTACTCTACTTAGTATTGTAGCTGGAACTTTATGGGCGTCAGTTGTAGCAAGAATGAATATTGCATGAGATGGTGGTTCTTCAATAGTTTTAAGAAGTGCCGCAAAACTGGCTCCACTAAGCATGTGGACCTCATCAATTATATAAACTTTATATTTTAAACTTGCGGGGGCGGAGGTTATCTTCTCGCGCAGGTCACGCATGTCATCAACACCACTATTACTAGCTGCATCAATCTCAATGATATCTAAATGAGTTTTTTCTGAATGGTACTCTGCTTTGTTTATCTCATGAGCGAAAATTCTGGCAATTGAAGTCTTCCCTACTCCTCTTGGTCCAGTAAATAAATAAGCATGGGATATTTTATCTTGCTTAAGCGCGCTTGCTAGTACTTCGACGATATGCTGTTGGCCGACGACCTCTTTAAGGCTTTTTGATCTGTATTTTCTGTATAGAGCTTGAGATGACACGCTTTAAAACCCTCCATATATAACTGTAAGCTATATAGAAATTAATATCTCTTTATTTATTACTTAAGTATAGCAGTCCAACTAACTTAAAATTGATACTGTTAAATAATTTTTAATTAATATTGTCAGCGCGATAATATAGTTGTATAATAAAGATTATGATTAAGAAAGACTGGATACATATACATGAAGTCCCCTATCTTCTAGTGGGTACTCTTAGATTACCCGTTGAACCTTCATCTAGGATTGTTTTGCCGTTAATATGGAAAGCTCCATTTATACATGATAAAGTTGCCTATGCTTTAGTTTCTCGTATGGGAGAAATTCCAGTAACGTTCCTTTATCCAGAGGATAATTTTAGATGGATGTTAAGACATTTAGATAGCCAGGATCAAAAAGTAGTTTTACAATCTGCACAGAAAAAGCCTGTAGATACTCAAGGACGCCTAACAGTTGGTAGTATGGCTGGTCAGGGGACTAATGCTGATCCCGTTACAGTTATGGGAAGAGGAACTTGTTTACAAGTTGTTCCTGAATGTGTGGGTGAATTTTTAGCTAGCAGGAATCAAGAAAATCTTGATAATTTACTTAATAGTAACTAACGGAAGTGGCCACCAAGTAGGTAAACGGCAAGCCCAGTAGAGGCAAACATTACACTTAAGACCCAGTATCTCATGGTTACTTTATATTTTGGCCAACCGATAAGTTGTAAATGGACATGAAGTGGTGCGGCTAAGAAAATCTTTTTGCCTCTAAATCTTTTAGAAAGAAGTTGGATTATCACAGAGAAGGTTGTTAGGTAAAGAAGCGCTGCTATTATTGGCAAAACAAATACTGCATCTGTTATAAAGGCAATGATAGCAATCATCACTGTTAGGGCCATACTGCCTACTTCTGAGAGCATAAACCTAGCTGGCGGGATGTTAAACCATAAGAAGGCAAATAAAGCTCCCACGGTAGCAAAACACAAAGTTGCTACATCAAATTTGCTTTGAGTTATGGCAATAATTCCGAGTGCCATAAGAATTGATGAGAAAACTCCAGAAGAAAGTCCATCGACACCATCAATAATTGTCCCGGAATATGTTGCTGCTACAACTATGACAAAAAGAGCTATAAATAAGAGTACAGGTATATTGTAGTTACCAAAAAAAGGTATATGAAGAGAGCTTAAATCTTGCTTAACTGCCATCCACCATCCACAAAATGCTCCTACAAGAGCAACTGGTATCAGCCTATATTTAATTGAAAGTCCTCCTCCGAGAGATCTGGCCAGTTTACCTTTTAACTTGTCAGCTACTAATAGTTCATCTATTCCACCCACGATGGCTCCAACTGTTAAGCCAAAGAGTGGCAGCCAAGTCTGATTTCTACTTATAAAGTCTAATTTTACAAATTCGCTTGTGCTGGTAATTTTAGAGATAATCCATATACCTAAGGCAGTAGTTAAAAGTCCTGTGAGCATGACTAAGCCACCCATTCTGTATAAAACTTTTTTGTCGTCGTTATCGATACTAGCAGTAAGTGGTGTGGCTTTACCGTCAATAGTTTTAGCTACACTCTTCTTTTTTCTAATGTCGTATTTGACTAAAAAGTACTTCATTATAAACGGAGTCGAAAGTATTCCGATTACAAAAGCTGATACAGTTGGGACTATAAACTTAAGGAGATCTAGTTTGGTGATTTGGAGGACTATATTTACTGGTTGCTCTAGGTCTGTCATTTGTTTTTTTGTTTATTATCTTTTTTGATAATTTTAGTATAACACTCTCAGATTATAGAGGAGCTTCGACTGCTGCCCACTCAGCTTCTGGATTCTCTTCTGGGACAACTATAGTAGCTTGATCTCCAACACTAAGCTTAAAATGGGTCACGCTTGCTAGGAGTATTTTATATTCTTTACTCTCTGCTTGAGCAAAATAATTTCCATCTCTTTGGGTAATTGTTGCTATTAGCTGTTTTCTGGCAACTGGTCCGATTTGCTTAAATAAAAACTTCCCTCCATCAACAATAGTTAATTTTAGTACATCCCCCTGGACTAAATGAGACTTACTGGCATAATTAGCTTGAACTGGGTATATTTTGCTGTTATAGCCAATCATGTTCTGACCATCAAAAACTCCTTCCACTACAGTTTCACCATCTGCTGGTTCAGTATAAGGTGTTGTATGGCTTAACTCTTCTCCATCTCCGACCAAACTTACTAAAAGCTCTTTAGCGGCAAGGAGATTCATCTCGGCCTCTTTTATTAAGTTACGTAGGCGTTTTATTTGTTTTTCATCTAGGTTACTCATTTTTATTTGCCTTTGTTTTATTTTTTAGATTTTTGGTTTATTGTTTTTGGATGTAGATTTATAAAACGATCTTTCATCGTTTAAGAAATCTTTTAGCTCTTTTGTCTTTGGCTTTTATAGTCTCTCACAACTTTAAACCTATGAGCTTAAGCGTAGCACTGTTTAAACTAGCTTTGCAAGCAATTTTTTAAAAAATATTATACAGCTACGTTAATTTCGGCTTTTATCGGAGGTGTGCGATCACCAGCTTTAAATTCGAATGTGTATAACTTCCAGTTATCTACAGTTGGGTCGGGTTTGTATAAATTAATCTTTAGGTAAAGATTATTTGTATGTCTATAGTAACTAGACCTATAAAGAAGCGAAGCTGCTTCGAACTCGGTATTTGTCTCTGGGAGTGCTGTACCTTCTTCACTGGGAGAAAAATTTACTTTTCCGACTTTTTTCTCTATTAGATCTACCTGTTCTCCATCAGCAGATAAACTGTATGAGTTAATCAGTTTTTTAAAATCCTCTTCTGAGGTGCCTAGCTGAGCTTTATTCAAATAATCGGTTATTATTTCATCTGCTTTATTATTTCTGGCTAGAAGTATGATGTTTAGTGCCTGTTTTTCTTCTGATGTTTTTGTATTTATGTTCGACGGTAACATAAAACTCTTTTGAGTTGCTGAAGAGGAGTCCTCTGTTTTATTTATGTTTGGTTTTATTAAAAAAATATAAGTAAGGCTAAGGCTAACTAAGCTTAATAAAATGATTACTAGTTTTTTAAATTTTGGCTTTTTTGTTTTAACCTCAAATCCTAAGTTATTTATGCCACGAAGTTCATCGCGTTGCTCTTTTAATCTCTCGATAATTTGAGCATTAGTCTCTTGCGCATCCTGCTGAGCAATATTTAATTGCTCATGAGTGCCTGACTGGTTTTTTTGTGCAGTATTTACTGGTTCCACTTTTATTTAAGTTTAGTAAGTTGGTTTTATTAAGCTTAAGTTTAACAGAAATGTTATTTTTCTATCTAATAGTATTTACTTGGGTCAGTGTACAGATTATTGTGTTAGAATTCTAAGCTATATGGATTTGAATCAACTTGTTACTACAGTAGGTTTGCTCGGAATTTGGCTGATTTTATTTGCAGAATCTGGTCTTCTTTTTGGTTTTTTCTTGCCTGGGGATAGTTTGCTTCTTACTGCTGGGATTTTAGCTGCGGGAGGTAACTATTTTGGTATCATTCCTCTTTTAATAGTTTGTATATCGGCAGCAATTTTAGGTGATAGCGCAGGCTACGCTATTGGTGCTACAACTGGAAAAAAGATTAAAAATAATAAAAATAGCTTTATTGTTAAAATGGGCTATCTAAATGAGGCTGAAAAGTTTTATAACAAACATGGAGGCAAAACTATTGTTTTTGCAAGATTTGTGCCTGCGGTAAGGAGTTTCGTACCAATGGTTGCGGGTATGAGCAATATGCACTATTTAAGCTTTATTAAGTTTAATGTGATTGGTGGTATTTTATGGGGTGGTGGTGTAACTCTAATTGGATACTACTTTGGTAAAATTGATTGGGTACGCCGCTACTTTGAGTTAATTATTATTGGTATTATCCTAGCCTCTCTTATACCTGGCTTGTGGCATGTGGCGAGTACAAGAGAAAAACGTGCCAGACTAAAAACTAATATTTTAGCTGCCAAAAAGAGCTTAAAAGAGCACAGAATGAATAAAAAAGCTACTAAGAATAAGAAGTAATCTAAAAAATTATGAAAGCTACAACGATAAAAAAGAAGGTAAAACCGACTAAGCTACTTTGGATAGATCTAGAGATGACCGGTCTTGATACTGATACTGAGGTAATTACAGAAGTTGCTGCTTTAGTTTCTGACTTTAAGCTTAAAATTGAAGAAGAGTATGAAGCTGTTGTGCATTACTCAGAAGATGAGCTTCAAAAAAGATTTGATGCTGAAGAACAGGGTTTTTGGAACTCGATGCCAGAAGAACGAGATAAACTTAAAAAAGCATGCGCTAAGTCTAAAAAAAGTCTTAAAGAGATCGAAAAGGAGCTAATTAAGATTTGTAAAAAAAGCTTCCCTAAAGAAGAAAAGATTATTTTAGCGGGTAATTCTATCAGGGCAGATCGTGAATTTATTGAGAAATATATGCCAGATCTAACTTCTCTGCTCCACTACCGTATGTTTGATGTAACTGGGCTTAAAATTTGGATCGAAGGTAATGGCCATGAAGGGCGCAAAAAAGAAGAGCGTCATCGAGCGCTTTACGACATCCACGAGAGCATGGCTGAGCTTAAATATTACCTTGAGAAGGGCTGGATGAGGCTCTAGTATTTTAACTTGTAGCACTTAGGCTAAGCATAGTCCCTGCAGCATGTGTTAAAAGATTGGCGGCACACCCCATGTGCTCAGGTGGTATTGTGTGCGTTCTTGATGTCGCGACTACTTTTTGTCGTGTGGCACTTCTAGTGATTTGTATTGGGCAATTTGGGCAGCTCTCGTCTGTTTTTTTAATTTCTGCAATTTGGACAGATGGTGTCCATAGCTCTACTACCCCGCTCTTATGGAACAGCTCCCAAGCTAGACTGAGGCACTCAAGGGTTCTGGAAAGTTCGTAGACACTAACGACTTGGTCGCCTTCGCCTAAGTCTGTGACAATACGGACTTCCCCAAGGCTAGGTCTTCTCATATTGTTATTATTCTAACATAGAACAATGATGCAAGTCAATGTTTTTGTTGCATTTTATAGGCTTTGGTAAAATTAGAGGTAAATGACTCATGGGCAAGAAATTCGTGATTATCTACTAGCTAAACCAAATGCTTGGCTTGACTTCCCTTTTGGTCCAGAAGCCGAAGTTTACAAAGTTGGCGAGGGTGATAAAGCTAAGATGTTTGCAATAATACAATCTGGTAAAGATCCTGTTAACTTAAGTTTAAAGTGTGATCCTAACCTGGCTGAGCACTTAAGAGAGAAGTTTATAACGGTGATGCCTGGCTATCACTTAAATAAGAAGCACTGGAATACTATTGTCTGTTCTGGAGAGGTCTCTGAGCAGGATTTAAAAGATTTAATTGATCTAAGCTATAGATTAGTCACTGAATAAAATTATTGGACAATTATATCTTTTTTGGTATAATTTGTACCTAGGTTTTGCCCAAAGACAGTAGCCAGAGCAAGTTAATAAATTTTTTTATAACAGCTTAAGAAGTACTACCGAGGGTCTGAAATTAAAAATGTTTGTATAAAAATTAGTAGCACAAGTTGTTTGACTAGTTCTGCTATAATAAAAATGAACAAACTTTTTAAATAAGGTTTTTCAGATTCAAAAGAGTCATTGGCATTTGCGAGAGCCAACGACTCTTTTTAATTTAACAAAATCCTGCGCACTACTCTTTTTAAAAGAAAAGGGTCGGCTAGTGTTTAAAAAAATAAAGGTATAAAGTTTTATGGCTTTAACAAAAGAACAAAAAGATGCGGTTGTTGCTGAAGTTACAGAACTTCTTACGACTAGTAAGATGACTGTAATCTGTGAGTACCAAGGGATGAGCGTTGCTCAGGCTCAAGAACTCCGCAGAAATGCATTACAAAATGGTAGCAGCGTAAAAGTTGTTAAGAATCGTCTTTTAAGGCATGCGGCTTCTAAAATTGAATCTTTAAAAGATCTTGATTTAAGTGGTCATGCTGGTCAGCTAATGTACATCTTCAATCCTGAAGATGAAGTAGCAGCAGCTAAGCTTGCCAATGAATTCGCTAAAAAGAACCCCGAGCTTAAACTCGTGGCTGCATTTAGTGATGAAGGCGTTCTTATGGACGAAGCTGGGGCTAAGGCTCTTGCTGCTCTACCAAATAGACAAGAAATGCTTGCCACTCTAATCAATACTCTTAAGGCTCCGGCTAGAGGTGTGGTTAGTGGTCTTTCTGGTAACTTGGGCGGGTTAGTCCAGGCACTTGAAGCTAAAGCAAATTAAGTAAATAAATAACTTAAGGAATTAAATAATAATATGGCAGATGTTAAAAAATTAGCAGATGAGCTTGTTAAGCTTACTGTTTTAGAAGTAAAAGAATTAAGTGACATCTTAAAAGATGAATACGGTATTGAGCCTGCTGCAGCTGCTGTTGCAGTTGCTGGGGCTGCTCCTACAGCTGGTGGTGATGAAGCTGGTGGTGATGAAGCTAAGAGTGACTTTACTGTTATGTTAAAAGATGCTGGCGCTCAAAAGGTTGCAGTTATCAAAGCAGTTAAAGAAGCTACTGGTTTAGGTCTCGGTGAGGCTAAGGCTATCGTAGATGAGGCTCCTAAGGCCGTCAAAGAAGGCGTACCAAAGGAAGAAGCTGAGGCTATGAAGAAGGCTCTAGAAGAAGCTGGTGCTACTGTTGAGCTAGTTTAGTTCTTACTAAATTACTTAAACTAAAAGATCCTAGATTTTGTCTGGGATCTTTTTTGGTTATAATTAAGCTTATGATTGATGTTTTAATGGTTGGTTTTGCTGTAATGTATGCTCTGAGCGCTTATCTCAGAAAGAGTACAATCGGCGGGGCTGTCTTTGGTCTATATGCTGGTTTATTCTTTAATACCCAGTATAACTCTAGCTTTGTTACTTGGATATCACGTCATGGTGTTGAGGGTGACGCTAGTTTTTTAAATGCTGCCGTGGCTCTTTTCTTTATACTCTTCCCTACTATCTTAGCTTTACTTAATTTTAGGAGCTCTCGAGGTCATTTAGTCCTGAGATTAGGGCTATCAATTCTCTTAGGTGTATTAACGGGTTATTATGTAGGTATTGTCTTGGGATCCACAAGCAGTCTGAATGGTTTATCCACTGGTCCGATTTATGATTTTGTAGAGAGTTTTATAACACCAATAGGTGTAGTTGCTATGGGGCTAGGAATGGCAGATATAGTAATGGGTAAGAGTAAGAAAGCTAAGGAAGAATAAACTTAAGCGTCTTGATTTTAAACTGTAAAGGGTGTATCTTTTAAGTAGGTATTAGTTTAGGTGCAAGACACCAGGATTTAGAATGAAAAACAAAAAGCTCAAAAAAAATAAATCTAGAAATAAATTGGTTGCGACAATTGTTGTAGCTTTACTCCTTTGTGCTACTATAGCGTACGTGACATTCTTTAGGGATAACTCATCTGAGGTAAGTCAGCAGGAGCAACAAACTGCTGAGCAAGCCGACGTAGATTCTGCTAAGCAACGGGTTGAGGAAGAATCTCAAAACGAACCACTTAAGGATAACGAACAATCCGCTGAGGATAACTCCACTACTCAATCTGCTGAGCCAATAATGTTAAGCAATTTAAGCTTTAGTCAGTCGGATGGGATGGTTAGGGCAAGCGTTGAGGTTTCTGGCATGACTTCTGGTGATTGTAGCTTTATATTCACCGATAGTGACGGGCGTGCTATTACTAAGGCTGCTCAAGTATCTGCTGGCAAATGCTCGCTCAGTGCTCCAGAAGTGGAATTTACCAATATCGGTCAATACTCTTTAGTAGCTAAGGTTAAAGATAAATCTATATCAAAGACTATTAATATTGATTAAAATAACTATGGATATTAGAAGAAAGAGACTTAGTTTTGGAGGTATAACGTTATTTGTTGTCCTTTTATTAAGTGTTTTTAATTTTTCTCCAAAAACAAATGCTTTAAGTGGGTCTGAGTTTAACGCCGGGAGAATCATTGACGATGCAGTTTTCTTCAATTCTAACTCGATGAGTGTGGCAGAGATTCAAAGCTTTTTGAATAATAAAGTTACTTGTGACACTAACGGTTCTAAAATGACCGGGGGTATAACTAGGGCTCAGTACGCTGCTCAAAGAGGTTGGCCAACTGTCTTTACTTGTTTACCTCAGTATAGGGAGAACCCTTCCACACACGAAAATAATATTGGTAACCCAAATTACAACCCACCAGGTTCTCATAGCGCTGCTCAGATTATTTATAATGTTAGCTCAGATTGGGGAGTAAGCTCAAAAGCTCTAATCGTACTACTTCAAAAAGAACAAGGGTTAGTTACTGATGAGTGGCCAGTACCTCGACAATATCAAATAGCTACTGGTTATGGTTGCCCTGACACCGCACCGTGCGATGAACAGTATTATGGATTTGTAAATCAATTGACTAAGGCAGCATATCAATTCAAAAGATATGTTCAGAATTCGTCTGGGTATAGATACAGGGCTGGTCAAGTTAACTCGATTTACTGGTCCCCAACTACTTCTTGTGGTGCCAGCAATGTATATATTGAAAATGGCGCTACGGCAGCGCTATATAACTACACACCATATAGACCAAATCAAGCTGCATTGAATAATTTATATGGCACGGGAGATGGGTGCTCAGCTTACGGAAATAGAAACTTCTGGAGATATTTTAGAGACTGGTTCGGGACTGTAAGTGCCGATCCTTCACTCTATAGCGCAGTAGTAAAGGATGTCCGAGATGGTAAGATATATTTGGCCACTTATTCAAGGTTGCATTATATACCGTCACAAGAAATCGCAGATGCATGGGGGATAGATTTGGATTCTGCCCAAGAGCCACCTTTAACTTACTTTGCAAGTCGGTCTGTCGGACCTAATATAGTTAACTTGGCTAAAGACCGATTTGGGAATGTTTTTGTGATGGATGGAGGTGAGCGACATTATGTACAAACCTCGGGAGTGGCTGCATTATGGGGTTTAAATATCCAGGACTCTATACAAGCTGATGGATTTATTAATTCTGCTAGAGATGGGAGATGGCTCTCTAAATGTGTTGGTGTAATCGGGGGCTCTGATGGTTGGATTGGGGATACGAATGTCCGCCACTTGATTGGTTCCTCAGTAGCAAAAGCTTGGGGGTGTAATTCTGCTACTGGCATGTACGCATCGACATCTTTTGTTGAGCGTTTGCAACCCGGCGGAGCACCAGGTAGGTTCGTGCAATTTCAAGGCAAGCGTTATCTTGTGGAGGCTGGTTCGTTGTGGTCTTCAAGTGACAATAATGTAGTCTCTTGGTATAACGCAAGTGGTGATAGCTACTTCAACTGTAGTCTTGATTTGTGCTCAACCTTGCCAAAAAAAGATTTAAACTGGTTAGCTGAGGATATTAGCACTGGGAGGTGGTATGTAATCGAGGCTGGTAAAAAGCGTTATGTTAAAAACGGCAAAATAGCAAAAGCTTGGGGATTTGAGAATTTTAGTCCTAGATCTCTGCTTAGTAATGACTTGCTAGATACTTTAGCTAATGGAGCTGATTTAGGATTGTCTGCAAGATCTACTGCACCGGTTAGGTATTATATTTTGGGCGGGGATACAAAGCACTACATCCCTAATCAGACCGCTATTGATGAATGGGTTCCAGAAGGCGAAGCTATAGATTCTATAGATGTTGCGGTGTTAAATAAGTATGTCGATGGAGATTCATTAAGCTCGCCTGTCTCTAAAGACACGAACGGTCAGTACTACATTCTACAGGGAGGGGTTAAATACCCAATTGAATCTAGAAAAGTAAGTTCTTGGTCAGATAATCCTATTAATGTCGCTACAAAGCAAGTAGAGAGTATGGATACTGGAATTAGTATTGGAAACATAGTCTATTATGACGTAGGTGGGCAAAGACAGTATTTTGCAGTAATTGATAAAAAAAGGTATCAGGCAAACTATAATCAAGTAAAGAATAGTTGGGCTCTGGATCAAGCCATAAGAGCTAAGCCTTCTAGCCTAGATCGGTATGCACTCCAATCTGCACCTCTTAGCCCTTTAGTGCGATTATCTGGTAAAGTCTATAGCCTATCTAATCTAAAGAAGAAGGAGCTAAACCAGTACATCTTAAATAGAATAGACTCATCAAAAATACTCGATTTGAGTAGTGATGTGTTTGACAATAGTACATTACCTCAAGGGTCATCTTATTTATTGAAAGACAATGGAAGTAGCAATATTTGGCTAGTATCTACTAAAGGTAAGGTTTTACTTACAAGTACTGCTCAAGCACTTAATCTAGGATATATATCAATGGGTCAAGAGTTTAACCAATTAGATATAGAGACTATAAATTTAATTCCAAATGATAACACCGTTCCATCATTAGTAGTTAGATCACCAAGTGGTTCGATGAAGCTAGTAAGTTTTGGTGGTGGGTTAGGATTTGGAGATGCGGACACTGCACTTGCCTATATTGGAGTGTCTGGTAGCGTAGTGGATGTTTCACAAAGTATATTTGATTCATACGGTTTCCCTCGTAATGCAACAAGACTTATACGAGATGATGCAGGAAAAGTATATTGGCTTGAGGGTGGTAAAAAGCGATGGATATTGAATGGTGGTCTACTTGGAACGAGGTTTAACGGCATAACACAAACTTACTTACATAGTACAGTTATGACTTTGATACCTGATGGAACTGTATTAAATTAAAAGAGAAGATCTAGGCCTTACTCCCCTACTTTTCTGAGTTTTATGTAGAACTCATAATTCTCTTTACCTGGTAGCGCTTTTTCTTTTAGGATGTACTTCCATTTCTTTTTTGTTGAGTTAATATATTTTATTACTTTATTAAACTCGTGCTCGTTCCATACATGATAATGCATTGAATGCTGATCATCTGTAATACTCTTGATTGCTAGATCATATACCTTTTTTAAGTCTTTTATTTTATTTGTGTGGGCGTAAAATTCGACTACATGAAGGGCGTCTCTATACCTAGAAGGACTTTTATTATCTTCTACCAAGTGTTCAAGCTGTGTCGCGGGCCTTGTTTTATCTAAGGTCCTTTCTCGTTTCGGTACAATTAACACTAGCTCCCCGCCTTTTTTGAGTTTATCCCAGGCTGTATTCATTGCCCCTATAGGATCTCTGACGTGTTCAATTACATGTGATGCGATTATAAAGTCTAGGCTCGAGTTCTTAATGCCCTCCATTTTGTCAAAATTAGTATGTATATCAGTGGGAACATATTCAAATAAGCTGGTTGAGTAGAGTTCAGATTCAAGCTGTTCCTTATTGAAGAGGTCGGCGTATAATATTTTAGTGCCTAATGGAATTGGCAGAGGGTTTGCTGCTGCTCCAAACTCTACTCCTTTGCCAGTTAGCCCTTGAGTAATAAATTGACGCATGAAGTTCATGTCTCTGTTCATTTTTTTCATTTTAGGATCCAAAATGATTGGAGTTGGCGCTCCATAAGGATAATTTAAGGCTTCTTGTTCAGTGATCTCCTGAATATCTTCGGGCCATCTATAACCTGGTTTATTTCCTAGAGTCGAAAGGATATTAATGTCTCGTAACCATCTACGCCTACCTTGGTCAATTAAGTAAACCTTACCGGCCAGCATCCCCTTACCATTCTTAACTCTGACTAGCATATGTATTATTTTTTAATAGCAGAATACATTAAATTAGAGTCATTCTTAGAGCCACCGCCAAAAAACTTTACATCAACATTTTTATACCCATTATCTTCCAGAATCTTCTTAAGTGATTTTTTGTTGAAAAGGACAATGTGATCAGTGGGATCATAAATGTCTTGTTCGCTTACCTTCCAATGATCACTGTCGATGTTTGGAGTAGTCCCAAAAAGTAATCCACCTTTTTTCTGAATCTTTCTAATACTTTTCAATGCTTTTTGGATGTCATAAAAATGCTCTATAACCTCAACCATAACTACGCAATCAAATTTGTCACCTTTTAGCTTGTAGTTTTCTATCAAAGAAGTATCTACAGGAAGTTTAAATACCTTTTTAGCCCAACTAGCTGCAGGCTTGCTTAGTTCTAAGCTAAATGTATTCCAACCTCTTGAAAAAAGAGTATAGCTTAACATGCCAAGTCCTGAGCCAATCTCTAACAATCTTCCATGAGGATTGCCAACTTTAGATCTGTAAGCGTGATCTATCTCTCCGGCCATGTAGCGAGTACCTTCTGGGTTAATAATTGAGAGGTATCCTTCTGGGTCATCCAAATAAGTTTCGGGACTCTTTGAGTTTAAATGGCGAGTGGTAGAATATATAGTTCCACACTCTAAGCATTTAGCATATCTTTGTTTTCCAATGACTCTGAAATCCTTATTTCTGTTATTACCACAAACATCACAAGTCTCATTTGATTTCTTCACTTTTGTCAGACCCTTTTTTATCATAATTCTATCCTTTTATCTTATTTATAACTTCCATGACTGCGTCTTGGTAGCGCTTTTCACCATAATCTTTAGCTTGTTTGAGTCCATTTGATATGAGCTTTTCCCTTACCTTATTATCATTTAGTACGTTGAATATTGAATTTGCTATTTCTGTAGGGCTATTTCTGCTAATTATACAGTTTTGGTTATTCTTGTATAGATCTGACCAGTCACTGCTTTTGTTATCGTTGATAACAACTGGTACACCTGACGCCATCATTTCTAGAGGTATTACACCTGGATGTTGGCTGAACATAAGAAATAGGCATGCATCAAACGAGGAGTAAAAATCTTTTAGATCAGTATAAGGGACTTTACCAGCAACTGATAGTCCTTTTTCTTCCAGCTTGTAACTTTTTGAGTAGCTCTGAGCCCCGGCAATTACTATCTCGATATCATCTCCTAGTTTGGTTTTTAATTTAGTTAGTGCTGCTATTCCTAGCTCAAATCCATTCCGGGGCGAGTCTGGTCTTCCATAAAACATTACTCTCTTTACTTTTTTATTTGCATAGAGTGGTGCGCTCTGTGCTTTTGATTTAGTGTGATTTATATAATCACTTAAATCAAGCAACGAGGGTAAATAAGTAGAGTCATTATTTTTATTGTATTGTTCATATCTAGTGCCGAGAGCTTTTGTTCCCGCTAAAGCTAGATACCCAAAATCGTAAGTTGCTTCTGACATTGCCGATAAAGTACCTTTGGGGTAGAAATCAGGCTCCCAGTCTTGAAGGATGTAGCATTTTCGTTTAGTTTTATTGTATTTGAGCATGTCGTAAGCAGTTGTCCATAAGGTGCAGATGGCGATGGTAGAGCTTTCTATATCTATGGTGCTTGAGTTTCTGCTAGCGATGAATCTGGAATCCTTTAATGCAGGGAATTGCGATATAACAAGTTTTTTTGGTATCTTTATGCTCACATTCGAATTAAGTATGAAGGTATGCCTTGTTTCTTCTCGCATAGTTAGTTCGTTAGCTAAAGCGAAAATATTTTTAAGCCCCGCATACAAACTTTCGAACATCGGAATAAACCAAATAGCAGAGTCTATACTGCTTATTTTTCCTGTTGAATTAGCAGCTTTTATGCTCAAATCTATATCTTCTTGAGAGAAATCGTATTGGGCAGAAAGGTTATTAGCTTCATTTTGGTACTGTGATTGGTCTTCATCATTATTACCCTGAATTTCTGAGAAATAAGGTCTCAAATCAGCACCTTTTTGGAGATTTTTTAAGAACTGTTCTTTTCGTGAATCACTTGTGATATTTCGTTCGTCAAACTGTGGTCCACTGAGTAGTAAGGATAGATTAGGGTTGAAGTAACCATCTCCAATAGTTTTACTGAAGTATTTCTCAGCAAGTTTGACAACTGAAAGAGATGGGGCATCTTCCTGTCCAGAAGTTTCTTTTTCAATATTTAAAGTTACGTATGGTGTAGAGACTATCCTAAAATCTGAAGCTCGCAACAACAAGTTAATCTTCCAGAAAATGTCGAGTACGCTATCAGTCTCTTCGCAATAAAGATCTTTGTTTATTTTTGATAAAGCTGAGGATTTAATTAAAGAGAAAAATGGTGATCCAGCGGATGTGTTTCTGACCCACTCATGAAATCCAAAGATGGAAGGTGTGTAGGTGCCTTCTGAATATATTGGACCAAAGAGAGACCTAAAGCCTAGAATCCTGCCAACATCAAATAAACCTCCATTATGATCTTTGATATGAGGGCTTGCAACAGCAACCTCGGGTATACTTAGCCATCCGGCTACTTCGTGAATCTGTTGGGTGCTTATTTTAGAATTTACATTTGAGTTAAGCACCAGTAGGTCTTGATCGGGTTTTTTATCTCTTATTGAAGATAAAAACTTTTTACCATCACGGGAATCTATTGTTACTACGCTGTAATCAAAATTAACTCCTTTAAGTTGCTTTGAGAGCCTTTCTTTAGAGGTGGTATCGTCAAGATCAGTTATGAAAAGTATAAGGATTTTTTGATTAACCCTTTGATTCTTCCAATGTAAGTTTAAAAAACCATCTTTTGTATGTGTAACGGTAACATCTAATCCAGCTTTTTTTGCAGAGTAAGTAATTGCGTTTCTTTGGCCTTCTAATGCATATGGCTTAGCCATTATTGAGTGCGCAGTGGAGGTCTCTAGGACTCTCCAATGGTATAGAACTTTCGGTATGTGGCCAACTTTTTTTGATACCTTAATCAATCTAAGGAATAAATCCCAATCTTGCGCTCCATCTGTGTTAGTCTGCCAGCCACCAATTTTTTTTATTAGGGAGTGTTTAAAGACATTGAGATGAGTGAGATAGTTAGAATTAAACATTATCTCTGGAGACCAATCTGGTTTAAACATCGGCTCGTAATGTCTCCCATTTTCGTCTATTTTATCTTTGTCAGAATAAATAAAGTCATAATCATCTTCGTTTATCATCTTTGCGTTTTCGTATAATGCATCAGGTGAAATTAAATCATCATGATCGAGAAGGGCTATATAGTCCCCAGTAGCCTGTTCTAAGCATGCGTTTGAGTCGGTCGCAATTCCTCCGTTAGTAGGCATGAATCGTACTTTAATACGGTTATCTATCTTTTGGTATTTCTTTAGTAGAGCAATAGATTCTTCATTCTGGGCAACTTCAGCAATGCAGAGTTCAAAGTATGGATAAGTTTGGTTTAATACGGATTTAATCAGATCCTCAAGCACGTCTGTAGGGGGCTTATACACAGGGGTTATTATGCTTATGACTGGTTTCTTTTTAAAGTTTTTAGATTCTTCTCTTTGAGTATTTAGATCTCTGTCCGACAATGAATTATCTATTCGCCATGTCTGGTATGCCTCATTCATATCGTTAATTTTGTTAGTTGGCGCGTTTTGATTAACAATCAGTTTATTTTTTACTGCGTACATAAAGCCTGTTAGGCCTTCGCTGCTCAGTTTTCTGGTAACCTTACTAACTGCTCTAGTAGGGTTCTTAATCACATTCTTTGTAAGTAATACAATTCTCTTGGCTTTGGGTCTCATATATTTATTATTGAATTTATTTCTTTATCTTTTTTACAAGATTTATGGTCGACTCTGACAAAGGGATTTTTTTTAGTGCCGCTCTATGATTAAAAATATGTCTCTCTAGCTCATTATTTCGATCTTTTAGTCTTTCGATTTCTTCTTTGAGCGTTTCAAACTTTTGCTCTACAAGACCTTTCTCATAACTTAGAGATCCTAAAGTTTTCTTGGCTTCATAAATCGCTTTAGTTTGCGTCATAACAAGTTTAGCAATAATAATAGAGTAAAGCATCTCATAATCTAGGTAGGAACTATTACTTATTGATTTTATTTTTATTTCTGGTAGTTTATTTTGTGAGGCAATGATTATTTTTCTGTATCCTTGGTCTGTAAAGAAACTTGACGGCTTTTTCTCAAATTCTGTATTAAATTCAGTATTGATAGCTTCTATCGTAGCTTTTTTAATCTGCTCACTTGAAGCTGTAGCTAAGTTTGCAAATGCTGAGGCAAGCCAAAAATTAAATGGTAATGTAGCTACAGAGTTAGTCTTCCAGCCAGCCTTGTCAAAATAATTTCTGATTTTGTCTAAATTTGGTTTTTTACATTCAAAATGTTCTAATAGCCAATCCTGATCAACTCCAAATAGCTCCTTATTTATGGAATTTAATGAATGTTCAAATTTGTCGGTTTGGAAATCGTCATAGGGACCAGCAATAATTACAGCTTCTTTTGTTAGTTGAATAGCAGATTCAATAACTGATCTTTTATTTGCATCACCTGAAACATGTTCGAGCATATCTATCATAATCGTAAAGTCGAATTTTTTATTAAGCTTTCTAGCTTCTTCCCCCGTAGATTGTATATAGGTAATCTTGCTATTCAAACCAGCTGGCTTTGGCCTTGGGTCTACTATTGTTAATTCAAAGGCAAAGCCACTTTCAATAAGGAAGTCATAAATAAAAGTCGATGACCCCCCAATATCTAGAATTGAGTATGTCTTATTTTTAGAACTGTTTTTTGTCATACTTTCTAAAAGAAAAATCACAGTTCTAAATCTTGTGAAGGCATCTGGTTGCAGCTTGAAATAACTTTTTTTCATAATCTACTTTATAACTTCGAATAAATTATCCATGATTACTAAGCCGCCCTCACTGGTCTCGCCATATACGCTAAAGCTGACAGGACGCTCTATACTGTCAAATTGTTGTGTAAAGCTTGGGTCGAACACAGTAACTGAAATGGAATATGTGCCGCTATTGAGATTTGGTTTTTTGAACCATAGTATTAACTCTTTTATCGAGGAATCTAATTTAACATTTTTCGTGTTCGGTCCTATAATGTTCTCGTTCTTTTCACCAGTAACGTTTAGACCAACTACTAAGTTCTGATTACTATTGAGGGATATGTTGCTAAATGACATTTTAATTCCGATATCTTCTCCAATAGAAAATCTAGACGAAGCTTTTCCGGATTTTTTAATAGTCTGTACTTTATCTGTAATGAATTCTCCTGAGCCCCACCTAACAAACTGATTTGTTAAACTAGACTCTTTCTTTGAGTGTTCAGAAGAATCATTAAGCTGAAAGTATCTAATTTTAGCTTCTGTTGGATCACATGTCGCAAGTTGATTGCCTGCATCAAGCACAACAACCCTATCACAATATCGCTCAACATCTGCCATATTGTGTGAGACAAATACTATTGTTTTACCCTCCTCTTTTAATGTGTTAAAAGTACGGTAACATTTTCTTTGGAAGTTACTGTCTCCAACAGCTAGAACTTCGTCAATAATTAGTATGTCGGTTTTTGCTCTTATTGCGATCGAGAACGCCAAACGTACCTGCATACCACTTGAGTAGTTTTTTAACTTTTGGTCCATGAATTTTTCAAGTTCTGCAAATTCAACAATTTCATCATACATTTCATTGACTTCTTTTTTATTGAAGCCAAGCATGGCACCATTCATGTATATATTTTCTCGTCCAGTAAGCTCTGGGTTAAAACCTACGCCTAGTTCAATAAAAGGTGTAAGGGAGCCATTTATAGACACATTACCCTTAGTCGGAGTGTAAATTTTTGCCAAAACTTTAAGCAAAGTTGATTTCCCGCTACCATTCCTGCCTACAATACCAAAAAATTCTCCTTTATTAACTTCGAATGAAATGTTCTTTAATGCGTGTTGCTTCTCACTGCTTGTTCTTTTAAATGGATGTAGTATTTTTTGCTTTAAGTTGTTATTTAACTCATGGGGAAGAATGAAGTCTTTATATACTCCCTCAACCTTTATTGCTACTTCTTTATTTTCTTCCATATGTTCTTAAATCTGTTCTGCAAAAAACTTTGATCTCTTTCTAAAGTATACTGAACCTACTAACAAAATTAATGGGACAAGCAGGTATGGTATCAATGCAAAAGGCATCTGCACTATGTCAGTTGTTCTAGCTGTACTTTTTGTAACTAAACTATAACGTAAATCTTGAATAATCTGTGATACAGGATTAAGCATTATTATTTTAGCTGCAGTCGCATTGAATTCGGTAAAAACTAGGTGAATATCGTATATGATGGGTATGGCATAAAAGGCTGCTTGCATTAACACCTCCCATATGTGGCTAAGATCCCGGAAGTTCACATATAAGGTAGAAAGTATTAGCCCAATCCCTAGCACTAGTGCATATACTTCACCTATGAGTAATGGGGCAAATAGGGCTTGTGATCCAAAACTGACACCATTGAATAGTGCAAATATTAAAACTATTACTAGGCTTAAAAACAAGTTTATGAGGGAAGATACTGTACCCGAAATAACAATAATATACTTAGGAAATGAGATTTTGCGTATTAAATCACCTCTTCCAACTATTGAGCTCAACGCTCCCCCAGTTGATTCGATAAAGAATGTCCATAGGACTATACCTAATAAGAGATAGACTGGATAGTGAGGTATGCCTGCTCCGAAACTGAATATTTTTGTAAATACAACGTAGAGTACAGTGAATAGTCCAAGAGGCTTAAGTAAACTCCAGGCGTAGCCTAGGAAAGAGTTTTGGTATCTAAGTTTAAACTCTGTCTTAACAAGCTCTCTTAATAGAGATTTGTTGCGCTTAGAGAAAAGGTTATTGGATAGGGCTTTTACTTCTGACATTTTTAATACGTTAATGTATAATTCTAGCATACCTGAATAACTATTTTCACTTTAAGTTTAATGAGAAAAATACTAGTTGGTGTCCTTTGTTGGAATAATATTGAAATAATCAGTGATGCAGTTGATTCATTGTTAGATCAATCTATTAAAATTGATATCTTTGTTGTCGATAATGGGTCTACCGATGGATCTTACGACTTTTTGAAGGATAAATATGAAGATAATATTATCCTTCATCAGAATAAAAAGAATAAAGGTTTTGCTGGAGGGGCTAATAATGTTTTAAGACATGCCATTGAAAATGGATATGATTACGTAGCTCTTCTAAATTCTGATGCTAAAGCTCATAAAGAATGGACTTTAAGTTTAGCTAGTGTACTTGATGAAAACAAAAAAGCAGGAGTCTCAACCTCAAAAATATTAAAACTTGATGGAAAGACAATTGATACGACTGGCGAGCAGTTTTATACTTGGGGACTATCTTCACCTAGAGGAAGAGATGAAAAAGATAATGGTCAATACAATAAAGAATGCCAGGTTTTTGGAGGTTCTGGTGGAGCCTCTATGTATCGAGTCAGTATGCTAAAAGAAGTTGGATTATTTGATGAAGATTTTTTTGCTTATTATGAGGATGCAGATTTAAGCTTTAGGGCAAATTTAGCGGGCTGGAAAGTTATTTATACTCCTAAGGCAATAGTTGAGCATGAAATTGGAGCTAGTAGCTCTAAGGTAAGTGGCTTAGCTTATAAGATGAGCGTAAAAAATCAGATCATGCTTTTAGTGAAAAATGTACCTTTAAAAAATTACTTTCAAATAATGCTTAGATTTAAGGTCTTATGGATCGGCAATATTGTTAGTGGTTTAAAACAGGGTTATTTTAAGCAGACAATATCTTCTTTATTAATACTTATAGTATTGTTACCAAAAAAGTTCATACAAAGAGTTAAGATTCAAAGATTAAGAAAGAAAAAGAATATTAACGCTGATGATATTTATATGTTAATTAGTCCTGGGTACCCAAAAATTATTAATGATAACACTACGGTTAAATTAGTTAGAAAGTTAAGCTTTTGGCGTTAAGAATTTGCAATACTTAATAAGTATTTACCGTAGCCACTCTTTACTAATGGCTCGGCAATTGTCATAAGTTGATCTCTATCTATCCATCCGTTTCTAAAAGCAATTTCTTCAGGGCAACCAACTTTTACGCCTTGTCTGTGTTCTATTACTTTTACAAATTCTCCTGCTTGATGAAGTGTCTCAAAGGTTCCAGTGTCTAGCCAGGCAGTACCTCTATCTAAGAGAGCCACCTTTAAGTTACCTGATTTTAGGTATGCATTTTGGATTTCTGTTATCTCTATCTCACCTCTTGGGCTTGGTTTAACGTTCTTTGCATACTCAACACACTTATTATCAAAAAAGTATAATCCTGGAATGGCATATTTACTCTTTGGCTGCTCTGGTTTCTCTACGATCGAGACTACATTCATGTCTTTATCGAACTCTACGACGCCATATCTTTCTGGATCATGGACTTCTGCTCCAAATATTAGTCCCCCAGCAATATCTGTATATTGCTTAAGTTTAGAGCCCATCTCCGAGCCATAGAAGATGTTATCTCCCAACACTAGTGCAACTTTATCACTTCCTATGAAATCTGCACCTAGTATAAAAGCATCTGCTAAGCCTCGTGGCTCTTCTTGGACGGTATATTCTAGATTTATCCCCCATTCCTTTCCATCACCTAATAACTCTTTAAACCTTGGCAGATCTTTTGGTGTTGATATAATTAGCACTTCATTTATTCCAGCCAGCATTAATGTACTGAGTGGGTAGTAAATCATTGGTTTATCATATAGGGGTATAAGCTGCTTACTTACTCCTTTTGTTATTGGATAAAGTCTAGTTCCAGAACCTCCCGCTAGAATAATTCCCTTCATATTTAGTTTGCTAACTCCTTTTTAATGTATTCTTTTAATTCGTATTCCCAACTTCTTGGTTTGAAACCCGAAGCTTTTATTTTATCAAGCTTCAATGCGCTATTCTTTGGTCTTGCAGCTATGTTTTCTTTGTCTTTGTAGTATTCTTCAGTGGAAATTCCTAACACCCTGGATGGATCATGACCAGTAAGCTCAAATGTTTTTTTTGCGATATCAAACCAGCTAACTATTGAGCCACTATTTGTGAGATTGTATACACCATATGGGACGTTATTTGTTAAGGCAAATTCAATTGCGGCTGCTAGAGTATTAGTGAATGTAAGTCTACCGAACTGATCATCTACAACTGTGGGATTGATGCCTTTCTCCGCTAAAGATATCATAGTTCGAACAAAGTTATTGCCGTCTCCTATAACCCATGAAGTTCTAAAAATGTAGAATCTTTCTGCTCTTTGTGCCTCTTTGTCTCCTTGAGCCTTAGTCCTACCGTATATATTCAATGGATTTATCTCATCAACTTCTGTGTATTCTCCATTCTTTGTGCCGTCAAAAACATAATCTGTAGAAACATGAACGAGTGGTATCTCGTTAGTTTCAGCTAAGTCTACTAGATTAGTAACACCTGAAACGTTGATGGTCTCAGCAATTTTCACATTCTCTTCTTTTTCTGCTTCATCAACTCTTGTGTACGCAGCGGCATTTATAATTGCCTTACAGTCATCTATATTAAAGTTCACAACTTTATTTAGATTTGTTATATCTAGCTCTTCTGCATCTACGGCAATATGATCTGGAAAAATCTTTTTTAGTGCCCTGCCTAGTTGACCATTTGACCCTGTGATTAATACTTTCATATTATTTATTTAAATCTTTTAAATAAGGGTGATTTTTATCTTTATCACTCATCGTTGCTTCGCTAAGAGGGATAGGCCAATCAATACCTAATTCGGGGTCTGCCAAGTTTACAAATGTATATTGATCATATTGGTCCGGCTTCCAGTGTGCATCTACGATATAGGAATAATATGTAGGTTCAAGTGTCATAAAGCTATTGCCGCAACCTTTTGGAAGATAAACTGCTTTGGTAGGGTCAAGTTCAATTTGCACTACTTTGCCGAAGCTTTCCCCTTCTCTTAGGTCCACAAATGCACAAAATATCCTACCCGTTACAACCGATATGTATTTATTCCAAGGTTCGGCATGTATACCTCTTACCACCCCTATATCTTTGTTAAATGAAATATTGTGCTGAACTGGTGCAAAATCTTCTGGCAACCCTAATTGAGCTTCTTTTGCCTTTTGAAATTTCTCTTGGAAAAAACCTCTCTCATCACTTATTGTGTTAACATCAAAAACTAATAATCCTGGTATGTCTGTTTCTTGGACTTTGAATTCAGTACTAGGTATTTCTGCCATATGTTTATACTCCTATCCTCTTGTATTTCTCTTCAGTCTCAACCTTTTGAGGCTTCCACCATTTTTCGTTATTCTTGTACCACTCGATTGTTGCCCTAAGTCCTTCTTCAAAGTTTGTATATCGAGGTGACCATCCGAGCTCATTTACTAACTTGCTATTGTCAATTGCATATCTTAAGTCGTGGCCTGGCCTATCTTTAACGTGCTCTAAGTAACTTTCGTCTTTATTCATCTCTTTAAGAATTAGATTAAAAACTTCAATGTTACTTTTTTCACCATCTGCGCCAATTAAGTAGGTCTCTCCAGACTTACCTTTTTCAATGATCGCCCATACTCCACTGTTATGATCGTCAACATGTATCCAGTCTCTTACGTTCTCTCCTTTACCATAGAGTTTAAGTTTTGAGCCAGACAATAAATTAGTAATCTGGCGCGGAATCATTTTTTCGACATGTTGCCTCGGACCGTAGTTGTTTGAGCAATTTGAAATGGTGGCATGGATACCATACGTTCTCACCCATGCTCTTATTAGCATATCGCTACTTGCTTTAGATGATGAGTACGGACTGGAAGGATTATACGGTGTATTTGGAGTAAATTTAGCTGGATCATCAAGCTCTAAATCTCCATAAACTTCATCCGTAGATATATGATGAAGCTTTTTATTATGTTTTTTTACAGCTTCAAGTATTCTAAAAGTTCCTATAATATTTGTCTCAATAAATGGATAAGGATCAGCAATGGAATTGTCATTATGGCTTTCAGCTGCAAAATGAACTACTAAATCACATTCGCTTATTAGTTTATCAATCAAATTTTTATCACAGATGTCGCCCTCTATAAATTCGATCTTATCGAGTACCTCACTTAAGCTTTGTTTATTTCCGGCATAAGTTAGCTTATCGATGACAGTTATATGGTGTTCAGGGTGTTCTTTGAGGGTAAGGTGAACGAAATTACTGCCGATGAAGCCAGCCCCTCCAGTTACTAGAATTCTCATTGAATCTGATTATAACATTAGATATTTTGTATAATCATTGTCATATGAACAAGACTAAACAAAGAATCTTAATCGATGCACGCATAATTGGTACTGGTACTGGAGATTATGCTGAGGGTATTTTAAATGAGCTTCAAAAGTTAGATCATCAGAATGAATATATTATTATCTTAGATCCTGCGACCAAGTTGCATGTTTCTGCTCCAAATTTTAGAGAATATCGTTCTAAGAACACTGCTAGAAACCATATGTTCTTTATAAGAGGTAATTTAAACCTAGCTTGGGAAATGTACAGGTTAAGAGCTGATGTTTTTTGGGGAAGTTTTCAACACATCCCTTTCTTTTACTTTAAGAGAAAGACTGTTGTAACTGTTCATGATCTGACTCAAGTCAGAATTGCTAACCCTAAGAGTAAGATTGAAAAGCGTGAAGAGTGGAAAAAGGATAAGAAAGCTGTAATTAAGGACAAAGTCCGTAAGCTCCCCTTCTCTCTTATTCCTCGTTCAATTCTAATGTTCTTTTTGAATCTCTTTAGTTTTAGATTTAGTGTTTGGCGTGCAAAGCATATCTTTACTCCCTCTAAGTATGTAAAGAATGATGTGATTGATTATTTCAAACTAAAGCCAGAGAAAGTTAGTGTAACTGTAAATGGGGGTGTTATTTTAAATAGACTTACAAAAGATGAGTCTATTAAGAAGCTGCTTAAGAAAGACTTTTTGCTTTATGTTGGGACAGATCATGGCCATAAGAACTTAAATATCTTATTAGAAGTGATGGATAAGATACGAGATGTTAAACCTGATTTGAACCTAGTCTTTGCTGGTAGGAAAGATAGAAATTATGTGACTATCCAAAATAGGGCTAGGGAGCTGAATCTTGAAGATAGAGTTCATGTCCTAGGGTTTGTCAGTGATGGAGAAAAAGGTTGGTTATTTAAGCATGCAAAGCTGTATGTTTTCCCTTCTCTTTCTGAAGGATTTGGAATTCCCCCGCTAGAGGCGATGGCGTACGATCTTCCAGTTATTGCAAGCGATAAGACTGCCATTCCGGAAGTTTGCGGGGATGCTGCAGTTTATTTTGATCCTACTGACAAGGACGATATTGCTAAAAAGATTCTAGATACCATCGATAATGAGAAGTTAAAAAAAGATTTAATAAAGAAAGGCCGTGAAAGGAATAAATTATTTAAGTGGGAAGATAGTGCGAAGGTAGTCTTGGCTGAATTAACAAAGCTTTGAATAAGAAAGATTATGAAAGAGTTGGCTGTGGTGTTAAATAATGTGAGGAGCTGTGAGAATGTTGGCTCTATCTTAAGAACTGCAGATTTTTTTGGGTTCGAATATGTGTGGTTTGTGGGAGTTACTCCCTACCCTACCCTAGAAAATGACCAACGTTTACCTCACATAAGAGAAAAGTTAGATAAACAGATTAAAAAAGTCTCTTTAGGTGCCGAAAAAAATTTAACAATGATTCATGAATCATCTTTAGAAGTAGCTGTCAATAAACTAAAAGATATGGGTTGGAATATTATCGGCCTAGAGCAGAACTCAAAGTCTGTGGATATTAGTAGATATAAATTTAAGAGTAAGAAGAATGTTGTTGTATTAGGTACTGAGGTTACTGGTCTAGACTTTGACGACTTAAGTTTAGTGGATGAAATTGTTGAAATACCTAGATATGGTAAAAAAGAAAGTTTAAATGTGAGTGTGGCTTTTGGGATAGTTGCATCACAGGCATCAGGTTCTTTTAAATAGTTTGAAACATCTAGACTATATGAACAGTAATATTATTGTAGGGATATCTTATAATTAAATATAAATGTTCATTTTCCCTTTTTCTCTCTAAAGAAAAAAATATGACTAGGAAAACGAACGATACAAAAAGTGATGAAGCTGTGGCAGAGCTTTTTTTAAATGATTTAAATAATTTAGTATACTTTGAGGATTTAATTTTAAGGTACGAGCCAAAATTGTTGAGATATGTAAGATCTTTAGGGGTTGAGCAGAACTTAGCTTACGACGTGGTTCAAGATTGTTTTATAAAAGCTTACAGAAATATAAGAAGTTTCAATCCAAAAAAAGGCAAATGGAGCTCTTGGATTTATAGGATTGCTCATAATTGTGCGATGGATTCTTTTAAAAAGTCAAAAAAAGATCTAACAGTTGATGAGGATGAATGGTGGGATAGTATCTCAGTCCCTGAGACTATTACTGAGGAGTTGAACATTAAACTTAACAATGAGAACCTGATGTATGGGTTGAGAAAGGTAGATCTTAAATATAGAGAGCCATTAACGTTGTATTATCTTGAAAATAAATCTTATAAAGAGATTGGAGATATTTTAAGAATGCCGGTTCCTACGGTTAGTACGAGAATAAAGCGTGGGAAGGATAAGCTTAAAGAGGTAATTAATAATGATCTGATGGCAAAAGATAACCTTAAGGTTAAAAAGATGGAGGAGGTAATTTAGTATGCCAAAAGAAGTAAAAAAGAAGAATAATGAGCAAGAAATTAAAGAGCTCAAAGAGCGTTTAAGTGTTTTAGAAAAAATAGAGGCTGAAAAACTTAAACCTAAGAGCGAGATCAGAACAACTGGTAAGCAGTATTTTCCGCTAGTTCTTGGAGTCTTCTTTGCGCTATGTAGCGGAGTAGCTATTTACGGTGTTACTAGCTCTGTGAGATTCTACTCTGACTATGGTGATACATCTTCTCTATTAGTCTCGTTATTTATGTTATTCTCTTTGATTATATTGGTTGGGGCAGCAACATGGGCGATTCATCGTAGTGAATGGGGCTATAGACTTAGATACACTGTAATATTTTCTATAGTTTTATTTAGTTCAATAGGAATTGGTGCAGTTTTAATGCAGGGTCCAGTTGAGAGATTCGTTGATAAATTAGGAATAAATAATAATTTAAGGGCAGAGGATAGACTTCTTAACGAGAGTACAATTTACGGCAAAATTACTGATATAAAAAGAAATAATCTAAAAATATCTTTAATGGGAGGTGGCGAGATTAATGTTGGCATCGATGGGGACACCAAAGTCTTCCCTATGGGAGCTGAGATAAGAGAGAATCAAGTAGTTGGTGTTATTTTAAAATCTGATAGTAAGATAGCTAGATGGGTCAGGGTTCTTCCGGCTAATCATCCGGCAGGTAGAAACATAAGATAAGTTTGAAACAATTTTTAGATACTTCACGTAGTAGTAAGTAGGAGGAATATCGAGAAAGCGAAGTCTAAAGAAAGTTTCTATAAAAACATCAAAAAGAACTATATTTTTATTAAATTTCTCTTTTTGTATTAACAATTTAACTTTCAACAATTTAGTCGTATTTTCTCATATTCTTTCTATTTAGTTTTCGAAATAATTTAGTTATTAATTTTAATAAGTCAAATAGGAGGATGAGCAAGCAAATTTAGCGGGCTTATATTAATAATGAAAAAATAAGTAAAAAGCCAGTATGGCGGTTATGGGCTTCGCAACTTTAGGGATTTTAGGTGTAGCTGGCTTGGCTGTAAGTGCTACTTCTCCATCTTCAGGTAGTGGAGATAATCTCGCAGCAAGACTCGCCACTAAGTTTGGTTTAAATAAAGAAGATGTATCTAAAGAAATAGATTCATTTAGATCAGAAGAGCGGGGTAAGCGAGAATCAGAAGTGCAGGCTAGAATAGAAGCTTCTTTACAGAAAAAGGTTGATGATGGCACTATAACGGCTGAGCAAAAAACTGCCATAGAAGTTAAGCTTAAGGAGGTCCATCAGGCTAGAGAGTCAGAACACCAAGCTAATATGAATTCTGGTAAAAAACTCTCTCGTGAAGAAATGAAGTTAAAAATGGATGCTAATAAGAATGAGATGGATGCATGGCTTAAAGAACAAGGTATTAATATAGACCTTAAGGACGTACTCCCAGCTCATGATAAAGGCCATCACATTAGTAATGAAAATAAAGTAAAGGAGGATGATAACTAAAAATAAATTAAAAATAGCCCCTCTATATTTTTTGCCTAGAATTTTCTAGGGCCTTTTTATGTTATATAAACATTAGCTCTATCTGTTATAATTGTACGTATGTTTTGGGTGGATCTCTTAGGATGGTGGTATGGTGCTGGACTTAAAGATTTGAGCATTAAGTTTAACGCTTTATTTTCTTCTACATCAGATTTTTTTAGTATAAGTTTACTGGCTAAGAATCTATTTCAGCCTTACAGGCAAACTTTAACAGTAAGTAACTATAAAAGAACTTTCGGAGAAAAAATTACTGATGCTTTAGTTTCTAGGACTATAGGCTTTTAGTGAGGTTTTTCTTGATCTTATTTGGTGGAGTAGTTTTAGCACTAGAAATATTTGCAATGGGTCTAACATATATCTTATGGCCATTTATACCGCTTTTACCAGTAATTTTAGTTGGCTTATCAATATTAAACTTTGGGTTTTAAGATATGGATTTTAACTTAAACTTAAATAATAAAAGAGCTAGAGAAGCTAGGAGGTCTAATCTCTTAAAAGAAGCTTGGATGAGAGCTCTATTTACTCTACTGGCTTTCTTTTTTGTTTTTGGCAGGTTACTTTTTAACTTCACTTTCTAGCAGTCTAGGTTTTTTATTTATAATCCCATCAATAATTTGGTTAATGATATGGCTTTATTACACATTATGCCTAAAAGAGATAAAAGCTATTAAAGATCCTAAAGAAATCGCGGATTTATTAGAGCAAGATTTACTATCAAACTTACATGGTAATGATCTCGGCTCTCTTTGAGTGCTTTAGAAAAAGTTTTGGCGGCAGATTCTTGTCTACAAGATTTTCTATAAGTCCAAAGACAATCGGAATAATGCTTGAGGCTAAAAATCCAGAGGATATTAGTATTTCTTCAGTTCTTGAAAAGGCATACAATATTTCTCAAACATCAAAATACAATTTATCAACAGGAGGATTAGTCAGAAGCATTTATATAGCTTTAGTTCTGCTTGATGAGGTGGATGTTAATACTCGAAGTCAGGTTTTGGGTAGTATTGGCTTAGACGATACAGATTTGCCTCATGCGATTGAATGGTTTGACCATTTTGAAAGTTTAATCCAAAAGAGTAAGAAAAAGAATAAAACTGGAGGGATAGGACGAGATTTAAGTTTTGGCTATACACCTCTGCTTTCTAGTTTTGCGAGCAATATAAGTGATAGCATTGGCCGAAGTGGAAATATTTATAGAGAACTTGAAGGTAATCGCCAAGCTCTTGAGCAAATGATGCATGTTTTAAGTGCGGCTTCAAGATTAAATGCTGGGCTTGTCGGAAAAGTTGGAATAGGAAAGACTAATTTAGTATGGAATCTTGCTGAGAAATTACTATATCCAGATTCATCTGTTCCACAGAACTTAAGATATAAACAAATCTTTAAGATTGAAGCTAGTACTCTAATAGCTAATACTAAGGGTTCTGGAAGTTTAGAGGACCTACTAATTAGAATATTTAATGAGGCTTTTAGAGCTAAAAATGTCATTTTATTTTTGGATGATGCAGAATTATTTTTAGAAAATGGTGCTGGAAAAATTGATTTAAGTGGAGTTTTGTCTCAAGTTCTAGAAGCTGGCGGAAATCAATTGATTTTAGCAATGAGCGATCAGGCATGGCTTAGATTGAGTAACTCTAATCCCTCGTTAGCTGGATTAATAAATAGAATTAATTTGTCCGAGGTTAGTTCAGAAGAAGCTATGCATGTCGCTCAAGATCAAGTTCTTATTTTAGAAGGAAAACTCAAGGTTAGATTCTTATATCAGACAATAAAACGGGCTGTAGATCTTGCAGAAAGGTTTATACAGGACGAAGCTAGTCCTGGTAAGGTCATTAAGCTTTTAGAGTATGGTACAAGTTATGCTGTAGATGGTTGGGTTATGCCGGAATCTATTGAGCAAGCTGTTGAAAAAAACTATGGAGTTAAGGTCCAGACTGCTTCTAGTGTCGGTCAAGCTGAAACTGATAAGTTATTGAATCTTGAAGATTTAATTCATCAGAGAATGATCAATCAGTCTCGAGCCGTAAAAGTTGTCAGTGATGCGCTGAGACGTTCACGAGCAGGAGTGAGAAACACTAAAAAGCCGGTCGGGACTTTCTTGTTTATAGGTCCAACAGGCGTTGGTAAAACGGAGCTTGCCAAAAGTTTAGCTGCCACTTATTTTGGCGGGGAAGATGATTTGGTCAGGATTGATATGAACGAGTTTAGTCAGCCAAATGATGTATCTCGCTTATTAGCTCCAGCTTCTGCGAATCCTAATAGTTTAACAGCCCAAATTTCTAAAAAACCATTTAGCGTTGTTTTACTGGATGAACTCGAAAAAGCTCACCCAAATGTTTTGAACTTACTACTTCAAATGCTAGATGAGGGTATTCTACGTGATTCTGCAAATAAGCAAGTCAGCTTTAGGGAGGCTATTATTATCGCTACCAGTAACGCTGGAGCTGAGTATATTAACGACTTCATGCAAAAAAATGGTACTGATTTAGCCTCTATGAAGAGCCTAGAGGATAGTTTGTTAAAAGAGCTTATTAATCAAGGTATATTTAAGCCAGAGTTTGTGAATAGGTTTGACGAAGTTGCTACATTTAGAAGTTTGAGCGAAGATGAGCTGGTAGAAGTTGTTAAACTTATTATGATAAGTGTTAATAAGTCTTTAGCTAATCAAAAGCTGCAAGTCTCTCTTGAGGAAGGGGCTGCAGAACTTCTAGTCAAAGAAGGTAATGATCCCCTACTTGGCGCAAGGCCAATGAGAAGAATTGTCCAAAGAACCGTTGAGAATATTGTCGCGGAAAGAATTTTGCGAGGTGAAGCGAGACCGGGAGTTGTCATACAGTTAAGTGCCAATGATATTAAAGATCATTTAAGTTAAATAATTTCTTGAAATAAATATACAACCTCTGTTATACTTATATTCCTACTGTAAAATTTTAAGATTTTTTAATTTAAGAAAGATGACTGGTATTAATACTGGAGAGGCAGGTTGTCCTCGACAAGAATTTGCTGACAAAGCCCTGGAACGAATAAGTCGTGTTGGTTCTGAATCTGACATAGCAGAAGTACGAGCATCATATTTATATTCTATGGAAGAATGTGGCAGGCTATGTATGGCAAGAGGTATATGTCTTGCGATAAATCAAGGCAGTGATGTTGAGGTTGAATTAATACGCGGACATGTAGATGTTTTTAAAACTGGTTCAACAATTCTGTCAGACCATATTGATTTGCATGATGGAGACACATACACTGCCCCACACCCAATAATAGCCGCAGTAAATGATTAACAATAAATATGAATGATTTAATTAAAGAAGACCCTTATTTTGGGGAGTGTGGCGAAATAATAGACAGAGCGATTGAGGTCTTAGGTTCTAATGTTCCTAAATTACATCTTGAGCTAATTGGGGAATCTCTACACAACTTTTGTAAGCGAGATTGTTCGTCGTGCCCCATTGATATGGCTAGAAGGAATATTAAAGTTACAATGGATAGGTCGGGATCTACGGCTTTAGCTGCAATTGATGCTCTTGATGCATTAGCCTATAGATTCTCTAATTTATAAATAGATTTAGCTATATTGACCAAGCATCATAATATCTTGCCAGACTTGTTTGATTAGTTTTTTAAATTCTTCGTATTCTGATTCTTTATAATTTAAGCTTACTGTTTTGACTTCGTTATCGCTGGCGTTTATGTAAACTAGCTCTGCTCCTATAGGCTTAATATTTTTAGGCAGACGTTCTGGGGCTAGGTCAAGTAGTAATTTGTATAGATAGAGTTGGTTCTTGTATTTTTCTTCAATTCTATCTTTAGATTTACCTGTTTTGTAGTCTCTGATTACTGCTGTTTGCTCATCCCTGTTGATAATTACTGCATCTAATTTTCCACTTAGTCTTACTTCATCGAAATTTACTTTTATATCTACTTCGCTCAAGGCTTCTGATTTTGTTAGATCGTTAAGTTTAGTAAGATGTCTATTTATGGTAAATTCAGCGAGTGAGTTTAGTTTATCTTTGGTTTCTTCATCAAGTGAGCACTTCTCTACTTCTTTTCTGTAAATCTTAATCAAATCTTCTAAACTTAAAAATTTATTGTTAGGTCTTGCTAGGTGCATTTTTTCGAAGACTTTGTGCATAGCGGATCCATGTACTGCGCTTTCGCTCATAGCTTGAGGGAATCTGAGCAGGTGTCGTTGGATGAATTCTTCTCTTCCTCCGTATTCTTCGTCTAACCAAGTTGTTAAGTGTGTTGCACTTAATCTATATTTCTCTAAAATCGGCTGCAGAATTTCAGCTAGAATTTGTGTGGTCTCATCTTTAGGTTCTACATTAAAGAGTTTTTGTTGATAGCTTTCGGCGGACTCTTCAGCACTCATTAGATCTTCGGAGTAATCTATAAGTTTAACAAAACTCTCTGATTTGAGTGGCTCTAAGTATCTGAGTGCTACTTTACTCTTGCCTTTTTCGTCAAATTTATAGAGTGTATGAACTAATCTATCCTTGGCTCTAGTTTGGGCCACGTAAAATAATCTTGTGCGGTCATCTGATGTATCCTTGTGGCTCGCAAAGTTGGCTGTAAGTTTAAGCGTGTCTGTACGGCTTCTGGCAGATTCGCTCCAGACATCTTCTTGGCAGTGGATTAGATAGACTTGATCGAACTCTAAGCCTTTTGAGCCGTAAGCTGTAAGTAATTTAACACCGCTAGGCTTTATATGTAGTCCGCGTCTGGCAAGACGTATTCCACCATGTTCTTGGCAGAGCTCAACGTATTTTATAAGATCATTAAGCTTAGATTTGGACTGATCTGAGTAGTAACTTCTTAAATGATCTCGTAAAGAGGAAAGACTACTTAAAAAGTTGGCGTAGTGAGCAGGCTTGGTTTCTAACTTTTCTTTAGAAAAGTAGAAATCTTTAAATGGAGATTTAATATTAATGTTTTGGTTATCTTCAGATTCATCTGGTTCGTTTGCTCCAATAAGTTTGTCGAGCATTTGCTCTAGACTTAAGTTTAGACTTAAAGTTCCCCAATTAATCAACAGGTTGTAGATTTGCTTACCTTTTTCTCCAAGAGCCCCGTCGTTGAGGTAGTCTAGCCAATGTTTTCTATCTTTACTTTTAGCTGCGTAAGATGCTAAGCGATAAATTGAGCCGTTTTCTAATTGCCAGTAAGGGCTGCTTAAGACATGGGCTAATAAGCTGTTAGAATGGGTTAACTCCCCTACTCCGATATTTAAAACTAATTTACTTAAATCTACTAATTCTAATATTATTTCGTCTTCTAAAATGTTACTCGAAGTCTCGTAGAAAACTGAAACGTTATGAGCAATAAGTTCTCTAGCTAGTTCTTGCAGGTATTTGTGTTTCGGAGCTAGAACAGCTATGTCTTCTGCTCTTGTTCCTGATTTGATTTGCTTCTTGATATCTTTACAAATCCAGCTAAGCTCACTATTTGAGTCTGTAAAAGTTGCGATCGAAACTTCTTTATTCTCTGAATCTGAATTACTACTAAGTTCTTTTACATAAGTGCCTGCCGGTCTTTCTTCAATTTGTTGTGATGTTTTTAGACTTGCACTAAGGATATCTGAGTTAGAGCGGTAGTTTTCATCCAAGGTTATAATCTCTGTTTCAGGGTAGAGACTTAGAAAACTTTGGAAGTTAGAAACGGATGCTCCTTGAAAGGCATAAATAGCTTGGTCATCATCACCAACTACCATAATGTTTGGTCTGTTAAAATTGGTCGGGTTGTCTCCTAATAACTTAACAATTTCAAGTTGTGAGAAGCTTGTATCTTGGAACTCATCTACCAAGATGTGTTGCCACTGCTCTTGGATATTAAGCTTAAGGTCTTCGTTACTTTTTATAGTATTAATTAAGTTTAGGACCATATCATCAAACTCGATCTTCTCAAATTTTTGGAGAGCCTGTTCATATTGCTCATAGATATATGCGACTTCCTCTAGATTCTGATTGTATTTAGCATCCTTAAAGCGCCATTTGTTATTTAAATCTTTTTCGAAATAAAAGTTTTTAAAGGCAGTTATTGGAGTTGTTTTGCTAGTTTCAAAACTTTCTGTTAGAGCAGAAGTTAGTTCTTTTAGGATGATAGACTTTAAACTTGGGACTAGTTCTTCATTCTCATGGTCTAATTGTTTTGTTTGTAAGTAATCTACAAGAGATTTTATGAGCTTATTTGTTTCTTCTTTCCCTCTTGGTATCTCAGGTGGGAATAAGTTTAGTAAATCTTTTAAGTCTTCGAGATCTGCTTTGTTGTTATTGGCAATGTTTTTTGCATGCTGAGGCTTTAAGCCGGCTTTTTTAAGCTCTAATATTTTTGAGGTTAGCTCACTAATTCTGTTTTCTCGAGCAAAACTTCTGTGAGCAAGCTTAAAATTAAGTGGTAAATTACTTAAAATATCTTCTAGGATTTGATAACTTGTAAGATCGTCAATCGGTTGAAAGCCTCGAGTATCTAAAAAGTAATCAGGAAAGTGACGCATAACCTCTAAAGCAAAACTATGAAAGGTATGCACTGAGACTTGATATCCGCTTGCTCCGATGGTATCGGCAAGTCTTTGTTTCATGGAGGATACTCCGGCCTCTGTATACGTCAGACATAAGATACTGCCTGGGTTAACATCAGTTAAGCTTAAGATATTTGCCACTCTACTTGAAAGAAGTTGAGTCTTCCCTGTTCCTGGACCTGCAAGGACTAAAACTGGACCTTCGATGGTATCAACTGCTCTTTGCTGTTTTTGGTTAAGTTTAATCTCTCTCATTAAGTACAATTATAAACCTTTTAAACACGTAATAATAATTGACTTTGATAGCCGAATATTTTACAATTGTATATATTATGAAAAGAAAAGGAAATAATCAAAAACATAATTGTTTATCTAGAAAAGCGTCGTTTGTTGCGGCCGGTGTCTCTATATTATTAGGTACATTTGGATGTTCCGCAGGTTACGATGAAAGCACTCCTCAAAAGGGTCCAGGCTACGCCTCAGCATCTCTTCTTACTGCTGAGCAAAGACGTGAAGATATGGGTAAAGAATATGTTGAGTTCCCTAAAGATTCAAGAGTTGAGGATATTAATACTCAAGAGGTAGCTAGATACTGTACTGAATTAGACATGATTGTTTATGGGATCTATGGAACGATAGTATGTGCTTTTGAGCCGTTATCTCCTTACCCAATAGGTACTGATATAACTCTAGAAGCAGCTCAAGAGAGGAAAAACTATGCTATTCAATTTTGTATAGACGTGAACGGTAGAATAACAAAAGTTGCTCCCGATGAAGATCAAACTGGGCTTAGAGACCTAGTTCTTGCTTGTGAGTTTGAGAGGCAGAATTAGCCCAGTTCTTTTTTTGTAATTCTGGTAATCTTTATCACTTCCCCATTTACTCTCTGCACTTTTTTCTAATTTTGGGACTCCGCTTATAAATCTGATCATTAAAAAAATAAAAAGTGGGCTTAAGAATCCTATAATTGCTTGAGTTGAGCTTAGTGCTGGTAGTGTCGAGACCCAAATTCCAAACCAAACTGTGATTTCTCCTAAGTAGTTTGGATGACGAGATCTACTCCATAGTCCAGTGTCAATAAATTTGCCCTTATTGTTTTTGTTTTGTGAGAATCTGAATAATTGGATATCTGCAAAGGCCTCTATTAGTAGGCCTTTGGCAAAGATTAAAAGTCCTAAAATCGTTACTATATTTAAGCCGATTTTGGGACTATCGTTTAGGTATATAAACTGCAACGCTGCAATAGAAACCACCCAAGCAGTTAAGCCTTGGAAGAACCAGAAAATAAAAAACTTTTTGAAGTCTTCTCTTACCCCATCGAAACGCTTATCTCTTCCCCATGCTCTTATTCTGATTAGTAGATATGAGGCTAGGCGAATTGCCCATAAAGTTATGGCCACAATTATTAAAATGTTGGGTAAATTAAAATTACCAGATTTAAATAATCCAAATAAATTTACAGATACAAAACTTAGGGCGTAAGAAAAATCAGTTAATTTATCAGTTTTTAATCTAAAAGCTACTAAAAAACCGATTATGTTTATAGCTAAGGAAATTATAAGTGTGGTTATAAGAAACTCTAACATGTAATTTAAGTTTAGCATGTTAGAATTTAAATTACATATGGATACTAAGACTAATCAGATTTTATTTATTGATGTTAGAGGTGAGTCAGAATATAAACTTAGCCACTTTCTGGGAGCAGTAAATATTAGTGTAGGGCAGATATCTGAAGATAACCCCAAAATATCGAGTTTAGACAAAAATGCAAAAATTGTTGTTTATTGTGTGGCTGGAGGTCGGGCTCAACAAGCTAAGCTTAAGTTAGAGAAGTTGGGATTTACTAATGTAGAAAATGGGATTAATCAGCAAGAAGTTACTGAAAGATACTTACTTTAATCTAAGTAATCTTTTAACTATATTTTTTGGTTTGTCTTGTTTTTCGAACTCTTTTTCAATTGAATCCTCTACAGAATGTACAATGTGCTCCTCGTAACTCTTAAGAGTTCTTTTTGCCACTCTGCTCTTTAAGATGTTATTTATAAATGCTCCAAAGATTGCTATGCCAAAGATTAGATAAAACATTGTAAATATTTTGCCGCCATCTGTAACTGGCGAGACGTCTCCGTAGCCTACAGTGGTTAAGCTAACCACCGAAAAATAGATAGAGTCTAGCCATCTCCAGTCTTCAAAAAGATGGTAAAAGTAACTGCCAGCAATAATATAAACTATGCTTACTGCAAGAATTATCCTAAACTGTTTAATTAGTCTTTTAAGCTTAACCTGGGCTTTTTTACTAACACTCATTACTTATTAATAGTACCATGATTTTAGTCATGGATATTACTTTTATAATCGACTTTTTCTGTAAGGTATTCTAGCACTGTTTGGAAGTAATTGTCTGTACTGTGGTTGGTCTTATCGTTAATTAATTCGTCTAGTTTAATGGGTTTGTACTTTGAGTGCTCCCAGCTAAGCTTAATGTTAGTAAAGTTTTGTACTCTTGCTTCAGTAATGTAGTATATCTTTTTCATGTCCGGGTCATGTACTGGTCTTTTATATACGATATTGATTTTATCCGGATCTATTTTAATTCCGACTTCTTCTTTAATTTCTCTAGATACGGCGAATGTAATTTCTTCGTCCTCTTCTACTGCACCACCGGGTAAATCTCCTTCGTTTGGCCACTTGGGATGTGTGTCGCTTCTAAAGAGTAATAGAATATTACCTTCTGAATCGAAAATCAGGCACTTAGCAACTTGTTTCATTTGCTTTTAATTTTAGCAGGTTATCTGGTGTAGGTTCTGGCGTTTGTGGTGAAGGCTGAGACTTGGTTTGGGGTCTTGCCGGCAAATACCTCTAATTTAAGTTTCTCTCCACCATCTAGTTGTACAAGTATAGTTCCAGCTGTTGATCCTTCTTTTGAAAGCTTAATACCTTTAACTAAGCCTGATTCTACCCAAGGCTGTCCATTAGGGGCCATGTAAGATCTTTTTGTAAGTTCATACTTAACTAATCCGCTTGATGGAGTCACTTCCTCTGGTTTTGGTCCAGACTTAACTGTAAATTGATCTGCCTTGCCGGTCCAGTTTCCGATGGATATGACTGTTGAATCTGCGTCAATGTAATCTGGAGCTATTGATAGGTGTCCATCCCAGTATCGTTCCATATTTACTCCTTCGTATCCATTTGTGCCTTCTTGGAACCAGTTTCCGACTAATTTTCCGGCTTGATCGTAATCAATCTTTCCTCCATATGGCTCTGTTGAGCGGAGTGACTTTACAATGACTTTATCTTTTAAATCTCCCGTGAATAAGTTGGTTGGGTCAATAGTATGGATCTTCCATGATTCTCTTTGGTAAAGACTTGGAGTTATAAAACCACTTAGCTCTTTGCTAGTATCAAGCATGGTCCAATCAACTGGGTTGCCACCGATCTTTCCGATTTTATCTCCTGCGCTAAGCTTAACGTCTACTTGTTTGCTTTGGTTTGGTTGTAAATCTCCAACAACATCTTTTAGGGCTGGAGCTAGTTGGTGAACATGAATGAAGATGCTGTAGTACTGGCAGCTGAATGAGACGACAATACGATGATCTTCTGGTGCGGTTTGTTGTTGGCGGTCTCCAATGTATTGGGCTGGCATGGCTCCGATCTCTACTATTTTACCGTCCGCAGGCATTACAACATCTGTGGTGTTATCTGCCGCTTGGGAGTTTAGTGGAGCTAAGTACTGGTGATCTGTTGGAGTGACATGCCCGTCCTGAACTTTTCCTAATGGTTCGATTGAGCCAAGTTGCTCCATCGGGATTGGATAGCTTGTAAAGGATACGCTATCCTTTTTTTCGCATCTGTCTGAGTATTGCCTGGCGAACTCTCCTTGCTGGACTTCATTCTGGTTATTTGAGCTCCGTTGGTTGGAGTTACTCTCTTTATTATCTTTTTTCGTAACTAATAATGTGGCGACCACTGCTCCCGCTAAGAGTATTGCTAAGCCTAAGGCGATTAGCAGGATCTTCTTTTTGTTTTGAATTTTATTTTTTGTTGGTTGTAATTCTTGATTATCTGGTTTCATACCATAAGCTTAATACAAATGGTGAGATAAAAACTAGATATAAAGGGTAAGACACTTATTTAGCCGATTTGCTTCATTATTTTGTCTGTTTCTACTAGTACTTTTATGATTCTTTGGTAGTGATCTATGTCGTCATTATTTAACTTTCTGCCCTTTCGGTCTTTTAGCCATTTTTGAGCTGGTTGGTAGCCTCCAATGTAGAAGTTCCAAGCTACCTCTGGGACGTTTCCGAAGTATTGCTCGCTATTAATATATACTTGGCCGTCTTCATATTTAACTTGCTCTACTTCGTCTGTGCCGGGTTCTGGATAAGTTGTGATGTAATCTTCTAAAGATGGATCTGTCATTAGGTGCAAAGCTCTAAGTTTCGTTCCAAAATCTTTAAACTTAACAAACCCGGCGTCGTCTTTTGGTATTGGTACTCTGGGAAAGTCTATTTTTAGGAATTCTTTATATTTTTCTCGATAACTTGGCGAATGCAGAACGCCATAAATGTAATCTAAAACATCTTCCGGCTGATATTCCGATTTTAAGTTTTTATTAAGCTTAGCAAGTTCACCTAAGTTGAAGTTTGGAGTTTTTGTTCCGTCATTATGGTAGAGGTAGAGCGGAATAAGATAATTATTGTCTAGGGCTGTTATCGTGGTTGGCTCCATGGTCATTAGTTCACTTACAAATATGAAGCCCCAGGCTCTGTCGCTCCTAGATCTTCTTATGGTCACAAGGCCTAGGTTGGTTTTTTTTGCCATATGTTTCATAAGGTTGAAGCGATCTCTTTTTAGTGCCATGCTTTCGTAAAGTATCCACCTTTCATCAAATGGTCTAAACTTGATTTTGAGATAATTATCTTCTTTATTTTGGGTTGACTTGAATCTGTCTAGTCGCCAACCACTTGTGTCTGTTAGGTTATATTTATGCCTGATATAGTTTTCGTCAGAGTTGGCCAATACTTCAGAAACCCTATTCATTAGTGTATTCTTATCTATGTCAATTATAAGATGATCTTTGCCAGTATGTATTCCGCTTGAATTGAGGACAAAGAGTTGATTAAGTGATATGTAATTATCGTAATCTTTTTGTAGTATAAAATCTTTTGGCACGAAGAAGTGTGCTGGAGCTGGGGCTTCTAGCTTACTAAACTTAATGTCTTTATTTAATAGGGAACTAAACTTAATTTTACGTTTTCCGTAGAGTTCGGAGTGGTATATTTCGCCAAGTTGATTATTTTTCTTTTTGCCAAATTTTATCATAAATACAATTGAAACACCCTGCATAATATCGAAGACGTTTTCATCTTTAGTTCCATCGGGAGAAGTTTCTTTCTTTTTACTATTTCCGTGCAGATCTACTACAAGAATTTTGTCAAAAGTTTGGAGGAGGTGTTTTCTCATTTGGCGGTGCGTTATTCCGTCTATGTAGCTGTTGTTGGTAATCATTGCTACAATTCCCTCGCCATTTTTAGCAATTTGATCTTCTGCAAAGCGAATAAACTTAATATAGTCATCATCTAAATTTATTTTTCGCTCGTTTAGATCTTTCTTATAATCTTTAATTAAGTTTAGGATGTGATCACCTTTATTATTGCTACTGATTGAATATGGTGGGTTGCCGATTATGACCATGATTGGTTTTTCGTGTTTGATCTCTGCGGCTTTAGCACTTTCTTGGGTCACGGCTTCTGCTAGGCCGTAGCTGAATAGATCTGGTTGGCGTGGGATGCCTTCTTCAAGTGTGTTAGTTAGATAAACCCCGAGACGGTCTGTATAGTCCATCAGTCCTGTTTCTTGTAGCGTCATGCCAAGTTTGAGGTGGGCAATGGTGTATGGAGCCATCATTAGCTCAAAACCATGTAGGCGCGGGAGTAAATCACGCTCAGCGTAGCTTGGCCAACAGCCTTCTTGCCCCTCAAAGCCTTCATAAATGAATTTGATAGTTTCGTTTAAGAAAGTAGCAGTTCCGACTGCTGGGTCCAAGATTTGTACACGGTGTATTTGGTTCTTAAATCTTTTACCAGATGCGTCCTTTGTTATATGATCAATTTTGCTTGTGTCGGCTAAACCTTTACCAAGCTTAAACTCCTCTTTAAGAATTCTATCCACTTGGTTGATCATAAACTTAACAACTGGAATTGGTGTATAGTAGGCGCCCATTCGTTTGCGTTCTAGTGGGTCATACTCTTTTAGAAAGTCTTCATAAAAGTGGATTATTGGGTCTTTTTCGTCTCCTTGACCATCTCCAAATTCAATAAGTTTAAGGTGTTTTTTGATTAATTCTTTAACGTTACTAACTTGAAAAACTTCGCAAAGCTCATCGACAATGTAGCCTAGTCTGTCATCAAACTCAGAGCCAGCAATGTGATCGAAAAATTTACGTAAGAAAGGGTTTGATTTAGGAACTAGGTCGCGTGCCTCCTGGCGAGTAAAGTTATCTGGAGTTCTGTCTCCATAACGAGCTACGAATAAGCCGTAGACGAGTGTTTGGGCGTACATATCTGCAAATTTTTCCTTACTAAGATCATGCACTAACAATTCCTTCATCATGCTATACATCTTTTCGAGCTCTTGGTTGCGCTCATGCTCGTCATCTAGATACAGCGATACATTGTCGCGAATACGACGTGCCTTACCTCCCATGATTTCGGCAAGACGGCGTCCTGATTTAATTTGCTCTGGAGGAAGCTCTAAAAATTCTTTTAGCTCGCGTACGAGTTCTTCGGAGTTCTCGGGGTTTAAGCTTAAGTGGCCATCTTTAAGTTTACCGAGACTGATGGTTTTGTATTTTTCACCATTCTTAAAGAAGCGGAACTCAAGGTAGTCGGTCAAGAACAAATTCGCGTAACCATGGTAGCGCTCCATTTGTTCGGTCTTTTCAGTTTTATCTAGGATGTCAGGTTTGATGTCTTTTGCTTCGGCATACCCTTTTATAATTTTAGAGTTGGATCTTTTTAAAAACACAAAGTCAGGCATGCCGTGCTGGGAGCGCTTAGGGTCGTTGACTGCGCTAGTGTCGTCAAAGCTCTCCATGAGTTCTTTAAGCGCAGGACGATAAGCATGCTCGCCTGCTTGCCCTGAGCTGAAGTAACGTTCAACCTCGTTTAAGTATTTGGATATTAGTCCTTGGGGGTTCATTAAGGCTTAATTATAGCATCGTTTGGATTGATTTTATTTGGAATATTTGTTAGAATAAATTGTATCCAATAGTTGTCTCTAACTGTCGGGGAATTACATCCAAGAGCAACCCTCATCACTGAGGGTTGTTTTATTTTCGATGTTTTAGCTCTTTACCCCATATGTCAGCATCAAGATTAAGAATATCTATATACCCATTTGCTCCAGTTCTTAGCTCAGAAGAGATATTGTTTTTGGATGAGTAAACGTATACTTTTTTCTTTTTATTTCTGGCGAATCTTACTAAAGCTAAAAAGTCTGAATCTCCACTAAAGAGTATTGCCTCATTGTATTTATCAATTTTATTTATAAAGTCTATAGCCATCTCTACATCCATGTTTCCTTTTTCTTCAATAACTATCCTTTTGCTAGAGGTTACCTTGATCTGTTTAAGTGGTTTCTTTCGAACAATAAACTTTAGTGCTTTTTGAAGGTAGACGTAGAACTTAAATTTGCCTTCTATACTATACTCTCTTGTTTTTTGAAGTGGGTACGCATCGTAGTAGTACACCACAATTCTACTCGCATTATGTTCGGTTTTTAGAAAACTTTTAAGCTTAGATAGGTCAAACATCCTGCCCTTAGCTTTTTGTACTGCCCAGAGATTAGAGGCATCTATAAAAACGTAAACTGTTTTGCTGGTTTTTCGGGAATTGTTCATAAAATAGGTATCTTTTAGGGATATATATGAGTTAGATTATAGCAACGCTTGGATTAGTCCCAAGAATAGTGGGTGGGGGTTGTTTGGGCGGGATTTGAATTCTGGGTGGTACTGCACTCCGACATAAAATGGGTGGTTAAGTTTATGGTCTGCTTCTAGAATCTCTGGAAGGTCGCTTTCTGGGTTGGTTCCGCTAAGCTTAAGTCCGGCTTCTTCTAATATTTCTAAATATTTTGAGTTGATTTCGTAGCGGTGGCGATGACGCTCTTTTATGAGCTTTTGATTGTAGATATTTTTAGCTAGACTACCTTCTGCTAGTTTGCAGTCGTAGTTGCCGAGGCGCATTGTGCCACCGGTTCCCTCTTTGCCTTTTTGGTCTTGCATAGTGTGCACGACTGGGTCCTTAGTTTCTGGATCGAATTCTATAGAGTTTGCCGAATCTAGTCCTGCTCTTCTAGCGGCAGCGATAGCTGCAACTTGTAGGCCGAGGCAGATTCCTAAATATGGGATCTTATTTTTAAAGGCGTAATCGGCGGCTTTGATTTTGCCCTCAATCCCTCTGCTTCCAAAACCTCCGGGTATGAGAATTCCATCAACATCTGCTAAAGCCTCTTTTAGGTAATTATCATCTGTTTCGATTTTTTCTGCATTTATTGGCTTAATCTTAACAGTCGCTCTACTGTGCCAACCGGCAATTCTTAATGATTCGTTTACAGAATAATAACTATCTTCGTTGTCGGCATATTTAATAACCATGCCAATAGTGACAGTCTTCTTTTTGCTTTTTGCAATTTTAGTAGTAATATCCTCCCATTTGCTAAGATCTGCTTTTGTTTCGCCTAATCCTAGCCTCTCCGAAATGAAGTTGCCAATGCCTTGGAGCTCTAAGCTTAAGGGTACTTGGTAAATGCTTTCGGCATTAGGCAACATGGCAATGGCGTTTTCTTGGGCTCCGCTAAACAGGGCTAACTTCTTTTTTGCAGAAAGAGGTGCTGGGCGCTCGGAGCGTGCGAGGACGAGCTCTGGGAAGATTCCGACTGAACGTAAATCTTTAAGAGCATTTTGGGCGGGTTTTGTTTTGAACTCTTTTGATGTATCGAGATATGGAATGTAGACGGCGTGCGCGAATAATGTGTTTTCGCGACCGTTTTCTATTCCGATCTCTCTAATGGCCTCTAAAAAGGTCGTTGCCTCGATATCTCCAACTGTTCCACCAACTTCGACAATGTGCACATCAAAATCTTGGCCTGCTTCTTTTATCTTCTTCTTCATAAGATCAGTTACATGCGGGACAAATTGGACAGTCCTACCAAGATATTTGCCTGCTCGTTCGTCCTCTAGGACTTCTCTAATGACGCGTCCACTCATCAGTGAGCTCTGTTGGGTTAGCTCTTGATCTAAATACCTTTCGTAGTGACCTAAATCTAAGTCAGTTTCAGCACCATCCAATGTTACAAAGCACTCACCATGTTCGGCTGGGTTAAGAGTTCCGGAATCTACATTTAGATATGGATCACATTTTTGGATATTTACTTTTAAGCCTTTGGCTTTTAGGATTGCTCCAATAGAGGCTGATGCGATTCCTTTGCCTATTCCGCTAAGTACTCCACCTGTTACAAAAATGAATTTGGGTATTTTTTGTTGCTCAGTCATTAGTAATTTCTATAAATATCTATAGATCCATCAATAGGTTATTAGTATAAAGCTTTATGTGCTTAAGTTTAGACGTAAACTTAGCAACGTGATAAGTTTGGTTGTGGTACTAGATGTGGTGTATTATGAAGAATTAACTCCCTACTTGTAGTGGGGTTTATTTATTTACTAATTCAGATCTTAGCTTAATAACTAGGTTACCATTTTTATGCTTTATTATTATTGCACTCCAATAAGTTCTGTAATCTCTGGTCTAAAAAAATCTACCACTAGGCTTGTGTGGCGTTCATGAAGTATTCTTATTCCTGCAGAAGTACCGTATCCTATACCTAACCTTCTTGTATCTGAGTTGGGTCCAGAGGTCACGTAGTTTATTCTAAGAGATTTCATCAAAGTATTGAATTTTTCTATGTTACTTTCTACGAAGATTGATTCTCTACGGTCAGGAATAGGCATAGTTTCGATATCTGCTAAAGTAAAATCTTCTGTATTTTTTGGTCCCAAAAGTTTGAAGTGATAAAAAGCAGCGATAGTCATCTCAAAACCAGATCTAATTGCATGGTCGATTTGTTTAGCAACAGGCTCGATCATGTAAGGTATGCCATGATTCTTAAGCTTATCGTCGAATAACTCAATACACGAAATACCGTAATCTCCCAATAAGCTCCAGACTTTTTGTGGATCGGTAAAAAGCTTAGGCATTGCTTCTACACAGGATAGTTTTGGACCTGGTAAAGAAGTGACTCTCGAGTATGTTTCACTTATTACATCTGAGTCAATCTCTATTTGACTCCCTATTCCTATTTCTAGCTCTGGAATTTGCATTATTTTATAAAGCCTGCAAGTAGAACACATTGGTTATCTGTGTAGATAACTCCGGTCTGTCCACTAGCGGGTTTTTTAATCTTTTCTTTTAATTCAATAATGTACTCTTTTGCTCCACTTTTCAATAGAGTATGTATATTTTCTAATTTACCGAGGTGACGATATCTTAAGGTTAAGTTTTTATAATCATTTATTTCATTTTCATTAATAGTTGGTAGATGAACGTCTGTAAGTGTAATTTTATTTACCCATAAATCGGTAGAATTCAAATCTGAACTTACGTAAACAATGTTTTTATTGGTATCTTTTTTTACAACATAGTAAGGTAAATCGGCTGACGTTTTTAAATCTAAACCATGTCTTTGTCCGATTGTATAAAGTTCTGAGCCTTCGTGTTGACCTATTTCATTATTTGTGTCTATATCTATTATTGGACCAGTTTTAAGATCGATAAAGTTTTTTAAAAAATCTGTTATGCCAACTTCACCAACGAAGCAGATTCCGACTGAGTCTTTTTTATCTGCAACTGGAAGATTAAGCTTAGTGGCGAGCTCTCTAACATCTGACTTTTTTAAATCCCCAAGTGGGAATAAGCTTTTTGAGAGAGCTTTTTGAGAGATTCTTGCTAAGAAGTAAGTTTGATCTTTGGTTTCGTCTTTCGCCATTTGTAACCAGAATCTTTTTTTTTCATCTTGATGGATTCTGGCGTAATGGCCAGTGGAGATCTTATCTGCGCCGAGCTCAAAAGCATGTTCTAAAAAGACTTTAAACTTAATTTCTTGATTACAAATAATATCTGGGTTTGGAGTTCGGCCAGCCCTATATTCACTAACTAAATAATCAACTACTTTATTTCTATAGTCTTTTTCAAAATCCCATAGCTCAATAGGCAAGTTTAAGCTTAGGGCTACACTTTGGGCATCATGCCAATCTTCTCTCCAAGGACATTGAAAGCCGGGAAGATCTTTAGACCAATTACGCATGAATATTCCTCTTGTTTTATACTTCTTAGAAATTAGGGCTAGAGTAACGGCACTATCAACACCGCCACTAACTCCTACGTATACAGACTTTTTAGACATGGTATATTTTATTCTTTATAAATTACTAACTATTACGATTGGTAGTTTAAGCAATTCGAATGTTGCTATTATCAAACTCTTAGGTCTAAGCCACCAGAACTTCCCCCAATTTTTGTCTTTAGCATTTACACTTATAACTTTTGCCTCAATAGTCTGGTCCTTAAAGGCTTTTTCAAATTCTATCTTTGCTCTTTTAGAGTGATAAGGTGAAGTAACTAAAAGAATTTTTTGTTGTGGCCCCACTTTAATTAGTTTTAAAATACTCTCTGTAGCATTTTGTTTTGTGTCCTTACTGTTCTCTTCTATAAGAATGTCTTCTTCCGGAATTCCATTTTCTATCGCATAGTTCTTCATTACTTTGGCATTTGATGGACTTTTTGGATCTGCTGCATCTCCACTTAAGAGCAGTTTTGGAGCGTATGCTTGTTTGTAAAGTTCAATCCCTTTTTTAGTACGACCTACTGTATCACCACCGCTAATTACGACAATATAATCAGATTTTTCTGGCGGATGATTGTCTATCAATAATAGGTTGACGGCAAATATAAACGCCCAAAAGATTGCTACACTTGCTAGAATTATCTTAAGTGGTTTATTCATCTTTAATAATTATAGCTTAAAATTTTAACTAATTTTAACGCTTTCATTCTGACAGAGTTTAGCAAGTTTCGCTGCTGCATTTTTTACTTCTTTTGCAGACTTATTTGCAGATCCAAAACTTACTCTTATTGATGAATTTATTTGATCTAAACTTAAGCCTAGAGATTCTAAAACATGACTGGGCTTATCTTTACTTGCGGAGCATGCCGCTCCTGTAGATATTAAGATATTATTTAAGCCTGCCAGAATAACAAGTTTTTCTCCACTAACTTTTGGTATATAAATATTTAAAATATGAGGTGAGTGTTTTTTACCAATTTTTAAACCGATGGGATTTAGTTGTGATTCTGGTATAAGTTTATTAAATTCTGACCAAAAGCTACTACTTAAGTTTAGTAATCTTTTTAATTCTGTATTTTTTTTAGAGATAGAATTGTTTAGTGAATGATAAAGAGATATTACTGAGAGGGGATTTTGCTTTCTTTCTAAGACCTTAATGTTTTTATTGTCCAAGAACCTTAAAAGATCAGCACTTAAATATAGGATTCCAGAATTTGGAAGAGCTCCAAACTTTGAGCCATTAAGACTCATAGTATCTACTCCTAGCCTTGGTATTTGCAAGTCTTGGGTAATAGCTGCTTGGGATGCATCAGTATGCAAAAAAATAGGTAATTTAACTCCTCTTTTAATTCGATCTTGTTTTATTTGCTTAATAATTTCAGAGACTTCTTTTATAGGAAAAACTTGTCCGGTTTCATTATTTACATATTGGATAGAAACTAAAAGTGTAGTATTAGTTATCAAACTTTTAAGTTCAGTTAAATCAATAAGATCTTTTGGGTCAATACTTAAAAATACGCTTTGTTTAAACTTATTGAGCTGATCAATTAGGCTCGAATGTTCAATGTTAGTTGTTAATATCTCTGAATTTTGATCAGCTGAGCTAAGTAAATCAAAAAGCATATTTGTCGCATCTGAGCTTCCGTTAGTTATAAAAATATTTGGAGTCTTTACCCCAATAAGTTTAGCGGTTTTAGATCTTAAGTCTGTTAAGTATCTTCTCAACTTTACCGCAGGTTCGTACGAGGAGTCTATGTTGTAGAATGGTTTTTCTAAAAAATCTGAGATAGCTTTTTTTGTATCTTTATTGAGTGGAGCTCCAGCTGCGTGGTCTAAATTATAAATCTGAGCCATATACTTTAGTACTCTTTATTTAGAGCCATTTTTGGTAGTTCTTCTTCGTTACTTGACTGGCCATAAACCTGCGAAGCGACGTATTGATGATATAAAACTGCAGCATGAGCTAAGTTTTCAGCCTCGTCGGCAGCGACCCATGCATAATCTTGGCCGTTAACCGATTTGAGAATGCCATTATCACGCACTTCGTATCTAACTGTGTGTATTTTTTTGCTACCATCTAAATTATCACTCCACTCTTCGTGCCACACCCATGTTCTTGCATCAAGACAGAAGAACTCTCTTCTATGTCCTGCTGGAATTTGACCAAATAGCTTTGAGCCAATTTCGCTCTCTAGTCTTATTAATTCTTTTCTTTTAGCCTCCGTAAGTTTATTTTTCTTACTAGCAGTTTGGAACACTTTTGCAGCCCATGTTGCACTATTTGGTTGAGAGCGGATTATTTTTTTAAGCGCTTGTTGAACCGTTGGTAACATAGCTTATGCTCTCTACCCAATCTGTTGTATAACTTTTATTCTTAGGTTTTCAAGAGCATCACCAATATCAGCAATCACGGTAGCTAATTGTTCTGGAGATGTGGTTATTTCATTTGACATAAGCTTTAGATAGAAAAGAGCCTTTCACTGTTGGCTGTTGTGATATTGCAAAAATGCTCTAACTCTTCGCCTCTTAATTCACTTAAGAACTCTGCTATACGCATTGTATTCTTTATGGTATTGATTTTACCACGCTCAGGGGCTGGAGTCAAGTAGGGAGAGTCGGTTTCTAGTACTAATTTATCTAATGGGATTAATCTTGCTGAGTCTAGTTGAGCCGGTACCTTAGAAAACGTCATTATTCCGTTTAAGCCGATAAAAAAATCATTGGGTAAGTTAAATATTTGGGTAAGCTTATCAGGTATGTCAGAAAAACTGTGCACTACTCCTTGAATGTTAGGGAAGTTTTTTATTACTTCAAAAAATGGGTCAAAAGCTTCTCTGATATGTAAAATTACTGGTAGATTAGTTTTTTTTGCAAGTTCTAGATGCTTTTTAGCTAGCTTTGTCTGATTTGCACGAGCATCTTTTTCTTTATGATAAAAGAAATCAAAGCCAAATTCTCCAATTGCAACTACCTCTGGTTCTTTTGCAAGCTCTGACATTTCTGCCCATACTTTTGAGCTTAAATTTTGATTGATTTTATCTGAAGTTGCTTCGTGAGGGTGGATTCCAATTGATGCAAAAGCACCGTCTTTTTTGTGTTTTTTTGCAAAAGCAACCGCTTTTTTAGAGCTTTCTAAATCAGTTCCGATGCATATGAACTTAATTACACCTAAGTCTTTCCCAGCCTTTATGACAGTTGGTGCATCTGGGTAGCCATCTTCATGTATATGACAGTGGGTGTCTATAATTTCTAGCATTTTTAAACTGTAGTTTTGAGATTACTTATTATACATCCTTATATATCATATTACTTTTTATCTGATATAATTGTGCTTAAGTTTAGGTATTATTTTATAATTTTATGTTTGGTGGGAAGAAAAAAGATTCGCTAGATATTATTGCTGAATCTCATAGGCTAAATGATCAAATGATAAATGGAGATCCTGAGAAAAAACCCAACAACAAAGATAGTTTAAAAAGGGTTTTTTATATTTTCGTAGGCTTGTTTATAGCTAGCTTGTTAGCTACTTTGGTATACATTATTTTGTTAAAACCTGAGCCAGCCAAACCAGCTCCTACTCCAGAGCCTAAACCTTTAATATCTTTGTTAAAGATTGAAGGTGATGAAGAACTAAAGAACTTAGTTTATGGTAGCGATTACTCCGTCAGTACTTCTGGTAAGAATTACCTAGTATCAGTAAATAAGGTACCAAAAAGATTAATTTATAACGGCAAAGAGGTGTATAGAGGTGATGATTTAGTTAATTCTAATCTAAGTAAGGATGGAAAGCACTGGGCGCTAGAAACCGTGAGAGATGAGGTTAGATCAAAAAGAGATGAGAATACTAAGATAGTTCAAAATACTAATGTAAGAGTTAGCACTATATATATTAACGGCCAGAAATGGGGAGAGAAAGATGACTCCAGACTACTTGCAGTTACAAATAGTGGCGCTCCAGTAATTTTATCTAAGACTGGAAAACAAACTCCAAGCCAGTATGGTGAAGCACTTAGCGAAGAGATAATCTACTTCGGAGCTACAGAAAAGTTTAAGACTAGCTATGGAGTAGTTAACTTCTTAATGAACAGTGATGGGAGTAATTGGTTAGTTACAACTGCTAATCCAAGTACTAAAGAAGCCGTCGATTTATTTGTTAATAATACAAAAAAAGAATCATTGGATGCTCGAATTCTAAAAAGACTAAGCATAGATGACCAAGGGAACTATTTAGTTGGTTTTTGTAAAGATAATGTGAATAGTACAGGTGTTGGAGTTATTGGTAAGGACTGTCAGGTAAGCGTAAATGGTAAAACAAGGACTTCTATATCGGGTACCGTGTATCTTGCTCAAACTTTAGGATCTTTAGAAACTTATGCTGGAGTAGATCGTGAACTTAAGCAAAGTTTTATTAAAAACATAAGAACTGATTTGGCCTTAGAGCATAGAAAAGATATTGATGATGATCCTGAGACTATGCTTGGTGTCTACTTGAACGGTCGAGGTGACAAGTTCGCTGTTACGAGTACTCGTGTAATCAATAACAGAATTAAAGTGAGCATAAGTATTAATGGTGAAATAATTGAGAATAAGATATTTTCAGCTAGTCTATTTGGTTTTGGCGTAGATGAAAATGAAGCAACATTATTTATATACGAGTTACCAAATAAATCTTTGCAAACAGATTAATTTAATATTTAATAGTAAATAATTAAGTTTAGAGATTAGGATGACCTGGATGATATTGTTTTTAGCTTCTTTGATTCTTCTTCTACTTCTTCTGCAAGCTCCGGAGCACCTATCTGTCTGTAGGCATGCGCTAGTTGTGCAGAAGCAGTACCTCCTGGACTAAGCCTATGAGCTTTTTCTAGCTCTTTTATGGCAGCCTTTGGTTCATCCATCTTCTCTAATGTTTTTGCTAGGATTATTCTTCTTCCGGGGTTTTCAGGATCTTTATCAATTGATTGTTCAAAGGCCCTTGCTGCTTTTTCGTATTGTCCATCATTAAAATATATTAAACCTAAGTTATGTAGACTGCTGGCATTTTGGTTAATCCCGCTGCTTATTTCGAAACACTCTATTGCCTCTTTTTTTAAGCCTTGTTGGGCATATATAATCCCTAGTTTGTTGTAGGCACCATAATTTTTACTATCAAGTTTTAGTAAAGCGAGAAGTGATCTTTCTGCTCTACTCTTATCATTTTTTACTAAGTTTTGGTGTGCATCTTGCCACAATCTTCTTAGTTGACCCTGCATAAGATTGGTGTTGTAGTTTTCTACTACATGCTGTCTGGCAAGTAGCCAAAGGCTAAGTGCAAAAATTGCTATGTATGTAAATAGTTCGTTCACTTTTTAGTCTTATTAATAAACTAGGTATTATGATTAAGTTTAGGCTAAAATGAGCTGATTGTACAGCTCATTTATAATAACCCTCTTTAAATTACTCTATCTGGGGCGAGCTATGGGGATCGAACCCACGACCTTCGGAACCACAACCCGACGCTCTAACCAACTGAGCTAAGCTCGCCATTCTTAATAACTCATTATAACAGAGATAAACATTAAATTTAACGCTTAAGCTTGCTTAAGCTTAGTAAAAGAGTATATTAAATATTAATATGGTAAAAGTAAATTTTGAAGTAGTAGGATCAACACTTGCAGTTGCAGTGATAGGTGTAATAATCAGCGCTATTGGATATGGCGCTATAGAGATTGCTTCTAGGGACGAAATTACTTTAGACTCAATTTTAATTCATTCAGACGATTGCAGTGAAAGTGATGAGGTTGGTGATTTGGCTTTTGGAGATGTAGATTATGCTCAAGAATATGCTGATGAGCATGGAGGGCCTCAATCAGTGTGCTATGTTGTGAGTGAAGAATATACTGTTGGCGGTACGACAACAGAAGGTAAGATTTGGTATTCTGTCAGGTAGGCAATGAGTTGATAGAACTTAATGTCGTATGAAAGAGTGGTTTATTGGTGAAAGAAAGATAAAAGAGCTTCCTATAAATGTTTCGAATGAAGATATAGGTAAGTACTTTTGTTATGTCGGAAGAATGGAATCAGGCCAGGAGGCTGAGCTTAACCCAGATGATAGGGTAGAGCTTAGGTTGAGGGATTAGTTGCTTTGGTTAGCTGGAGGGCTTTTCTAACTATATTTGTACTCGTTATTCCGTAGTGTCTGAACAGCTCTTCTGGAGTGCCACTTTGGCCAAATTTATCGTCAATCCCTATTCTGACAACAGGAATTGGATAGCTTTCTGATATCACTTCAGCTATTAACGAGCCAAATCCTCCGCTAACTTGATGATCTTCAACAGTGATAAATCTTCTAGTTTTTTTGGCTGACTGAATAATTAGATCTCTATCAATCGGCTTTATGGTCGGAAAATGCAGGACTTCGGCATCTATACCGTGTTCTCTAAGTTTAATTCCGGCCTCAAGTGCATGCCAGGTTGCTGTTCCGCTGGAAAGTATAGTGATCTGATGTCCGTCTTTAAGCTTAACCCCTTCTCCTATTTTAAATTTAGTGTCTGGGTGAGTAAAAACAGGTACATCTTGGCGGGATAATCTTAAATAACTTGGAGATTTTGTCTTAGCAATAGCTAAAGTAATCTTTTCTGCCTCAATTGAGTCGGCTGGAGCAAAAACCTGCATGTTTGGTAGGACTCTCATAAGGGCGATGTCTTCAAGCATCTGATGAGTTGCGCCGTCATGGCCTACTCCTAGCCCGGCGTGTGAGCCGACTATTTTAACGTTTTGATTATTTAAACAAATAGTTGTTCTTATTTGCTCCCAACATCTCCCAGGGCAAAAAGCAGCATAACTACTGGCAAATGGTATTTTGCCTATTTTGGCCATTCCACTTGCAACGGTTACTAAGTTTTGCTCAGCTACTCCAACTTCAATTAACCTTTCTGGGAATTCGTCTCTAAGTTTACCCATTCCGGTACTTTCAACTAAATCTGCGCTTAAGCCCACAACCTGTTGATCTTTTTGTGCAGCTTTTAGCAAGCCCCTACCAAAACCGACTTTAATGGGTTCCATTCTAATGCTTAAATTAATCATAGACGACCTTTCCTTTTAGAGACCTAAGATCATGGATAGCCTCTCTGGCTTGTTTGTGGCTAGGGGCTTCGCTGTGCCAATGGAAGTCTCCTTCCATAAAATGTACCCCTTTACCCGGTATTGTGTGGGCAATGATAATGCTTGGTCTTTCAGAAACAGCTCTTGCCATCGCGCAGGCATCAATAATCGCTTCGATGTTGTGCCCGTCAACTTCTTGGATATGCCAGCCAAAAGATTCCCATTTATCTTTTAGGTTTTCAAGTGGCATCACTTTCTCTGTTGGACCATCTATCTGGATATTGTTTCTGTCGAGAATTGCAGTTAAGTTATCTAACTGATATTTGGCACTAAACATAGCTGCTTCCCAAATATTGCCTTCATTAAGCTCGCCATCGCTTAAGGTTAGATATATATGTCTGTGGGGACTTTTATCAAGTTTAAGGGCTAGAGCCATTCCTGCAGCTTGAGATAAACCAGATCCTAGTGGTCCAGATGTATTCTCTAAGCCAGGAAGACTACTTCTTTCTGGGTGGCCTTGCAATCTTGACCCGAATTCTCTCAAAGTAAGTAATTCTTTTTTAGGAAAGTAACCTGAATGAGCCATCGCGGCATATTGGACTGGGGCACAATGACCGTTACTCATTAAAAAGATATCTCTTTCGCTCCACTCAGGATCTTTTGGATCATGTCTTAAGACTCTAAAGTATAGGGCTGTAATGATATCTGCCATTCCAAGAGGTCCAGCAGCATGACCTGAGCCTGCTTTTTCTAGCATTTCTATAATGCTTTCTCTAATTTTTTCAGCCTGATCCTCGAGCTGCTTAATAGTTTTATCTTTCATTATTCTTGTACTGCTTTCTCAATTAGTTTGATATTTTGTTGCATTTTTTTCCAGGCGTCTAGTTTTAGAATCTCTTCTTTTTTTATCTATCTGATGTTTCTGCCTTTCCAATCTACCTTGCCGAATTCGTACTTATACATTGATGTTAAGTTCAGGTAAACCTCTACCACTATCATTATTGGTAGATTAAATATGGCTAAGAACCAGCCACTCGGGTTTACTCGTGTCACTAACATTAGATGAGATAACCACCAAAAGATTGTTGCAATAACTCCTAAAATAACACTTAGGGTATATTGCTGAGTTGTAATTGCCTCGTATAGCCCAAGAGCTGGAGCGACTAAAGCTGCTAAGATTAATAAAATCATGTAGCATACTAGTGCTGGATTTCTGCCAATATGAGGGTAGTAGCTTCTAACTGAAGAATCCCATAAGCTCGATAGCTTTTTTCTTGTTATGACTCCATCATCTGCATTAGCAAAGGCATAAAAATAAGAGTCAGTTGAGTAAAGTTTAGTAGCTAAGTTTTTTTCTGGGTTTACTACATCAGGTATTTCTGTAAAAGTCTTTAAGTCAAGTAGAGCTGATTTCTCGACCATCCATAGGCTACTAGAGACTGGGGGACGCTTTAGTAAATTTCTAAATGTAGTCTGCCATAGTAATCTTAGGGGCTGAAGAAGCTGGGGCCAGAAATCTAGATGTAATAGCATTGGCTGGAGAGAAATCATCTTATATGTATAGAATTTTGAGAATTGGATCATCCTACTGATTGTTCTGGGTGATATTTTTGTATCGACTCCTAAGAATAAAATGTAATCACCACTTGCTTCTTGTGTTAATCTCTCGAAAGCCCAGTTTTGTCCTAGCCAGCCAAGTGGAGGCTCTTGGCCCGAGATGAATCTAACTCCATTGTTAGCGTAAAAGCTCATTAGGCTTCCGGTTCCGTCTGTACTGCAGTCATCAAGTACTATAACCTCCATCTTTTCGTAATCGGAGCTTAATACAGCATTTAAACAGTCGGCTAAAGCTTTATCCTCGTTTCTGGCGGCGATAGCGACAGTTACAGTTGGTTGCTGGGCTTTACTAAGCTTTGGTGTTTTATAAAGTCTAGACTTACTGATAGTTCTTATAACATTAAATAAAGCCGTAACTGACCCCACAAAGCTTATGCCTATTACAGAATCTACAAACAAGCTAAAGTTTAGGGATTGGGTGAGTTGAATCTCAAGAGAAAATATTAGGCAGAGTCCTAATAGTAAGAATGCAGTGTTTGTCCAGATAGAAGCTGACATACTTTTGTTATCTATTCTGTCTGAGCCGTATCTTAAGAAGTTGAAACTTAAAAATAGAATTAAAGTAGCCATAACATAAATGCTGATATCAAAGCCATATTGGTAGAGCCAGAATAATGAAGTTAAGTTTAGAGCGGATATAACTTGATTTAGAGATTTAGTTATAAGATTTGGTTTTAAAAAGCATATAATAGACGATAATAAGCTAGTTATAGCTGCTGTCTCTACTGCGTATATTAGGTAGATGTTCATTTTTCTCCAACCATCTATTTATTCTCCATTATATTGCTTATGATTTTATCAAATAATAATGATAAACTTAAGCTATATATGAGTGGAGATATTATCGCGATTTTAGTTGTGCTACTGTTTGGCTTTATTGGTCTAGGTTCTTTGTTAGTTAACAAGCTAGGAGATCTACAGAGTAATGAGGATAATTCAAAAGAAAATGAAGTTCTTAGACAAGATATACAGTTTTTAGAGCAAAAGCTGGCTACGTTAAATGAGACAATGCGAGATCAGATGAACACTCGTCTTGATAAGAATCATGAGTTAATGAGCTCAACTTTTCAGAAACAGTTTAAGCAGTCTCAAGATATTATTGCTGATGTTAATACTCGTCTCGCTAGACTTGATGAAGCTAATAAGAAGGTAGTTGATGTGACTAGTGAGTTAAAAACTCTTCAGAATGTTTTGCAAAATCCTAAACAACGAGGAGTTTTGGGTGAGTATCATTTAGAAACGGTTTTAGCTAATGTTTTACCGCCTGGTAGATTTGAACTGCAGTATAAGTTTAAAAATGGAGAAGCTGTGGATGCAGTGGTTTTTCTGCAAGATGGTAAAGTACTTCCGGTAGATTCTAAGTTTAGTTTAGAGAATTACAATCGTTTAGTTGATGCTAATGACAAAGATCGTCGAGAGGCTCTTGCTAATCTATTTAAATCTGATTTAAAAAAGAGAATTGATGAGACAGCTAAATATATTAAGCCTAGTGAGAACACTATGGATTTTGCTTTTATGTTTATCCCAAGTGAGGCTATTTATTATGATCTTTTAGTGAACAAGGTTGGCGCGAGTGGTGTCCAGGCCCGAGATTTATTGGAGTACGCCTTCCAAGATAAAAAAGTTATTATTGTCAGCCCAACCAGCTTTATGGCGTATCTACAAACTGTTCTGCAAGGGCTTAGAAGTTTGCATATCGAAGAGCAGGCAAAGGAGATTCAAAAAAGAGTTGGAGACTTAGCCAGGCATATTGGTAGCTATGAGAGCTTTATGCAAAGTCTCGGTAAATCTCTTGGTACAACTGTAAATCATTATAATAAAGCCCATAAAGAGCTTGGGAAAATTGATAAAGATGTCATGAAGATCGCAGGTAAAGAAGCTAAATTAGATGCTTCTGTAGATCCAATACTACTAGACAAGCCAATCGAAGAATAGAATTTATTTATTTAGTCCTGATTTTACGGTTTTCCAGATGCTTGGGTCACCGTTTTGGAGGTGCCAATACCACCACTCTGCTCCCCAAAAATAAACCTCTTTTATGCCGGTCTTTTTGGCAAAGTTAATGTTCCTTTTGACGTCTTCAACGCTCATGGTTTTGTTCTGTTCTTCTAGACTAGTGTTTTTGGTATCTCCTGAAATTGTCCATGGTTCGAGTTGGAACTCGTGAATAATACTTGGCTTGCCAGTTAGGCTCTTTTGACCTTGAGCTAAAAAGGCATAGTACCAAGCTGGGAATGGGTATGTTACATAACCTAGAGTTTTGTTATGCACTTTTCTGTAAACACTTATTCCATAAATGTCTGCTTCTGGTTTACCCAAGGCAAAACCACCGTAGTTATTTGATCTCGTTAAAATTATTGGTGTTTTTGGATCAAGATTTTTAACTAAGTTGAATTCATCTACTAACCTTTCTCTTGAATAGTCTGGACAGATTCCAAAGTCTTTTAGAAAATACTCATTCTCTAGTTGATAACTTTCTAAAGCTGGGTTATTCTTATATCTCTTAACAACTTCGGACAAGTATATCTTGAGGCTCGGATACCATTCTTCTTTAGGTAGATTTTTAGACCATTCTGGCTGATGACATTCTGGCCATCTAGGCTGTCTTAATCCTATAGAAAGTGAGATCTTAACTCCTTTTTTTTCAGCTTCGGCAAATTGCCAGTCTAGATCCGAGAAGTCATATTTGCCCTTTTCTTTTTCTCCTTCAGACCAGTAGCTAACTAATCTTATTTTTCTTAAGTTTAGATCATCTAATATTGCACTATAGGTTTGTTTAGGATCAAGACCATAATGCTCAGCATGACTCGATACAAAAGTTGTGCCAAACTCGTAACCTTTATTCTTCTCTGAAAGTTGATATTTAAATGACACCAACCTCATTACAAGGATGATTAGTATTATAGTTAAGGCAAGGCTGAATAGTATTTTTTGAAGTTTACTAAAAGAGCCCCAAATACTTTTTAGGTATTTTGGGGTCTCCTTGAGTTTAGATAATCTGGTATTCATCTTCTATAGTGACAATCCTTCTGGTCGGGGTGATAGGACTTGAACCTACGACCTCACGGTCCCAAACCGCGCGCGCTACCAACTGCGCCACACCCCGTATAAAAATGAGCCATCTTGTGTCTCTTAATTATAACAGATTACCCTGTAATTTATCTAAATAGCAATCCTACTGCTACGCCAAATCCACATGCTGCTCCACCTATAAGTAGTGTTTTTAGGGCGTATTTTATTTTATCGCCACCTAAGATATATCCTCTCCATAAGCCTAGAAAGAATAGGCTTAAGAACGTGAAGCTAATTATTAACGTATTGTTGAGAGATCCAAATATCAGTAGTGGTAGCATAACCCAAAGTCCTGCCAAAAAGTAAGAGACAAGCATTGCAATCCCTTTTTTTAGTGCAGCCTCTTCTTTTTCGGGGTTATCGTCGTTGGAGATGAATTCTCCGGCCCCCATGCTGGTGGCTTCTACTACTATTGTAATGAGCCCGGCAGCAAGTACAGTCTCTTTATTTGTACCGGCTGCTATGAGACCTACTATCACTCCTGTAGTAGATACAAAACTGTCTTCTACACCAAAAACTACAGTCCTTAAGTTTTCTTTAATGTTTTTCATATACATATTTAGTATATCTTATTTATTTAAAGCCTAAGCTCTTTTTAAGAGTAGTTCAAAATATTTTGTACTACCGAAAGGTATTTTTTGCTTAACTAAACTTTTACCAGGTAAAGAATTGGCCGAACAGATCGTAAAATTACCAAACTTGTCATTTATTTCATCAACAGCTTGTGTTAACCACTCGGCTTTATTAACTTCTTCGAATATCCCAACCTGATTTCTGTTTGATGGCTCTAGCTTATAGCAAGTGATAGACATCTGCTTGATTTCTTCATTCTTTGGTCTTTGATTTATTAAATATAGAGCTCTTCTATAAACTTCTTGGTCGGTATAAAAGCTTGACTTATACATTTTACGTTTAACCCAGTATTCTCCACTTTGTAAATGTAAGGCAACCATAACTCCTCGGGCGCACTTATTGTTATAGCGTAGTTTTTGCGCGGTTGTCTCACATAAATAATGGAAACACGGTAAAATGTATTTTTCTTCTTTTGAAGTTTGTCCTAGAACCCATTGTCTCCCTACTTGCCCGAGTTTAGTTGGTTTATCGTCTACTTCATAACCTTTTAGACGTTTGTACCAGTACTCTCCTACGATGCTATGGAAGACTTGCCTTCTTAAAAAGTCTGGACCTGCTCTGTAAAAATCTAAAACGGTAAATATGCCAACGGCATTAAGTCTAGCCTGATAATGCAGGGCTATACCAGTTAAGTCAGTTAGTTCTATTTGTTTGTAGTAGTTAATAAGATTGTCGTGATTTAAGATATCTAGCCCGTCTGGTTTGTGCCACCCGGCAGCTTGTTTGGCTAAAAATCTGTTTGTGCCAATTCCAATATTAATTTTCATCCAGCAACCAAGCTCTTTTTTAACTTGTTCTTTAATCTCTAGACCTATCTCTTCTAGGGATCTAGTGTTAACTCCTCTGGTGCCGTTAAAGTCGATAATGCCTTCATCGATGCTCTTCATCTCGACATTAGGAGAGTAGCTTTTCATGATTTTAATTAACTTTTGGTAGACGAAGTTATATTTGGGTGGATCAGTTTCTAGGATAATAAAGTCGGGGTAAATCGCTCTTGCATCTGTTAAGCTCATACCTACTTTGATGCCAAGAGCTTTGGCCTCGTAAGAGCAGGCTATAACGCAGCAGTGTTTAGATATTCTGTTTGTCACACCCATTGGTTTGCCACGTAGGCTTGGTCTAGCCTGCTGCTCAGTGGTGGCAAAGGCACTATTGAGATCAATATGCATGATCTGTGGTTCATCTTGATTAATTGATAATTGCATATAACATTTTTATTAGTTAATATTTGCTTATGATTAGGGATGTACTAGTTAATATATTTGAGGTTAAGCCTTTGCCTATAAACTCTACTATCTTCCCCGCTGACTTTGAACTTGCGAAAAAGCGGCGGAATTATCTTAGTGCTATATCAGTGGCCTTGGGAGCTGCTAGCTTACTCTGGGCAAATAGGTATGGCCTTGGTGATGGTTTAGATATCCTTGCTTCTGAGATGTCTTTTGCTGCTAGTATGGCTAATGCAGTTAATTCTCATGCGGTAGCTAAATATGGCAGGTATCTAAAGGCTGAGGACTTCTACGAGGGTCCAGGTCAATCCTCCAGCGTCGAACTCGAGCCGGTAGTCGTTTAAGCCATCTGACATATCAAAGACATGGATCATTCTTTGGCCTTTTGAGGTTGGATGTCTTAAGCCTAGCTCTTTAAAGACTACTTCTTTTTCTTTCCACCGCATTTTGTGCGGAAAACATAATGTTTGTATATCTCCCTTTGCTCTAAATGAGCAGATTACATCGACTCGTTGATCAACTTTCTGTATTGTTTTCATACTGTTAAGGCCTCCATTGGTTAAAGAGTTAATTTTAAGACGAACGTGTGGCGTTTTTTGCCGATCTGGAGGTGATAACAGTGACCTAGGTGTGTATCCCTAAAATAAAAATCTTATAAAGGCTACTAACTAAACCTTAAGTAAAAAATAGGAGTGCTAGTATGTCTCAATGTTTAGTATAGCAAAAGTTAGGTAACTATATGAGCAATGCTAGTAAAATATCGACTGAGTGATTTTAAGTGGCTCATACTTTGAATATTAAGTAAGTTTATTGTGCTATTGAAGTACTAGTTCCCTATTAAGACCAGTGAGTTACTTAACCCTTTATATGTTTTATAGTGTCGATTTGATAAGAGTGAGTTAGATATAACTTTTTTGATTAGTTCATCTGTAAATCGTCTTGACCTTAGTAGTAATATTTCTGAACCAGATTCAATTATTGTATCTTTATTATTGTGGTGTATCCTAAGGGTTTGTTTAGTCTTTGCTTTTATTTCCACCTCTTGATTCTTCTCGTTCCAGCTAACACTTGGGTCTGATAGGCGAATGCCTATTCTTTTAGCTGTTGAACATACAAGTTTAAGCTCTTCTTTTAAGGAGTAGGATATTAAGAGAGAATCTTTGATGTCTGGTTGATAATTAGCTAAACCAATGAGGATTAAATCTGACTTGCTAGCCAGTTGCATCACATTGTTAAGTATTTTGCTAGGATCTTTGTAGTTACCAAGTGAGTTCCCTAGAATCATTACCAAATTGATGTAGTAAGGCTTCAACCCTTCTCTGAGCTTAGTTAGATCGTCTTTTTCAAAGTCCATAATATATACTTCAGTACTTATAGCTTTTATTTTTTTATCTATATTATTTTTGGCCAGAGATGCCATCTCTTTGCTTATATCAACTGCAGTGTATGTAACCTGAACATTCTGTTCAAGTATTTCTTGTAATATATCCTTCGCTGTTAATCCATTACCACATCCTATATCTATGATATTAATTCCTTTAACGCCCCGCTGAATCACGGACGCTATAGCGTTGTCTAAATTCTTCTTGATAAGAGTGTTCTCATCTGATGTATTGATATTTAACATCGACCATTTTTTACTTAGTGCATCCCAGTACTTAGCACCTTCCCCTAAATAAGAGTACTTACTCAGGATTTCCGATTCTTTAGACAGTGAGTTGTATAGATCTTCTTCACTTATGACGACGTTCTTCATAGCTCTAGAGTATAGCAAAACTCCTACTTTAACAGATGTTGATTAAATACTTATGCTTGGCAGAGACTCACGTACCCTATCCAAACTTTTTGAGGAGGTGGTTGAGTTGCCTGATGAGTGCAATCAGACACTGGTTAAGACTAAAGATATAATAGTTAATCCACAAAAGAAGTTTATCGTGGGGTTGAGGTACTAGCTTTTGCTATGAATGGCTTCTAAAAACTAGGGCGTGTTGGTCATAACCATCGCTAGAACTAGCTTTCAATACACCTTTTACTTTGGGATTTCTACTTAATTCTTTACCTATTCTAGTTATCTCAGGATTATCGTAAACATCAGCCAGTAAGTACGGAATTTGCAGAAAGGCTACTCCTCCTGGCTTTAACAAGTCTACTATGACCTGGGCTGCTCCAGAGTAAAATCTCGTAGGTAAGTACTGTAGACCGCCCACTGGCCTATGTAGAATTAAATCAAAGCCTCCGTTGGTATTTAAACTTGCCCATTCTATTATTTTTTGCCAGGTATCCCGATGCACTAAGTTTCCAGCAATATGATCTACAAGTGGGTTATACCTTGAAGCGGGGCATCTTCGGTCCTCGTAGTTTGTCAGCAGGCCCTTTCCTATGGCACCAATATCAATTAAGTCTTGTAGGGCAGCTCCGTTGCTCCCTCCTGCAAGATCCATCGCAGTATTAGAAGTGTCTTTGCCAATTATTTTTGTGACTACTCCAGGCCCTCGTCCTAAGCCAGGGAAATGAACATTAAAGAAGTAGCTGGATAGTCCAGAATCATTTACTGTCCACTCTCCATCTCCGCATTCATCTAAGAACTCTGCTTCCAAGGGCGTTTGTTTTATTCCGTCTAGAAAGGAAAGAGATGGGGCGGAGTGTTGATCAGAGGGCATAGGACACTTCTTAAGGCTGACTACCCTTCTTTTGGCTTGATGGTCACAGGCCCAACTGGTCCGAGTACTACGCCTGACGGTAGAGCTCTCCTGAGACGGTCAATTACTGCTTGGTCAAAAAGTTCTAGGTCTCCAGCGAAAGCTGCAAACTTTAGTTTTTGGTAAGGGTGAGATTGCCTAAAGGTTGTGGGCAACCCTAGCATATCGCGTATGGCGGTCTTCTCCCCTTCCATAAGATGTCCAGCTGGGTACATTGATGTCTCTATGTCTCTAAGTTTAATGTCCATACGTATCTTTCCAGTATCTGGGTGTGTAAAGAAGCTTAAAGATGCGTCAGAAGGATCTATGTAGCCAGTCGATGCTATACCTCCTAGCTTGCCTGTATTGGTTAGATGATCTAAGACTGCTTGAGTGCTAGCCTTAAATAGTTCCCCCCTCTCTTCGTCTGTGGTATCTGGCAGATGTGGGGCTAGATCTTTGTCTGGCACATATCTTACCGCTGGAGCATCAATTAAGGCTATGTGTAGGCCAGAAGGGAGCTCTTGAGTGAATCTTCCTATGGCTTCGGCACACCACACATCTCGACCTACTCGACCGATAGCGTATTGATTCTGGAAGGTACTCACCGTTTCTAAATCTGTCATAATCATCCTATATAATAACATCTTTAGGATAAAAGAGCAAACGTATACCATAGGCTGTGAGCCGAAGAATTATGGTTGTGTGACGTACCTCAACAGAGTAGCTCTACTTTTGAGTATCACTAAAAGTTGTCAAGGGTTAGGATGATCTTGTCCCACCGCGATTATTCTTCTCGAACTTTTCTGTATTAGCTCCTGTTTAAGGCAATAAACATGGGTCGAGAGTAACCTTAGAACTGAAAAAACACTGGTCTGGGTTCGTAAAAAATAATGAATTCCTCTCTGGCAGGGGTGATAGGACTCGAACCTACGACACCCGGTTTTGGAGACCGGTGCTCTAGCCAACTGAGCTACACCCCTCTACCTAAGAACTAATTATAACAGTTAAAAGAATTTACTGAACAGTTACTCCTGTAAATTTGTATTTTTGGAAGATTAAGATCTTACCATTTTTAACCGCTGAGGCTTTAAGATTAACTGCTTCGTCTTTTACGTTAAAGCATCTTAAGTTAGCTTCTTTCCCAGTTTCTGTACTTATAATTCCTCCTTTTAACTCACAGTCTCTAAGCCCATTAAGCTTAGCGGCAGTCTCGGCATTTTCGGTTTGGCCAGATTCTTTTAAGCCTTTATTTACAGCAGAAGTTATCCAGCTATTTTGTGCCCATGATTTTCCAAATACTACCCCAAAAACAAATATTAAGATGATAATGGCTAAGATAATTAGTTTCTTCATGAATTTGAACATTGTTTGATTGATTAAGCTTAAGTCTAACATAAAAAACCTCTTTTTTGAGGAGGTTTAGTTATGTAAGCATAAGATTATTGATTAATTTTATGTACTTTTTAGCCCAACTGAGTCTAGTAACCAGCTTAGGTTGTCTATATTAAAAATTAATCGGTATCTTCTTGTTTGGTCAAATAGGTCAAAGACTCTTCTTTCGCTGTCAGATTGGTCGGCATAGTTTATTCTAAATTTGTTGAAGGTGACCTGGTTCCCGCGGAACTCCATCTCTACCGGTTCGCAGATGAATCCTCCAGCATCCTCGTCTTCGAAGCGAGCTTTTACTTTTACTTGTTCGTTGATTTTTTGTGCTGTGCTCATAGTATCTTACCTTTCGTAAATTAAATTTGTTAAGTAATTTGATTCCTAAACTTGAACTTATCTATTGTTGGGAAAGGAGATGGCTTATTAATTAGAGAAGTTTTTTAGAAAGCAAAAACAGCCTGACGGTTATTTATCAAACTTTTAATTTTGCGCTTCTTGGCTCCTAAAAGCTTAGGCTGCTTCTCCGAGCACTAGAGAAACTCTTTCGGGAGGATTAACAGTGACCGTAAACTTACTGTAAGTTTTGGTATATTTCCTCTATCTCTTTTTGTTAATAAGCCTACAAGCTAAAAGTTTAACTAGTGCTTGTATCGCTAGATATAATTATAGACCTCAAAGAGCTTATGTTTCTAGTAGGTTTTGTTGTCTTTTGTGCTACAATGTTTAGTCGTTCTTTACTAGTCCAACATGCTGAGCATAGCAGGCTCCGCAAAGAGACTCGTAGGCTATATCCATTGAAGACCCATCGATAGCAACTTGGTCTCCCTCGAGCACAAACTCTCCATTGATTTTACGCCCATTAAATATTGCGTTGCTACCACAGCGACAAACAGTCCTTATCTCTTTAATTACGTGAGCTATTTCAAGTAGTCGTGTTGATCCTGGAAACCCCCGGGTTCTAAAGTCCCCCCTTAAGCCGTAGGACATAACTGGTATACCTGGATCTAAGGTTAGGGCAAAGAGTTGGTCTATTTGGTCAGGACTAAAGAATTGAGCTTCATCGGCAAATATACAGCCTATAGGTTCTCCTCCTACATGTTCTGGAATAGCTTGCCAAAGATCCATGTCTGGCGTAGCTACAAGATCTACCATCCTATCTATACCGACTCTGGAGGTTACCTTGTTTTCTCCCTTAGTGTCTGTACCAGGTTTGACTAGAAAGGGTTTCATTCCAATCTCTTCATAATTGTGTGCTGCCCTAAGTAGTTCTATGGTTTTGCCGCTGTTCATTGCCCCGTAGTGAAAGTATAGTTTAGCCATATGTTTAAGTTTAGCAAAAAAAACTCTAGTTTTCTGGTTGCATACCATAGGCCTTTTCGTAATCTGTGATGCCGCTATCTAAGCATTTTGAAAAGTTTCTGAGAATACCGATATTACCACCTCTTTTATTCTCAGCCTTTGAATCTTCAATAACTTTAATCTGTGTTTTTAGCTCGTTTTTGTCACCTTTAAGAAATGCAATTGTTCCGTTTACGTAGGCGTTCCAGCATTCCTTTTCATTTTCATAGCTTTTCTGAAAGCATTCAATGGCATCTTTGTAAAATTTAGTTCCGGCGTATCCAAAAGATTGGCCAGCGTGAAAGTAGAGTAAGTCAATTGGAAGGACTTCGCCACCAACTTTTCCTTTATTGTATTCATCAATTTTATTACCGCTAAGCTTAATGTATTGGAGAATTAGCTCAGCAATGTGTTCTTCACTTACTTCTCCAACTAATGATCTCCAGCCGTTAACAGCTTGATCAAATTCAACAGGATCCATCTCTAGGAACTTGCAATATCTTTTTTCTAACATGATGTTATTAAGTTTAGCTCAGGTCTGTAAAAGAATACAAAGCCACTAATGTGGCTATAAAATCCCTTATGGTGGAGCTGGCGGGAACTGCCCCCGCGTCCGATTAGTTAACTGATTGAATACTTTTCAACATGCTTATTTTTTCTTATTTTTTACGTTTAAAGAAGCTAAAGAAAAAAGAAAAATCTAAAATAAACGACGCTTTTCAAAGTTTAAATCTTAATGTAAGAAGCGTTACTCTTCGATCAAGATCGAGCCAGAAATAATATGACATCTTAAACTCTCGAAAGCCTGGCAAAAGAGAATAAGATGGCAAGCCTAAAATTTAGGCTGCTAGTGCGTAATCAGCTTTAAGAATTGCGATATTCTCGCGGATTCTTGCAGCGACTTCGCTAACTTTACTGTTTGCAGTTAAGTTGTCTTGCCCTGTAACGGTGAGCACACCCGACATGCATACACTCAATCTGTTAAAGTTCTATCCGTCTAGATGCTAAAAATGCTTCAGCCCCATCTATACAGATATTAACATAAACCTTATCTGTTTGTAAATGCTGGGCTTATGCTAATATAGTTTTTAAATATAGTCTTTGAACTTATCTCCTTAATAAATACCTAAACAATCCAAAAAGAAATAATACTATGACTATTTCTCAAAAAAAGAAACTTGCCAAGTCTGTCACCACTTTAATACTCATAGTTATCGGAGGATTTTATCAGCTTAAAACTAAAAACAATAACTTAGATACGAGTCAAGTTGGATATTATGATGTGGTTAGTATTGCCGATGGGGACACTATAACTGTAGATATGGAAGGCAAGAAAGAGAAGGTTAGGTTTATTGGAGTTGATACACCGGAGATATACCATGGTGGAGATACCTCTCCATCTGAATGTTATGGAGAAAAAGCCAAAGCTTATATTGAGGCCGCAATAGACAATAAAAGAGTTAAACTTGTGGCAGATGAAAAAGGATCTAATCGTGATAAATACGGAAGATTATTAAGATATGTTTATAATTATCAAAACTTAAGTTTAGATGAAACTCTGGTCTCTGAAGGATATGGCTTTGCTGTTGATGGGTTTGCGTATTCAAAGAAGCAAGAATATTTAAGCTTAATGAATGATGCTGAGAATAATAAAAAAGGTTTGTGGGCGATTTGTAAAATTGATAGGTCTAAAGGTTACCCGGAGGTAGCTAACTGATAATTATTTTTTTAGCTTTAGGGGTGACTTTGCGGCCACGTGGGGTTCTTTCTATTAAGCCTAGCCGCATTAGGTAGGGTTCGTAATAATCCTCTATTGTTCCCTTTTCTTCGGCAGAGGCGTGAGAGAGTGTGTCTAGGCCAACTGGGCCTCCGTTAAACTTTTCTATCATTATCTTTAATATCCTTCTATCACTTGCATCTAGGCCATGCTCGTCAATCTCTAGCATATTGAGTGAATCTAACGCAGTTTTTAAGTCTACATCATTTGGGTTACCATGTACTTGGGCGTAATCCCTTACTCGTTTTAATATTCTATTAGCAATTCGAGGTGTTAGTCGAGATCTTTTTGCGATTTCTGTAGCTGCATCATCGCTAAGTTTGAGATCCAATACCTTCGCACTTCTTTTTAAGATATCCGCAATCTCATCCTCTTTATAAAAGTCTAATTGATGCACAAGTCCAAAACGATCTCTTAGCGGCGCTGCTAAAGATCCAGTCTTGGTCGTCGCCCCGATAAGTGTAAATTTAGGCAGATCAATTCTAAGAGATTTAGCACTTGGACCCTTACCTAAAACTATATCTAAACCAAAATCTTCCATAGCAGAATATAGTACCTCTTCTATAGCTGAGCTAAGGCGATGGATTTCATCAATAAATAAAATGTCACCTGGCTGAAGTTTTGTAAGCATACTTGCTAAGTCCCCGCCTCGCTCAATAGCAGGGCCGGCTGTTATATGTAGATTTGCTCCTAATTCTTTAGCAACAACTCCAGCCATAGTGGTTTTACCTAAACCAGGAGGACCGTAAAGGAGCAGATGGTCAATAGTCTCTCCTCTACTCTTAGCTGCTTTTATGGCTAATTCTAAGTTTTGTTTGAGTTTTTGTTGACCGATATATTCTTTAAAAGATTTAGGTCTAAGATTTAGTTCATTTTTTATGTCAATAATTGTCATGTCATTAGACGTATTAACGTCAGACTTAGTTGAATCATCAATGTTATTAATGTCTTCGGGATCAAGTAGTCTATCAATTGCCATTTGTTTTTAACTAATTCTCGAGTATGTCCTGATTTTGTTTGAGTTCTTCTGAGGCCTGCTTTAAATACTCTCCTTCTCTACCAGGTTGAATACCAAACTTTATAAACTGATCACCGTTACTCAATTCAAGAGCAATAGTAACTTTTGTGCAAGGATCTTCAAAAGTGGCAGCACACTCTTCCGGCTCAGCTATGTAGCTTATTAATTTTTGTTTATCTTTTGGATCACTTAAAAAATCCTGTCCGTTCTCACTCAAATATTGATTGAATAATTCTTTACGCTTTTCTTCATTTTGGAATTGCTCATCATTAGGGAATGTTCCATTTCTATCCACTAAAATCATTAAATTCTCTTTTAGCGCCGTTACTCTGGCTATTCTTTGCTCATCGTAAACTTTGTTTTGCATTGATGCTCGTGTACTAAGGGCCCATAAAATTGAACACAATACTACAGATACTATGAGTAACAACTCAAAGACTGTTAAGCCTCTAAAATTATTGTTTTTTACTTTTTTTTGATTCTCATCCATTAAACTTAAGTATAACAAAAATTTTAAGTTTACAGCCTGGCAATTAGTACCTCTAAGCTGTTAGAATTTAGTTAGTATGACAACAGATAAGCTACCTGATACTAATAATACTGATTTTGAAAAAAAAGATGTTAATCCTCCTCAACATAGTTCATCGGAGCAAGTTATAAAAGATTCTAGTATAGAATCACGGTCTCATGGTTTTAAAAAGCTCAAGTTTATTCCTGAAAGTAACAGTACCAAAGTAATTTATTTGGTAGCAGGATTTGTTGGACTGATATTAATACTTCTGTTAATTCTTATGCTAAGCGGTGGTGGGTCATCCAATAAAAAAGTTAATCAGAAATCAGATCCTGTAGTTATTAAAGATCTCGAAGCAAATAATAACAGTGAAGGATACGTTGATTCGGCTCCAGCAAACTTTGGCGAATTTAGCCTTAATCTCAACTTTTCTCAGCCAGAACTAATAAAGTCGCAATTATCTGAAGTAAACTTAGGTCAACAGGTATCTTGGCAAGATGGTTTTGCCATTCTAGCTGCTTCCGTCGACCGTGATTATCGCCCTGCTTCTGAGTACGATTATAAAAAGGTTGCTGAAGCAGGAGATGAATTCGTAAGAGTAAATTTTTTGGTTGGTAACGCCTCCTATAATAATATGAATATCGGATATGATGACTTGGCGTTATATGCTGAAGGAGCTGGTTTAAAGAAAACCGAACCGGAACGGATGTCTGACGATACTTATTCACCTAGAGATGGGCAAATTTTAGGAGGTAAACAAACTCAGAAAATATCGTTACATTTCAGGGTGAAGAGAGGGCAATCTTTTTATATAACAAAGTCAAAATCTTTTACTCAAAATAACGCTAAAGTTAAGAATGGTGAGGAGAAAAAACCTATATTAACTTTAAGGATAAATCTATAATTATTAATAATGGTTAAAATTAAGCTAAATTCTAAACTACTTTCGATCCCTGTACTATTAGGACTTCTTTCTATGTCTCCATATTTTGTAAATAGATCTTACGCTTTTAATGAAGATAATATTTATAATCAAGAAATTGGGAGCAAAATAGTATCTAGATGCGATATTATTAAAGAATATCTATCAAAGACTGTTAGGATAAGTGAGCTTGCTGCTAGGCAAAATAGAGTTAGGGGCTGGGAATATATATTACGAAGACTGGACAACCTTGAAGAAGGATATATTAGGTTTAACGTTGATCATAGCGAGCTTGCTTCTGCTCTGGTCTCTTTAAGACAGCAATTAGAGCAGTTTAAAGTTGATTTTGAAGCATACGATGGTGAATTCCAAAGATTATTATCTGTAAGTTGTAAGTTAGATCCACAAAACTTTTGGAAGCAGTTAGAAACGTTAAGAAGCTTTAGGTCTGGAATTGCTCTTTCTGCCGAAAATTATACAAATAATTTGAATAGTGCGATTTCTGTGGAGGATAAAAAATGGTAAAAAAGATTAAAAAGATATTGCACAAGTTGGCAAAGTCTACAGGTATTAAGCGTCATCCACATGAGCATCATTCCTTTACGCTTAGAAGATTAATTTTATCTGCCTGCTTGTTTAGTTTAGTTATTGTCAGTATTTCTAGTTGGTTGTTTTATAAGGATCCACGGAGCAAGTACGATCTCGTAAGACCTGGTAGGCGTGAGTTACCAAACTCATTTAAGGCAGAAGAAGACTCTAGTATTAAATTTGAGTCAAAAGATGACATTAAGGTTGAGATCCAACATATTCAGAGTCAATTAAAGAGTTTAGATACTTATGGTAATTTTACTAATGATGCTTTAAGCAATGATAAAGTTTTGCAGAATTATTTGGATCAGCCAGTTTTAGAACAATAACTCCGTAAAGGTTCTGCTATAATTATTTTTTAAGATGTTAACTTTAAATCACAATTTTTTGTAGTTTCATAATTATTACCCCTTGCGGGGTTAATACTTTACTGCTTAATGTAGAGCTTATAAATAGAAGCAAAAATTTAGTTTTAATAATGAATAACAAAATGACACTCTCAGAAGAACTAACTTGGCGAGGATTTGTTCACCAAACTACATTTAAAGATATAAAAGAACTAGACAAACAAAAACGAACCTTTTACCATGGTTTTGACGCTTCAGCAGACTCACAAACGGTGGGTAATTTGGCGGCTATGATGTTCGATGGAATTCTGATGAAACACGGGTTTAAGGCTATTTTACTAGCAGGAGGGGCAACTTCTTTAGTAGGCGATCCTGGTGGAAGGACTTCAGAGAGGCAGATGCAGGCGGAAGAAAGAATAAAAAATAATGTTGAACGAGCCCAAGAGGAGCTGAAGCGAATACATAGAGGAAAAGATTTTACTTTAGTAAATAATATTGATTGGACTAAAGACTTAAAAGTCCTAGACTTTTTAAGAGACATTGGAAAGAACTTTGGCGTTGGTGATTTAATTAAGAAAGATTTCATTGCCAGTAGACTTGGAGAAGGGTCTGATGGAATAAGTTATGCTGAGTTTAGCTACACTCTCTTGCAAGGTATGGATTACCTTCATTTATTTGATAACTACGGTGTAACTCTACAGATAGGTGGTTCTGATCAGTGGGGTAATTGTATCTCTGGAGTTGATCTGATTAGAAAAACTAGAGGGAAAGAAGCTCATGTTTTATCACACATCTTAGTTGTTAATAAATCGACTGGTAAAAAGTTTGGTAAAAGTGAAGAGGGTGCGGTTTGGTTAGACCCTAATAAAACTAGTGTGTTTAAGTTTTACCAGTTCTGGTTGAATATGGATGACGAAGGAGTTGGTGATTACCTAAAGATCTATACAGAGATTACGCCGAATAAGTTCAATAAGCTGATGGCAGACTTTAAAATAGATCCTGCTATGCGTTTAGCGCAGAAGTTTTTGGCATATGAGGTCACTAAGACTGTTCATAGTGAAGAAGCGGCAAATAGAGCTAAGAAGATGACTGAAGTTATATTCGATGGAAGAAATGTTGCTGAACTTAGTGATACTGAGTTTAAAGAACTTGCTGAAGAACTACCCAACTCTAATAAAGAGGATTTACTAGAGTTCTTGGTAGATACTAAACTTGCAGAGAGTAAAAGTGCTGCCAGAAGACTTGTTGAGCAAGGATCTATTCAAATTAACGGTATTAAGGCTAATCTAGATACTAAGTTTAGTACTGAATCATTAGTTAAAAAAGGTAAGAACAGCTTTGCTGTTAAACTTTAGCGACTAAGCTTAACTGGTTATAAGGCTTGTGATTCTAGAAGTAACGATTTGGCTTGCTCTAGAGCGTCCTGCTGGAAAGAATATAGACTTGCTACATTAACTTTGTAGTTTTCTTGGATATTGACTGATGTGTTACCAAATGACTCTAGGTATAATTTTGCTTTTTCTTGATCTTCAGCTGATAAAACTCCTGTTTTTCCAGTTAAAAGTACAATTATCCCATCTTCTAATGAGTCCATTGATTCAGTACATATTGTAGTTAAAGCCTTACTTAAATCATCAGAACTTTGACTTAAATCTCCTGGCTTTTCTACTTCTTTTAATAACTTTATAGAAGAATTGCATTCTGTAAGTAATGTATTAAGGTCGGTATTTAATTTTTCTGCGGCAATTGTTGTTAGATCTGTCTGCGCTAGTTCATCTAGTTTCGCTACTACATCAAATGAAGTCGATAAGACCGCTATGTATTCAGGATAGTCTGAATACTTTTCTTGATAAGCTTTAATCTTTTCTTTTAAGTCTAAGGTGGATTTATTTGCTTGTTTTGCCTTTTTATAATTTGGGTTTATATCTCCTAAGAATACTGTACCAAGACTACTGGAGTTACCCTGAGCTACTTTTAATTTATTGAAACCGGATGTTAGTTCTGCGCTATTAATGGGTTGCTCACTCAACGCTGATTGAATTTGAGATAGTGCCTCGTTAAATCCTGAATTTAAATAAGCATTTTTATAGCTTTGGGCAGCCTTGTTTCCAAAAAAGAATATATATACTCCCAATGCAATTAATGATAATACTATAAAAATAGCTAAATATATTAATATTTTTTTTAATTTAGCGTGTCTGTTTCTTTTTTTTGTGGCAGGTTCTTCTTGAAAAAGTCTATCTGCTTGCTGGTCTGACATTTGATTTTCAGTGTTTGTACTTGGAGATTGGTTAGTGCCAACTACTTCTTTTATCTCTTTTGCAACAGGGCTGACAAATCCATCCATTTTACCAGATGCCGATGTTTTAGAGGGCTCTGTTTGAGCAAGTGTAGATTGACCCATATCAACTGCATCCGTAACCTCATTACCAATGCTTTGGGCAATTTCAGGAGTATGTTCTGAAATGTTAACTGGAGCTGGTGGGCTTGGGTTTGCAAGTTCTTCTGCGGCTGGACTCCCTGCTGGAGGCCATGCTTCTACAGGGCGCTCTGGAGTGGGGGCTATATTCTGTGCGACTGGTTCAGGTCTACCAGTTGCTACGGGTTGGTTACTGTTATTTTGTTGAGCTTGTGGTTGGGGAGAAACTGGGTTTGGATTAGGAGGAATTATTGGAGGTTGTTGTGGGTTTGGTTGTGCTGGTTTATTGGCTAAAGGGTCCATATTTATTTAATCCAATTTAATGTCATTTATTAAGCTTAAGTTTATAATACTTGTTTAACAGTTATCAAGCTATAATTAAGCAATATAGAAAATTATGTAATAATTAAGTTTAGTATGTTTGAGGATTATAAAACTAAAGATTCTGTAGTGATTGTTTACACTGGGGATAGTAAAGGTAAGACTTCTGCCTCTCTGGGTTTGATGTTAAGGGCTCTCGGAGCTGATATGAGAGTTGCCTATGTACAGTTTATTAAGTACTGGGAGGTTTCTGAGCACAAGGCTATTACTGAACTAGAAAAAGTCTATAAATCTAAACTTAAGTTTATTAAAGGTGGCAAGGGTTTTTATAACGCGGGTGATTTAAGTGCTAAAAATGTATCTGAGGATGAGCATAAATATGCAGCCATAGATACATATAAAAAGGCATTAGAATTTGCCAGAAGCGATGAATTTGATTTAGTTATTTGTGATGAAATTAATAATGCGGTTAACGATGGATTGTTAAATAAGAAAGATTTATTAAGTCTAATCCAATCAAGATCTAAAAATTGCTCATTGTGCTTAACCGGACGTAATTTTCCGAGTGAATATTTAAAATACACAGATATTGCTACAGAGATGACTAAGCGTAAGCATTATTTTGATGATAAGTTTAAATACAGGGATATTGGATCAATTGTTATTGATTAGTCTTCCTTTGGTTCTAAGGCCCCTGGCTCAATAAACTCTTTATCGTAGCCGCAAGCTCCTCTATTTCTATTGGGCAGGTTCAAATTAAATACCTCAATTTTTAATTTGTCGTCAGTCTTCATATCTTGCTGAGCATCTTTCTCTGTTCGTACTTTATCTTCTTGACTACATACATATTCAAAAATAGAAACCTCTAGTGTTGCACGATTAACCCTCGTGCGGTATGCAGTACCGTCTGGTCTATAAAAAACATTATTTTTACCCTCTAACACTCCATCTTCTTTCTCTATGAGTGTATGTCCATTAACTTCAGTTGTTTGCGTACATGCTGCACCTAAAAGTGATACAACTAAAAGAACTGGTCCAGCTATATACTTATTTTTTTTATTTAAGTTTTTCATATATTTATATTGTAACATTAATTCTATCTTAATGCAAGTTAATATATACCTCAAGAAAAAATTTAGGAGCATAATGTGAATGATATGAGTGAAGAGATTGTTGTTAAGGGTGCTCGGGAAAATAACTTAAAAAATATCGATATTACTATACCTAAGAACAAGTTAGTTGTTATTACTGGCTTAAGTGGTAGTGGGAAGAGTTCTTTAGCTTTTGATACTATCTTTGCCGAAGGTCAGCGACGTTACGTTGAGAGCCTAAGTTCTTATGCCCGACAGTTTTTGGGTATGGTCGAAAAGCCAGACGTTGATAACATTACTGGATTATCGCCGGCAATTAGTATTGATCAAAAAACTACGAGTAGAAATCCAAGATCTACCGTGGCTACAGTTACTGAAATTTATGATTATTTAAGGTTGCTTTATGCAAGAATTGGGGTTCCGCACTGCCCAGTATGCGGTAAAGAGATTACTCAGTTAACTCAGCAAGATATTGTTAATGAAATACTCAAATTGAAAATGGGCATGAAAGCTTTAGTGTTGGCTCCTGTTGTTCTTGCTAAAAAAGGAGAGTTTCAACATATTCCTGAAGAGTTTTTAAAAAAAGGTTTTGCAAGGGTAAGAGTTGATGGGGTTGTTTATGCACTCGACGAGTTCCCTCTTTTAGAAAAGCAGAAGAAGCACACCATTGAAGTTGTAGTAGATAGATTGATTATTAACGAAGAAAACAGAAATAGAATTAGCCAAAGCGTGGAAGCCGCATTAAACTTAACATCTTCTTTAGTAAGTGTTTTGGATTCTGATACAGATGAGGTACACAGTTTTTCTAAGGCTTTTGCTTGCCTGGATCACCCGGAAGCTGGACTAAAGGAGTTGGAGCCTCGAGTTTTTTCTTTTAACTCACCACAAGGAGCCTGCCCTGAGTGTACTGGGCTTGGCAATAGGCTTGAGGTTGACCCAGAATTACTGATGCCAAATCCAAGACTTAGTATTACAGAAGGTGCGATTCGACCTTTACAGAGAATGGGAGCTGATGCTTGGACAATGAAGCAGATTCTAGCGACATGTGAGGCTCATGGAATTGATGCCAGAAAGCCGGTCGGTGAACTAACTGAAGACGAGAAGAAAGTGATCTTAGAAGGCAGTGATAGAAAAGTCAAAGTAAGTTTTGGACGCGGGAGCTACGAAGTTAAGTTTGAAGGGGTTGCTAAGAATATTAGACGCAGGTGGCAAGAGACAGACTCAGAGAATATGCGTCGAGAGCTCGAAAAATATATGCGTGAACAACCTTGTAACACTTGCCATGGTAAAAGACTTAAGCCTGAGGTTCTTGCTGTAAAGATTGATAAATATTCTATTATGGATATTTGTGAAATGGATATTGAGTTTGCAGTTGATGTTTTTGACAAGATTAAGTTTAGTGATAAAGAACAAGCGATTGGACGTCTAGTTTTAAAAGAGATTAAATCTAGGTTAAGTTTTTTAAATAACGTAGGTTTAAGTTACTTAAACTTGGCCCGTTCTGCTGCAACTTTAAGTGGAGGTGAAGCCCAAAGAATCAGGCTTGCTACGCAGATTGGTTCTGGCCTAGAGGGAGTTTTATATGTTTTAGATGAGCCAAGCATTGGCTTGCATCAAAGAGATAATACAAAATTACTTGCTACTTTGAAGCATCTTAAGGAGTTAGGTAATACAGTAATTGTTGTAGAACACGATGAAGAAACTATTATGGAGGCAGACTACTTGGTGGATGTGGGTCCTAAAGCTGGTGTGCATGGTGGAGAAATAGTAGCTGCGGGAACTCCGAAAGAAGTGGCAAAGAATAAGGATAGTATAACTGGAGCATATCTCGCAGGGCGCGAAAAAATAGAGGCAAATAAAAAAATACGAAAAGGCAATGGTTTAAGCTTAGAGATCATTGGTGCTAAAGAAAATAACTTAAAGGATGTCAGTGTTAAGATCCCTCTTGGAAAGATGGTCGTTGTTTCTGGAGTTTCTGGCTCTGGAAAATCTACACTTATTAATGATATTCTTGCTAAAGAATTACACGCTCAGCTGCTAAGAGCTCAAGAGCCAAGTGGTAGACATGAACGAATTGATGGAATTGAGAACTTAGATAAAATTGTTATTATTGATCAATCACCTATTGGTAGGACTCCAAGGAGCAACCCTGCAACTTATACTGGATTATTTGGCCCTCTTAGAGATCTGTTTACTGCTCTTCCAGAAGCAAAAGTAAGAGGATATAAAGCTGGTAGATTCAGTTTTAATGTAGCCGGTGGGCGTTGTGAGACTTGCCAAGGTGACGGGGTTATTAAGATAGAAATGCACTTTTTACCTGATGTTTATGTACCTTGCGAAGTGTGTCATGGTAAACGCTATAAAGCTGAAGTCTTGGAGGTAAAGTTTAATGGTAAAAGTATTGCTGATGTTTTAGAGATGACAGTTGAGGACGCTGTTGAGTTCTTTAAATCTCAGCCTGCGATAAACAAACGCTTAAGTATGCTTAACGATGTAGGTTTAGGATATATAACTTTAGGCCAAAGTGCGACTACTTTGAGTGGAGGCGAGGCTCAAAGGGTTAAGCTTGCAACTGAGCTAAGCAAGCGCCCAACAGGTAAGACTTTATACGTTTTAGATGAACCGACAACAGGATTGCACATGCACGATGTTAAAAAGTTATTAGAGGTTTTAAATACTTTGGTAGATTCTGGAAATAGCATGGTTATTATCGAGCACAACTTAGATGTAATTAAATCTGCTGATCATATTATTGATATGGGTCCAGAAGGCGGCCAAAAAGGTGGCCTTGTTGTTGCGGAAGGAACACCGAATGACGTATCTAAAGTAAAAGGTAGCTATACTGGATGGTATTTACAAAAAAATCTTTAGCTATATTTTTTAGGTAATTTAGAAAAATATATGTGACCTAAACGTAAATTTCTATAATATTTGCTATTGACTTATAGAACATATGTATAGTATAATCTTATTTATGACTGATGAGAGAAGATTTGAGGGAGAAAGAGCCAGTGGAGATGATGAAGAGGTAATTAAAAGCTCTTTTGATAGATTGGTTGAGCTTACATCTAAAGACCTTGTTAAGCCCAGTGTTGAGACACTTAATCACAAAGTAGAAGAACGACAGAAAGCTAAAGATGACCTTAGAAAAAGATTGTTAGTTACTGCTGCTATTTCTACTACTTTAATTACATATTCTCAATATAGATTTGGTCTGCCATTTTAAATTGCAAGTAATAATAAAGCCGTGGCTTGTATTGACAATTATTACTAACTATGATATGATCTTTTATATATGAATGAGTTTTTTAAGAAAAAGGTTGCACCATTAGCCATATCAGTCTGTGCTACGTTAGGTATTAGCGCCTGCTCTCTCTCAACGGAGTCTGGAGAAGCGCACAGGACTACTGAGTTAGCAAATGAATTTACTAATAATGCATTTGAGAGAGTTACTGAAACAGATTTCAGTGGGTCATATTGTCGTGTTAGTGGAAATGATAATGTATTAGTGGTTATGAAGCCAGACTATGACGAAGAATTCTCTGAACTTCGTTCGTTAAAGGTTGAGCGTGATGAAGATTCATCTAGTGTAATAATTGACGGTAAGGATTCAGATGGTAACTTAAGTTTTAGACATGTAGTAACTACTGAGTCGCGGACTAATTCTGCATTAATTATAAATGATCCATTAGATACTTCAATAGGGACAAGAGGCGATTCTATCAATGTAAGAGGAGTAGCTTCTATCGATGAAATGCTTAGAGATACTGATGAAGTAGTTGATGAGTTTTTAGCGAGTTGCTAGTTTAAGTATTCTAAATCTTGGTGTTTAGCAATGTTAGCTCTGAGCTCGGTACTCAGGGCTAACTTGTCTTTTACAATACTGATGGCCGCTTCTCTTGCTTGGTTAATTAATTTTGTGTCGTTTATGTCAATTAACCTTAAGTCTAGGGCTCCTGATTGTAGCTTACCGTATACCTGGCCAGGACCCCGCATCTCGAGGTCGTATTGTGCTAACTTAAAGCCATCTGAATTATCTGTAAAATATCTAAGCCTAGCAGGTATGCCATCGTTTTTAGCTGGCACTAAATAGCAATAACTTGGCAGATTTGACCTTCCTACTCTACCTCTAAGCTGATGTAGTTGAGCAAGACCAAAATATTCCGCTCCTTCAATAACTATTAAGGTGGCTCTTGGGATATCTATACCGACCTCTATTACAGTTGTAGAGACTAAAGTATTAATTTTACCCGATGCAAAATCTAACATTATTTGGTCTTTATCATCTGACTTTAGTTTTCCGTGAAGAAGACCTAAACCATGTTTTTTTATCCAAGCTTTTCTTGAGAGTTCTTCATAAACTTTAGCTGTTGATACTCTTGCAGAGTTCTCAGTATCTGTAATGTTTGGGCAGACGAAGATTGCGGCATGGTTTAAACTTAGTTCTTCTTTTAGTTTGTCCCAAACTTTTTGTTTAGAGGCACCCGGAATTAGTTCTGTTTGTATTTCTATTCTGCCTAGTGGTTTAGTTCTAATCATACTCTGCTCCAGTTCTCCATAAAGCATAAGAGCTAATGAACGGGGGATTGGTGTTGCCGTCATTGTCAGTAAATGAGGAAATTTGCCTTCCCCTACTCTTTTTTGGAGTTCTTTACGCTGGTTAACACCAAACCTATGTTGTTCATCTACAATAACGAAGGAAAGATCCTTAAACTTAACCTTTTGTTGAATTAAAGCATGAGTTCCTACTATAAACTTGGTTGAGCCATCTTCAATTTTATTTAAAAGTTCGGTTTTTTGTTTTGGTTTAAGTGAGCCAACTAGTAGGTCAACTTTTTGGTTAAAGTTAGAAAGTAAAGTAGTAAAGCTTTTTGCGTGTTGAGTGGCAAGGACTTCTGTAGGTGCTAAAACTGTCACTTGTTTCCCTGCTTTAATTGCCTGCAGTGATGCTATTGCGGCTATGACGGTTTTTCCGGAGCCTACATCACCCATTAGCATTCTATTCATTGGCTCGTCTTTTTCTAGATCCTTTAGAATTTGCCAGGCTGCAGCTCTTTGTTCATCTGTAAGTTTAAACTTAAGTGACTTTACAAGTTCTTTTGTGTCTTCTAGATTGAACTTAATTTTTGGAGATGTAAGTTTTTGGATAAACTCTTTGTTTTTTTGAACAGCTAGTTGGAGAGTCAAAACCTCTTCAAAAGCTAATCGTTTTTTTGCAAGATTGAGAGACTCCATAGATTGTGGCATATGGAGTTGCCACAAAGCCTCATTTTTTGGGATTAATTTATACTCATCTAATATCTCTTGCGGTAATACTTCTTTTATTTCTTTTGCTACTTGCTCAATCTGTATCAATAAACTTCTTATTAAGCTTGAGCTTAGATTACTTTTTTCAGGGTAAACTGGGATTATTCTTGCTGTATTTGATTGGTTCTTGTCTGATTTTACTGGCTCTACAGAAGGATTAGTTAAGTTTAACCTACCCGAGCTAACTTTAAAATCTCCTGATATATAATACTTCTCATCAGTTTTAAAACTATTTAATCTATATGGCTGATTGAACCAAACTACAGGCATTCTATCACCTTTATCATCTTCTACAACTGCTTCTGTGAGATGCATTGCACGACCTCTAGCCCAACGACCCTTGATATTTATTATTGATACTTTTAAGGTCACTAAACCGGGTTTAATTTTTTTTATATAGCCTATATTTGAGTAATCTACGTAGCGTCTTGGCCAATAGTCCAGTAGGTCCGCAATAGTATTTAGGTCAACATCTTGTAGTTGTTTATATTTAGCTGGACCTACCCCATTTAGCTCATCCAATCTAGAGCTTATACTTAACTTTTTTTTACTCATTAATTAAAGTATAACAGCTTAATAACAATTGACTTTATTTATTTCATGTTATATAATCATATAAATGAATGAAAAACTAAATAAAAAAAGAAGTAAAGCTCCAATTATTGCTGCTGTTATGGCCGTCCTAGCAACTGCTACATTTAGCGCCTCTCAGTATTTTGACTTTAATAAACAAAGTGAAGATATGAATGAGCAAGAGCTAGAAATAGCCAATACCCTCGAAAAGATTAATCAAGAGGCTTTAGGCACTGATGAGGAAGTAGTGGTTGATTGTGGAATATCTTGGATAGAGGATAAAGTGATTGGCTCGAATAGGGGTTGGACACTAAAGATTCCTGGAGTTGAATCTAATGTAATGCATCTAAGAAAAGAATTCTGTGATGATTTTGAGGGTAAAAGTCCTTATGTTATTGCGAGATCTTTACTTGCATTTAACTATACAGTTTATGGGCTTAGAGAGAGTGATCCATGCAATATGAGGTTAGCTGATGAAATGCATCAAAGTACTGTGAAGACAGTTTATGGTGACGATGTCAAATCTGGAGAAGATTTTACTTTAATTTTAGCTGCTTATGTCACAGATGAAGATAGGTGTATGCAAGCTATAGATTCACTTACAGAGTAATTTTATTGATGGAAATTGTCGTTATATCTGATTCAAATCTTAGCTCTAATGAGTTAGATGAGTATGCTAAGCGGATTAATAAACGTGTTAAGTTTAGTCTTTTACAATCTGATTATAAAAAAGTAGTTAAGAACACTGATTATCTAGTAGTCTTGGATCAATATGGTGAGAAGTTTGATAATTTAAGTTTTGCAAAAAAGTTTGAGCAGGTCATTAGCTCAGGCAACTTTAAAAGAGTAGTTTTTATAGTAGGTGATGCATATGGTTTAAATGATGAAATTAAAGAAAAAGCTAACTTAATTTGGAGTTTTTCTGATCAAGTATTTCCTCATAGGTTATTTGGATTAATGCTTACTGAGCAGATATATAGAACTATAGAGATAATTAGTAACTCCCCATATCATCATCAATGAATTTAAGGCGCAGAAAAACCTCTAGAGGCTACTAGTGGCTAAAGAGTTCTCGCAAAGAGCATTTAAAACTGGTCACTATGTTTTTATAATTTTTAGTTTGGAGCGCGAACTTTAACTAATTGTAAAAACCCAGATTTAAATTTACTCTCTAGTTTAGTTTCTAGAGGTGGTTTTCCGCCACATAAAGCTCACTTTTTATTAAATTAAATAAGCTAAATAGGCTTACCGGATAATACTCCTTCTCTAAGAACTTATTAGTGATAAATTCTAAAAGTAAGATCCAATAAATACTATACTAATTAATCTTCTAAGTCTGCAAGTTCTTGACGAGTATTTTTGACAAAATCAGACTCTTTTGTTGGTTCTTCCTCTGTTAAAGCCTGATCCTCTGACTGAGAGTTTTCCACTATTTTTGTTCTTCTGGAGGCATACTGACTATAATCTTGTTCTTGGACTTCTTCTCTTGTTGAGTTTGAGCCTCCATCTGTATCAGCAATTTTTAAGTTATAGTGAGCACTATTTTTAATCCCTAATGATCTTAAAAGTGTTCTTATACTTTCGGCAATGGCTCCTCGTTTGCCAATAACTCTGCCTAAGTCTGCTGGATTTACGTAAAGGGTTAATAATACTCCTCTCTCATCCACTACGCGCTCTACTTTAACGTCAGCCTCATTATCTACTAAGCTTTTTGCTATGTATTCTACAAATTGTTGGTCGATTGTAATTTCACTCATATGGTCTCTTGCTGTCTTTTTGGGACTCTTTAAGGTTTACTCTAGAGTTTAGTTTAGCCTATTTTTAGGCTTCTGTGGAAGTCTCTTCTGTATCTTGATTAGATTCTGGAGCATCTTGAGCTGTTGCTTCACTTGATTCTTCACTCACTTCAGGTGTTTCTTTTGACTCTGTAGGAGCTTCATCGGAAATCTCCTCTTTTTGTTGATTTTTTCTTAATTTTTCAACGTTACGAGTTTTACCTTCTTTTTTAGTTGCATCAGCAACCCATTTTGGTAGTTTAACTTTTTCTTTTTTTAACAACTGAGCAACTCTTTCTGATGGCTGAGCACCATTATCTACAAATTTTTGTGCTAGATCTTTATCTATCACTAATTCTTTTGTATGTGGATTATAGTTGCCTAATCGAGCTACTACTTTTTCTTTTGTTGGGTGAGTTCTTTTATCCTGAACTACTATTCTGTATTGAGCTAAGCCTTTACGGCCTCTTCTTTGCAGTCTAATTACTAACATTAATTATTGATGTGCTTAAATTTACTTGTTTCTATATCCCATGGCTTTTATGAGAAACCATTATTGCAGGATGAGGATTAATGTTGATTATACATTACACACCCCCTCCCCGTAAAGTGTGTTAAAATCTATCCAGAGGATGTAGAAGTATGAGAGAAATAGATTATTTATCTTTAGGAGCTGTACTAGGTGGATCTTTTTATATTGGGAATAATAACGAAAAACATTCTATATATGAATTAGTAGCTTCAATGTTCGGTGAGGAATATGAAAAAATATTTAATCTTACATATTCACCTGTAACATATAAAAGACCAGAGGGCGATAATAGTACAGTACCTAATGGGATCATTCTTTTAGGGGCTAAAGAACAATTAGAAAGTGGACTCGAAAAAATTGTGAGATTTGAGATAGGCTGGCATGCGAATGGAATGATTGTTGAACAAGAGGGCGTCACCCAAAATGAGATCAATGTAGAGGATGGGTTAGGAAAAGGAATAAAAATAGAAAAAACCAAGATAGTTACTGAAATTGAATTTCCACCCACAAACTCAGGTGCAGCAGAATATCTAGGTAAACTAGCCCAAGTATTTTTTGATACATACGCTCACTGGGTAAACGATGGTGATTCGTGGTCTCCTAGAAATAGCTAAATTTTTGTATGAGTAGACCCAATTAGAAATTTAGTGAAAAATAGAATTATTATAAGATCCCATACTTGAGCTTTTTTAAGAAACATTTGAGCCGGATTTTTTTAGACTTAGGCTTTACTGGATGTATTATTCCTCATGAAAATGACTATACTTGGATTAATGAGCTTCGTATCATGAGATAACGGGATTCAAATAGTCTCATGTGTATAAAAAGATTGACACTAGGACGGTCTTTAGTCGCTACAGAGGTTTCTAATTATCTCTTGGTGTATTTGATATAAAATCTTGAATTTGTTTGATAAATTCTTCTTTACTAAACTTCTGGGCTTGAGCTCTGACTCGTTCTGGTTTAAACTTAAATTCTCCTGCTTCAAATCGTTCTAATGCGGCCACAAGAGCTTCCGCAGATTGTTCTTTAAAGAAGACCCCTGACTCTGATGAGATGTAATCTCTTGCTCCTCCTTTTTTTAGCGCAATAACTGGAGTTCCTGCAGCCATACATTCAATAGCAGATATTCCATAATCTTCTTCTTGCGGGAAGATCATGGCTTTAAATGTTCCTAACAGCTCATTTTTTTCTGTATCATCAACGTCTGTTCTAAATTTAATTTTTTCATGTCCTGCGGCTAATTCTTGAAGTTTTGAATGCTCAGATCCGTTACCAATAAGGGTAAGCTCTAAATTAAGCTTAATACAGGCTTTAATAGCTAAATCTGCACGTTTATATGCTACTTGAGCCCCAAATACAACGTAGCCTGCTCTATTTTTAGTTTCAGGATTTAATTTAATCAAGTGTGTATCTGTTGGCGGATAAATGACAGTCGACTCTCTTTTGTAGTATTTTTCTATTCTTTGTTGGACTTTTTTTGATATAGCTATGAATTCAGTAACTTTTTGTGCACCTAAATAATCAAACTTTTTCATTATCCATACAAATGGCGGAATTATTGGTTTGATTAGAATATTTAATTTTCCGAAGCCGGGGTCTTTTTTATAGTCTTTATAATGTGACCAGTAGTATCTAGTTGGGGTAAAACAGTAGCAAATGTGCCTTGTGTCTTCTCCTCCTCTGACCTGTTTGGCATCCGAGCTGGTGTCAGAAATTATTATGTCATATTTTTTTTAAGTTCAGTGATCTAAATGCAAAAACTCTAATCACTGGGAATAGTTGATGAAAGTTCCTAAGCTTTTTTGGTAATTTTTGGAGCCAAGTAGTTTTAATCTGTTTTTTGTATTTATCAAATTCTGGGAGTTTATCTTGTTCAAACACAGACGTATAGATATCTGCTTGAGGAAAAGCCTCTTTCAGCAAGGAGAACTCTTTCACCTCCTCTCATGTTGGTTAGCCAGTCATGAACTAGAGCAATTTTAGGTTCTTTTTTTGTTTGCATATAGTTTAAGTTTAGCAAACTATTTATTGTCCATGAGCTATAGCAGAATCAAGACTTTCTCTTAGGTATTTTTTATAGTATGTCTAGCAGGTGATTCATTTTCGTCATGTTTAACCCAGACCCAGTCACCATTTTCAGCTTTTATCCTTATATCAGTTTTAGTAACTCCAGAGTGACATATTAGAAGTTCTGAGTGTGAAGTTGTTGTTGCTAAGCCTATAAAAGTTAATAATTATCCCGTATTACTCGCCAGATCTTTTTAAAACTACGCCAATTGTTTTAAATAGAATTTTTATGTCTAGCCAAATACTCCAGTTCTGAATGTAGTAAACGTCAAGTTTTACTCTATCCTCATAACTTAAGTTGCTGCGTCCTGATACTTGCCACAAACCTGTAATGCCAGGCTTTACGCTCAAGAACTTATCTCGAGAGGTTTTGTATCTAGTTAGCTCCTCCTTAGTTATGGCGCGTGGACCTATTAAGCTTAATTTGCCTTGCAGGACATTTATGAGTTGTGGGAGCTCATCCAAACTAGTTCTTCTAAGGAACTTACCGAGCGGAGTTATCCTTGGGTCATCTTTAAGTTTTTGGGTTGTTTCCCATTCGTGGAGTAAGTCTTCTCTGCCCATCTCTTTAAATACCTGTTCATTTGTCTTTTTACCTCCCGTACAGTACTTCCAATACATACTCCTAAATTTGTAGATATAGAAAGATTTACCAAAACGAGTTACTCTAGCATGTTTATAAAATACTGGACCTCTAAAATCGCTAAGCTTAACTAATAGTGCTAAGAAAAGCACTGGGAGGAACGTAATTATGAGGAGGGCTAGGCTTAAGAACATATCAAATAAGCGCTTTAAAACTGTGTTCCAGCCAACAAGTGGGGTTATATGGACATCAAGGCTTGGCACTCCAAAGAAGAGGTCTGTAGTAGTCTTGACTCCGTATAAAGATGAGTTTGAAGGAATCAGTTTATAGCGAGCATGGGCGGATTCTACTGCTGATGTTAGTAGGTAATTTTTTTCATCATCTAGGACTTCGGTTTGTACAATTAAATCTACGTGGCGACCAGATATTCTACCTAATGCATTATTAAAGTTTTTTATTAAATATTTTTTGTCTGGCGTAAATTCTCTTATTTGGCCGTGTCTTAATTCAGGCATCCAAATTCCTTCAAGCCTATACTCATTGTTTTTTTTGCTGGTTAAATTTTCATAAATTTTTGGAGCGATGTCACCATTACCTATTATTAAGACCCTAGTTAAGCCTTTACCTGATTTTGCAGCAATAAACTTGATAAATCTTAATATTAATCTTCCTAGCCACAACAAACTTAAGCTTAAGCCAAAGGCATATACCGGAACTAGGCGAGCTGGGAATATTGGGCGATCAAGGGCGAAATCTAGTGTTATTAAAGCCATTATACCTATTGCGGACGTAAGGATTAAGCCTGCAAATTCTTTAAGGAGTTTGTGGTAAAAACTTCTTTTATAAAGGCCTATGAGCGCCATTAGACCTAACCAAAAAGGTAATATTGAAACGTAAATTAATGCATAGCTTTTTGCTGAAATTGGTGTAACTATTGGCCTTGGATCGATTTGTACCCTTAAGATATACGCCACTGTAAAAGCAGCTAGAATTGCTAGAGCATCACTCAAGATTAAACTTAGGTTATATAAAAGTTGGAATTTTTGGCGCATATGCCTATTTACTGCACTTTGCTCCCGGATCAAGTCCGGAAATGCGAACACTTCATGTTCTTGATTGTACCATTTTTAAACCGCTTATGATATTGCTTTTTGACTACATTAGTGTTATATTAAGCTTAGATTAAAGAAGAAATATATGAGTGAGTTCTACTCTGCTGTAGCAAAAATTACTGGTGATACATTTGTTTTAGGAGATCCATCAGAACCCGCAAGACTAGCACAAGAGCTAATTGAGTTAAAGAATGAATTACTAGGTCCTCTCGTAGTGTGTGTCGGTGGTGGTGCCGGCAATAGAGGTAGGGATGTCACTCCATACGGTATAGAGAGACTTAAAGCAGACGAGGATGGGATGGTTGCTTCCGTATTAAACGCCTCAACATTAATGGATGCACTTGGCGAAAGAGCGCTAGGATTTACAGGTGTTCCACAGTATGTTTTAGAGCAACATGTAAAGAGTGAAAAAGATTCAGCTAGAAAAGCTGCCATAGCTTTAGCTATTGTAAATCTTATTCATGAAACAGAATTAAGGGCTCTAGAAAAGATAATAGACCGCAATGTGCCTCAGGATATATTAGTAGCAGGCGGAGGTATTGGTAGAGGACATGTCTCCACCGACTTTGGTGCTGCCCTTTTTGCTAGAGATCTGGTAGCACCTGATAAACCAACAGCTTTGCTTAAAGGATCTGGTATAGATGGCGTTTACTCTGGTGACCCAAGAACAGATAGCTCTGCTACATTTTTACCCCATGTCAGCTATGATGATGCAATGCAGAAAGGTTTTAAAGTTGTTGATCTATCCGCTTGGCCAATTTTAAAAGATGGTAATGTGACCACAGTAGTATACAGAGATGCTCCTGGAAACATGCCTAGAGCCTTAAGAAGAGAAATCGGAAGTAGAGTAGATAATACACCAACAAAATTATCAGCCTAGCCAATTCTGCTAAACTTAAGCTTAGATGCTTAAGAGATATTTATATAAGTTTAAGGAGCTAGAACTTCGAGAGAAGATTCTAGTTCTTTTTGTTTTTAGTATTCCTTTTGAAAGAATCCCAAGTTTAGATGTTGGTGGGATAACCTTAAAGTTAAGTTTATTTCTAGGTACTGCATTAATTTTTATTAACTTAAAAGATATAAAGCTTAATTCTAATAAATTGCTTGAAAAGAAGTTATTGATTCTGCCTGCTCTACTTCTTGTGTATTCTTTACTTTCAATTTTATGGGCTCAGGATAGCCCTGCTTGGTTAAAGGCTAACTTGAACTTAGGTTTTGTTGTTGCAATATTTTATAGCTTAAGCTTAAGTTCTAAAAAGAATTTACAATTAATCTTAAACACTATTTTTGCCTCTACTTTAGTTGTAATCGGTTTTGGATTCTTCCAATGGTTTGGTGATTTGGTTGGTTTGCCTGCTGACCTAACTGGAATTAGAGAGCAATATGATGCAATCCGACTTGGTTTGCCAAGGATGCACTCTGTTTTGTTAGAGCCACTTTATTTTAGTTTGTTTTTACTGTTGCCTCTTGGATTGAGCTTAGCTGACAGAAAGAATGATTTGTTTAAAAGTTTTTATTTTAGGCTTGGGTTTACCTCTTTAATTTACTTATCAATTTTATTAAGCTTAGCCCGAGGAGCAATTGTCGCAAGCGCAGTAATGGGTCTGGTCGCATTCTTTTATAATTTCTCAGAGCTTAAGAAGCTGTTTAATGTGGATATAATTACTAGATTATGTGCGGCGGCTTTAGTTATCATCTTAGTTTTTATTGGAGCAGTGAGTTTACTTGGCAAAAAAGGTATTGATGAGGACAATAACTATTCTAAAGGAATTGGGACTATTACAGGACATCTAAAATCAATCAGGCCATGGGGAAATGAAAAAGATGCAAAAGATGAGAACTCCTTAAACTCGCGCGACGAGGCAAGGAGTGAGGCTTTAAACTTAATAAAGCGAGATTTAAGAACGGATTTATTTGGAGTTGGCGCTGGGCAATATGGTGCTAATTTGGATCCCAAACAGGATTCTAATGCCACAAGTAATTTTGTAGGTTTAGATGTTTGGGTTCAATTTGGTTTAGTGGGTTTAGCAATTCTAACTTTTTTTGGTTTAAGTTTAGTGTTTGGAGCTAAGCTTAATAAACCCATATCTATCGGATTAGTTTTGTATCTTATTGGATTTGCAATCCAGAGTATTACTTTTGGCCAGCTAGCAATATTACACTTATGGGTTGGGATGGCGCTGCTGACTTTAGTTAATAACGATTAATTTAGGTAGCCTTCGGCTTGCTTGTTAAACATCTCAGCATAAAGCTTAGACTTCTTCATTAACTCTTTGTGAGTTCCTTGTTCTAAGATTTTGCCTTTTTCTAAAACTACAATTCTTTGGGCTCTTTTTACTGTTGAGAAGCGATGTGAGATGATTAGTGCAGTTTTATTACCGTAGTGAGCAAAGATGTTATTAAAGATCTCATACTCAGCATTGGCATCAACTGCCGCCGTTGGTTCATCAAGAATTAAGATGTTAGAGTTTCTGTAGAATGCTCTGGCTAGTGCTACACGTTGCCACTGACCTCCACTCGGCTCGACCCCTTCTTCAAATGAATTATCTAAAATTGTGTTAATTCCTTTTGGTAATTTCTTTAGAATTGGCTTGAGGTCTGCGAGTTCTACAGCCCTATCAAGCTCTTGTTTTGTTGGCTTTTTATTGACTCGACCCAGTTCTATATTAGTTTGGATATCAAATGGGTATCTATTGAAATCTTGGAATAGAACTCCAATTTGACGCCAGTAGCTGTCAAGATCTACATCTTTGATATTTACTCCATTGACTAAGATCTCCCCTTCAGTTACATCATAAAGCCTAAGTAGGAGCTTAATGATGGTCGTCTTCCCTGCTCCGTTTTCACCCACAAGTGCAATGTGCTCACCTGGATTAATGGTTAAGTTTAGGTTATCAAGAATCTTTTCTTTTAGGTTCGATCGATATGCAAATGAAACGTTTTTAAACTCTATCAGTGGTATATTATCTTTATTAAGCTTAACTGAATCTGATTTAGTTTCAATTTGGGGCTTAGAATCATAAATTGCGTAAAAGTCTCTAGCGTAAAGAACTAACTCACCAGATCTAGAAATGATAGAGGAGAGATTTCGCATCGATGAGCTGAATTGATTAAGAATTCCTGTGTAGAATGTAAAGTTTGCGATGCTTATTATTCCTGATACAGTTTTTGAAATTAGATAAATTGTTAAGCCCAGGAATGTTCCTTCATAAACTAGATGTGAGAAAGATTCTATACCTAAAGTGGACTTTGAGGCTTTAGCCTGTGCTTTGCCAAATTCTTCAATATTTTTTGCAGCAACTCCGTGTAATAGTCTATTCTTTAAACCATATAATTTTATCTCTATAAGGTTCTTCTCATTATAAAATAGACCTACTGTTTTTTGGTGCCTATGGAATGCATCACCCTTAACTGCCCAGATCCCCCACTCTAGCTTAGATCTCTTGAGTTCTGTATACATTCTTGGGATGCTTGCGAGTGCAATTACTAGCGCCATCCAGGGGCCTGCAGAAAAGATCGCTCCAACAATTAGCGCCATTTTTAGAAGGTTGTAGTACGTATATACAAATTGGTCACCTATATCTCCCAATGCCCAACCCCCTTTTCTATTAACTTTGTTCAATAGTTTTTGGTTATCTCTATCTTCAAAAAAGTCAGTGTCTAGATTTGCTTTAGCTTCATTAAAGCTAATGGTGAACCATTGGTCCCATTTAATAAATACAATCCGGTCTAAAAGATTTTGCAAACCTGCGGCTATATTCACAACTAAAAGAAAAAGGGCAGAAATAATCGCATAACTGTAGAGATTGGATGTTGCACCTCCAGCACTGACGGATTTTACAACTTCACCTACTACAAGAGATCCGTAATAGGTTGCAAGAACTGTTGAAGCTACCTCGATTGTTGAGAAGAACAAACGACCAATAAGGTTCCATTTGTCAATCTGCCAATTGGTTTTAACAACTCGGCCCACTATCTTGAAGTAGGTCTTTAAATCAAGTTCTCTTTCTTTTTTTAATTTAGATATTATTTTTTTCATAATGTATTGTTTATGCTTATTAAGTTTAGTTTTTATTTAGCTGAATAGCTAGTTCTTGTGGTAGAATACTAAGTACTAAATAGTTAATAGTCCCAGTGTATTCTGGGGTTTTTACTCAAAATGGAGTAATATACTTTAACTAACTAAAATTGGCAAAATCATATTATATTTAAGCTTTAATGCAATCTGATCATATTATAGCATATAATATACCCCGACATGTAGGATTAATCTTAGATGGTAACCGCAGATGGGCTAAAGAAAACGGTTTTAGCAGTACTCTGCAGGGTCATAAGGCCGGTTATGATAATCTAAAAAACTTAGCAGATTATGCTTTTAGCAGGGTATTAGAAATGTATCTGCATATGTTTTTAGTACTGAAAACTGGAACAGAAGTAAAGAAGAGAGGTTGATTATTTGATGAAGTTACTTCTCAGAATGATGAAACGCGATATCAAGGAGCTTCATAGCAAAGGAATTAAAGTTCTATGGTTAGGTACTAAAGTGGGTCTAAAGCCTGATATTATTGAGGCGATTGAGGGTGCAATTAGGAAGACTGAGAAGAATATTAAAGGAACTCTTGCTTTTTGCTTAAATTATGGGGGCCACCAAGAGCTTGCCGACGCTACAGCAAAGATTATTTCTGAAGGGTATAAAGCAGAGGATATTACTCCTGAGCTAATTGAAAAGCATTTATATGCACCGGAGCTTGGTCCGGTAGATTTAATGATCAGAACAAGTGGCGAGCAACGCTTAAGCGGTTTCAACTTATGGAGATGTAGTTACTCTGAGCTAATCTTTACAGATAAAAAATGGCCAGCTTTTACTAACGAAGACTTAGATTTAGCATTAGCAGAGTTTGCCAAAAGAAGTCGTAGATTTGGTGGAGATGAACAACCCGCTTAAGCTTAGCTTGACCTTGAGCTTTTGATATACTATAAGTATGACAAAAGAAGTTATACATCAAGGTAAAGCAGAGGTTATTAGACCCGATGAAAACGGAATTCCTGAAAGAAAAGAAGTCCCAATAGGAGCTGTTATAAAAGTAGGCAACAAAATTGTTTCAGCAACAAAGAGAAGAGAGCTTGGTGCTGTTGATCAAGATCCTGAGCCAGACATTACAATAACAAGAACTCCATCCACCAGATGGGGGTTACCTGAAGATCCTCCAGGTAGAGCAAGATTATTGGGCTAGAAAAAGCTAAGCTTAAACTGTTAAACTTAAGAGTACAAATTAAGGAGATTTTTGATTATTTATGTTAGACCAAGCAAAACTTGCCCTACAGGCAAAAAAGATACAAAAAGAGCTTACTAAAACAGTTATTGAGGTAAACAGCCAAGACGAAATGGTTTCTATCAGAATGACTGGTGAGCAAAAACTAAAGAGCATCCAGATTAGCGAAGAAAAAGTTGATGGAGATTTTAGATCCTTAGAGAGAAACTTAGAAGATACCATGCGGGAGGCTATCCAAAAAGCCCAAGAGGTTGCTCAAGAGAAACTTAAACCAATTATGGGTCAACTTGGAGGCTTAGGTTTATAAGTAAACTTAAATAAAACCCCTAACCTAGCCTCTCCCAAGGGAGAGGGAAATAATAATTATGTTACCTAAAGCACTTGACGACTTAATTGAGGCTCTTGGCTCGCTACCAGGAGTTGGACCTAGAACTGCTGAAAGATATGCCTGGTCTTTATTCAAGCGTCCTGAGTCTAAGCTTAAGGATCTCACAGAGTCTATATCATCTTTACACGAGCGAGTTAAGCTTTGCCCTAAAACTTTTGCGCTCATTTCTGAGGATGAAGATCTTAGTGAGCTATATTCTGATAATCGGAGAGATAAGAAAGTAGTTATGGTTGTTGAACAACCATTTGACATTATTCCGCTTGAGAAGACCTCTAAGTTTAATGGGACTTATCATGTTTTAGGTGGTGCGATCAGCCCAATTGACGGTATTAATGCTAGTGATCTTAAAATTGCAGAGTTAATCCAAAGAGTTAAAGATGACGAAGTTGAAGAATTAATCTTAGCTACTAATGCAAATATTGAAGGTGAAAGTACTGCACTTTATATCCAAAAGATACTAGAAGAAGCTGGAGAAAAAGTTAAAATGACTCGTTTGGCTAGGGGTCTACCAACTGGAGTTGACCTAGCTTACGCAGATCAAATTACTCTATCTCACGCTTTTGATGGTAGAAAAGAGTTTTAGTATATGAAAATTTGTTATATCTCGCTATTCCCAGAAGTTATTGAAGCTTACAACAATGTTGGGATGATGCGTAAAGCTCAAGAAATGGGCTCAGTTGAGTTTATCTACTTAAATCTTAGAGACTTTGGGCTTGGACCTCGTAAACAGGTTGATGACACTCCATACGGTGGAGGGGATGGCATGGTCTTAAAACCAGAGCCGATTGCAGAAGCAATTGCTAAAGCAAAAGAGTTAGTAGGAGATAATGCTATGGTCATTCTACCTACCCCAAGAGGAGTAGAGTTTACTCAAAATGATTCTAATAATTTGGCTGAACTTAATGAGAACTTGATTATATTTTGCTCAAGATACGAGGGCTATGATGAAAGGATTACTAAATTAGTTGATAGACAGTTCTTTATTGGTAGATATGTTTTAACAGGTGGAGAAATACCGGCAATGGTAATTTCTGATAGCATTATAAGATTACTTGATGGAGTCTTGGGTGGGGAGGAATCCGCAGTAAAAGAAAGCTTTCAGACAGATTTAAGTTTAATTGAGCATCCGCAATATACTAGACCAGAGATTTTTGAAGGGGAGAGTATCCCAGAAGTATTAAAAGGTGGGAATCATGCTGAGATTGAAAAATGGCGTCAAGAAAATTATATAACTTAGATTAAGTTTTTTTTCTATTTTCAAGCTCAACTGCTGCCTCTACAATTAAGTCCCCGCATTCTTTGCGTTGTGCGTTGTCACAGATGTATGTTACCGTTGTTGTTGGTTTTTGTTTAGAAAGCTCAACTTCTTCTTCGGCCCTCATGCTACACGACAGACCACCAAAGCTATCAATACACTTTTGTCTCTGTGATGTTAGAACCCGGGTATGTGAACTAACAACAATCCCATTAAATGTCGTTTTTGTACTCAGACATTCATATGTATTTGCAATCTAATTTTCTAGAATATCTCTTAGTCTAACTGCGCTTTCAGTTAGTCTCCCGCATCCTCGAGCACAAAATAATCCTGGAGAGACTGTCCTCTCATTTAGACTAACCTGCACCCAAGGCATTAAACTACATTCTTCACTGCTGCAATCACGTTTTTCATCCTCCACAAAAGCGCCAATACCAGCAACAGTTTCAGAACCAGACGGAGACGGGTAGTGGAATCTATTTCCACTTAACCCGTTTAATTGGCCAAGGATAGTTCTCCTGGTCGTTATTAAATTTGCCATAATGAGGCAATTATACTAGACTTAACGGGGCATATTCAAGGTGGAGCTGTTTTGGTCCTGAGCTAAAGACTATTGTGGCCATCGGTTCACTAATATCCACTACTGTTCCAATACCGAATTTTGGATGAGAAACTTTTGAACCTTCTTTTAAGCTATTATTCGTCTCTGATTTTACTTCTTGCTTATCAACAAAATTAGATGCCGAAAGTGTGTTGTTTACTGCTTCCGCTTCTTTAAAGATGTTATTTGCTCCATAACCCTGACCCTCTCCCAAGGTAGAGGAAGATCCAAATAAAATACTTGTTGGGGTTAAAGAGAAACCAGGAGCGACTTTAATAACTTGTTCATCTAAAAGTTCCGTTACAAAGCGTGAGGGTGGGTTGTTTTGGGGATTTCCGTATATGATGCGTCTTGTGGCATAAACGAGGTATAGAGCCTCTCTAGCGCGCGTCATAGCGACATACGCGAGTCTTCGCTCTTCTTCAAGTTCTTCTTGGTTTGTAGCAGATCTAGAGTGCGGGAACACGCCCTCTTCTAACCCGGCTATAAAGACCACAGGGAATTCCAGCCCTTTTGAGCCGTGAATAGTCATAAGAGTGACGCTATCGCCTGTTGAGCTTAATGAATCCAGATCTGAAACTAATGCGATGTCTTCTAAGAATGCTCCGAGATCATTTGCACCTTGGGATGTGGCCACAGAGGCAAGTTCTCTTAAATTCTCCAAGCGCTCAATGCCTTGTGGGGTATTATCGTTGTAGAATTCATCAAGGTTGAAAAGAGAAATTACAGTCTGGATGATCTCTGCAACGCTAAACTTAAGCAAATCAGCACGTAGTTTTTCAATCTTAGAGTAAAAGTTTTTAGTAGCACTTAAAGCTTTAGAGCTTAACCCAGGGCATTCATCAATTAAGCATAGAGCGTGAGATAGTGAGCCTTGTTGAATTGCGAAGTTCTGTATTGCAAGAAGTGATTTTGCGCCGATTCCTCTGGCCGGGACGTTGATGATTCTATCAAAAGAGACTGAATCGTTTGGGTTATAGATTAATCTTAGGTAACTAATTAGATCTTTTACTTCTTTACGTTCATAGAATCTGATGCCTCCTACAATTTGGTAAGGTGTTCCTGTGCGCATAAATGCCTCCTCAAAAGTACGGGACTGAGCATTTGTGCGATATAACACTACAAAATCCTTCCATTTACGGTCTTCATCCGCCATAAGGTCACGCATCTTGGTGATGATTATTTCAGCTTCATGATTTTCGGAACTAGCTTGCAGAAGTTCGACATCTTTGCCTGGGCCTTCATCCGTAAATAGCTCTTTAGAAGAGCGGGATGAGTTTTTAGTGATGATTTTATGGGCGGCATCTAGAATATTCTGGGTTGAGCGGTAGTTCTGCTCAAGCTTAATAACTTGTGCTCCTGGGAAGTCTTGCTCAAAGTTTAGAATTATCCGGTAGTCTGCGCCGCGCCAACTGTAAATACTTTGCCAATCATCTCCAACAACAAAGATATTACTCTTTTCATCTGTTAGGCATTTAAGGAGCTTATACTGGATTGGGTTTGTATCCTGGTATTCATCAACCAAAATGTGTTTAAAACGCGATTTGTAGGCTTCTCTGACCTCTTCTGAGTCAGTAAAGAGCTCTGCGGTCTTTAAGATTAAGTCATCGAAATCTAGAGCTCCAAGATCGGCCATTCTTTTTTTATAGATTGGCCAAGCTTCTGCTGTTAATCTTTCGGTTGGAGTTTTAGCGCTAAAGTCTAAATCATCTTGAGTTAAGCCATCGTTCTTCATTTTAGATATTAAGCTTAAGACTGGACGAGCTTGCTTGATGTCTTGTACTTTAAGATCATTTTTTAAGATCTGTTTAATTAGCTGCATGCGATCACCATCATCATAAATTACAAAATTAGATGGGATTCCGATGTGCTCGCCATCTCTGCGCAAGATTCTTACACAGATACTATGAAAAGTTCCTAAGTATGGGAGGGTGAAGTCTGTATTTTTTTCACCGTCTAAGCTCAAGTGAAGACTTTGCACGCGCTCGCGCATCTCTTTGGCGGCTTTGTTAGTAAAAGTAACCGCAAGTATTTGTGATGGATAAATTCCAGATCTAAGCAAATGCGCTATCCTATAGACTAATGTTTTGGTCTTACCCGAACCCGCTCCAGCAAGAACCAGCACTGGTCCATCCAGAGCTGTAGCTGCCTTATACTGAGCCGCATTAAGCTCTTGTAAAAAATCTGTCATTTTATATCAGTAGAGAATTTGTTTTTATTATGATTAATTGTACCAGATAATATCCCGACAATTAATCTGGATATTTTTCTGGTAATTAAGTTCAAGCTTGTGGTATTAGACTTTCTCTAAGATGACTTGTATTTTTTCTACTACCTGTTTTGGGGTGCAATCAGCCTTGATTAAGAAGTCTACTATTAAGTCTGGAGTTCTAATTCTCTTCATTGCTTCTTCTTTACCTAGGTTAGTTAATATAACCACTGGAACTTTGACGCCCGCAGATTTAAACTGATCTAGGGTCTCTGGTCCATCTTGTACAGGCATCATAAGATCCATCAAAACTATATCTGGTCCAAATTCTTTGACCATTTTAAAGCCGACAGCACCGTTCTCTGCAACCTCTACCTGATATCCTTCAGATTCAAATTTAAATCTGTACATCTCCGCGATCTCTTCTTGATCTTCGATAATTGCTACTTTTGTATCTTCTGGCTTTTTCATTTTGCTTGAACTTAAATTTTTATTTATAAAGATAAGCTTAACTGTTTAGTGACTACAAATCAAGTCTACCACCATCGTTTTGCCAACCAGAAACTGTAAGCACCAGCCCAACCGCCATATCTTGCGTTTGCATAACTATTGCACCATCTTAATTGTGTAACTGGATTAGTTTGCCAATCTGAACCTGCAGAGGCCATCTTTGAGCCTGGTAAAGCTTGGCATAGTCCATACGCTCCTGAGCTTCGATTTCGTGCGGTGTAATTCCAGCCGCTTTCTTTTGAGATAATATGATCTACATAGCCCCACTGACTCTCTGGTATACTAGCAGCAGCTAACCAGTCTCTGGATGATCCACTTACTTTAGAGGTTACAACCTTTCTTGCTCCGACTATTGTGGTTTGTTTAAGAGCTGGCTTAATAACTTCTTCATTTACAACTGTTCTAGAAATCTCTTTGCCATTTATTTTTTTGATTTCATAAGTAACTCTTTTTTGACCAGTGTAACCAGCAGATTGTACTTGTCTATAACCTGTATCTTTATTTACATCTTTAATTAGATCTTCTGGCATAGGAATTTCCTCATCGGAGACTAGAACTTCTCTGCTATCATTTTTTATTTCTACAGTAATCCCGTCAGTAATTGCCTGATCAGGACTTTGCAATAATATATCTCCCTCTTGTAGACTTAATGACTTTTCCTCTAAAAACTCTTTTACTGTCTTACTTTGAGTTCTTTGTTCGGTTACAGCGCCGTATAGATTAAGATTAACTTTATCTGCGCGGTCAACCTTTAATGTAAGGCCAGGTTTTAGATCTCCTGCAGATATGTCAGAAGGGACTATTTCGTGATTATCCTCAGGATTAAGCATAATGCCAGCCTCTTTTGTTATGCCTTCAGCAGTTTTTTGCGCAGTTTCGATTTCGACTTGAGCGCCCTTATCTTTAATTGTTACTGGAACCGATCTATACACATTAATTTTATAACCATCACTTATTTCAGTTTCAAGACCAGGCTCAACAATATCTTTATCACTTAGTTTAACTCCTGCTGCGTCAATGACTTCTTTAACAGTTTTTGAATTCCTGGCAATATTTAAGATCTGTCCGTCAACATATAATTGAGCCGTCGTATCAAAACCAGTTGCAAAAACTTTTCTACTTCCTAATGGTAGGGCCACTGCAAGGAGTAATAATACTAAGTATGATGTTCGTCTTATTGGGTGTTGTTTAACTTTTGTCTGATGATTATGGATACTAAAAATGCTCGTCATAAGGTGTTTTTGCACCAACTTCTTTAGTCTTGCTACCAAACTTATTGAGTTTAGAAATTCTTTATACACTCTAGTTTACTACCCTAATCTGCTAGATCTGATAGTAGTTAAGTATATCATTAAAGAAATTTCTCTCAAAAGTGGCAGTTTTACCTAAATAGGCCAAATTATTGGTCTAATACACACAGGTAACTATCAAAATCTTTGGTGTCTAACTTTCAGTTTAAGTATTCAACTTCAGCTTCTGCTTTTATTTGGCTATCTTCCTCCTGATATTAAAAAGCGAACGTTGTTAGTATATTTGGTCCTCGAACAAATCAAGGGCTAAATTGGATACTTAAGCTTAATCTAATAAAAGCGTTTCTCTCACAAAACCTTCACATAGATGCCTGAACAAAAATTATAATTTTCATTATAATTTGTTGGTTGCTTGATAATTTATACACGAATATATATTAAAAAAGCAAACTATTTTCCTTAAAATGATGCATAATTTACACGCCTTATACTGGTGCTACAATGTAAACAATTTGCTTAGCTGTTAATACTGTTATCCTCGAGATATTTTAATGCATTAGGTAACTCTTTTTTGTGCCATGATATGCGTGATCTTGCTATATCAAGTGACTCATTTAGAGCTTTTTCAATTTGGTTATTATTTAGGGCTACAAAAAATTTTTTAAGTTTAGCTAGATCTTTATTGTTAAACGCTGTAGAGATTATTATTTTTACTGCACTCGATTTGTCGAACGGACTTAAGTTTGTTTCAAGCCAATTCCATCCATTATCGTTTAGGATCCAATTCAGTACATATTTAATAGATGCCAAGTCAGAACTCAATAATTGTGATAGCCATGAAAGTATGTCCTGATCTTTTACTAGAGTACCGTCTAACATGGTCATTAAATTTCTTTTAACAAAGTGCTCCCCCTCAAACACGCATAGTCCATATGTAAGATCATCTCTGATAGTTGGGTTATTCATATTATTAATGTAAGAGGAGAGGAGTGTATTGTAATCTTTTTTCTTACCATTCTTTGCGACTATATATAAAACTAATAGTCTCTTTTCTGATTCAATTTCTTCTATACACCCTTTTGAATCAACAAATAATTGGTAGAGTTGATCCGATATTTTTTTATTTTGAGAGAGACTGGCTAGTGATAAAAGCTCAAATCTAACTGATATTGTATTGGGGCTATCATTTTCAGAAGATCTAAACTTAACATCTTCAATTTGCTTACTAATCAGTTTATCTATGTAAGTATTTAATAAGCTGGTTCTTCCTATTTGTTTTAAGTGATGATGGAGAGATGCAATGAATCCACCAGAAAGACTCCAGAAATGAGTGTTAAGAGTGCTGCCCTTTATTGCGCTAATAGTTGACAAGATAGCACCAGTTCCAGGTTTAAACTGCTGGGCTTTATTTAATGCAATAATATCGCTTAAGATATTGAGCATTTCAAATTCATTAAGTTTACCTTTTTCAGCAGACTTAGTGATTGGTGCTAGAAATTCTATAGGGTAACTTGTGATATAAAATGATTCTCCTCGCTTGTTTAGTTTAATTGGAAGTTTCCTATATTTTGGAAATTGAATTGTATGGATATAATTTTGCATAACAAAATCATCTTGACTTTTATTTAGGTCCGAATAGACAAAGCTAATTGGTATATACCATAACTTTTGATTGGGTTTATTAAAATCGTTTGATAAATTGTTTAGATAGTATTCTTTATGCTTCTTTTTAATATTAGGCTTAAGCTTAAGAGCGTCATTCTGTATTTTTTTTAAACTATCTTTTTTTTCATCCTCTGATAAAAATTGGGACTGTCTAAGAACAATTTGTTTACTGTTCTTGCCGACTGAGAGATCTACTTTTGGTAGACCAGGCTCTACTAACCATTTTTCTGTAAACTTAATTAAGTCAACACTTGTATACCTTTGCCAACATAATAATAAATCTTTTGATGTAGCTGAACTAAATTTATATTTTTCAAAATAATCTTTAAGACCTTTCAAAAAATTTTCCTCTCTTAATATACTGAATAGCATTCTGATCACACTCCCTGACTTTTCATATGCTATTGAGTCAAAAGCATCGACAGCATGGTGCGGTGCTTTGACTTTATTAACTATTGGACGTGAGCTAAGTAAAGAGTCCATTCTAATTGCATAATTCTTTTCTGTAATTAAATATTGTTCTAAGATATTCCATTCTGGATATAAATTATCGACAGTGTAGTATTCAATAAAGTTTGCAAAGCCTTCCTTTAACCATAATTCGTCCCACCACTTCATTGTTACTAAATTGCCGAACCATTGATGAGCAACTTCATGAGCTATTATAAGGGCTATCATTTGTTTATCAGCAAGCGTGGAGCTATCTTTATCAAATAGTAGTAAGTCTTCTCTAAATGTCAACAAACCCCAGTTTTCCATACCTCCTGCATCAAAGTCAGGAACAGCAACAAGATCTAATTTTTCTAATGGATATGACATACCAAATTTTTCTTCTAAAAATTTTAAACTTTTAGAGGCAAATTCAAGTGCGAAATCTACTGAACTAACCTTATCTGGAGTAGTAAAAACTCTTACTAAAGTATTATCAACTTTATTCTCTTTTGACTTAAGTTCTCCAACAATTAAGGCGAGCAAATACGTGCTCATTTTAGGTGTAGTATTAAACCTAACAGTTCTTAGTCCATTGTTATGACTAGAGCTTTTAATTGGTGTATTAAATAGAGTGACCTCATTAGTTGAAGAGTTTATTAAGTTTAACTGAAGGTTAAAAAATGCTTTAGCTTCGGGCTCATCAATACATGGGAGAAGTTGCCTTGCATAGTGTGGTTCAAACTGAGTGGTTAATATTTCTTTCTGATTACTCTTTTTATCAAGCCAAGAACTTGTATAAAAACCGTTAGTCCCTTTTGTACTAACTTTGCCAGAGTATTCTAATTCAATGGCATATTTACCCGATTTAACTTGTTCTTTTGTGTGTAGTCTTAATTCCTGTAATTTTTTATGGTGAACAATTCTAGTTACTTCAATTTCTTTTTTTATTTTCTTGTCATTAAAAACTATTCTAGCAGAAGTAACTTTCAGGCCTAGTTGATTAAAGGTAAACCTATACGAAGGCTTATGCTTTTTATAGCCATTAATAATAAGTTTGCCTGAAAATCTTTTATTTTTCTTGTCTAAGTCTAATTCTAAGTGGTAGTTATCAGGATTAAACTGAGATATTAATCTTTTACTACTGGGCATGGATGATCTTTAAAGGTTCTTTGAATAGTAGACTTTAATCGCTGCTTATTAATTAGCGAGCTCTTCGTCTAGCAATTGTCGAATCTTAGCCTTTCCTTCTGTAACACCACCTGGTTCGATTATTTTACCATTTAGTAAAAACGTAGGGGTTCCTTGAGCTCCGATCTTAGAAGCTGATAATAGATCACTGTTTATTCTGTCAGCAACACCTTCAGATTCATAGCTTGATTTGAACTTAGCCATATCTAGCCCTAGTTCATCAGCATAGTTTTCAAATTTACCTTGAGCGCTTTTATTATCGCCTCTCCATTCACTCCATCGTGCATACAATAAGTCATGCATGTCCCAGAACTTACCCTGAAGGGATGCAGCCTCAGCCGCCCTTGCTGCTGCAAATGCGTTAATGTGCTTATCTGTAAGAGGGAAATTTCTGAATATAAAAGCCACCCGGTCGTTATATTCTTCTTTTATTTTTAATAGCTCAGGTTCCCATGCGTTACATGCAGGACACTCATAATCTCCATAGGTTATTAGGTATACCTTGGAATCTGTCTTGCCCCTTACATGATCATCCGGTTGTACTAAAGATGGGTCTGCGATTTTTCTTGTGGTGCTATCATTTTTTTTGCTGGAGTAAATTGCATATCCAAAAACTGCTAATACTAAAACTACAAATATTATCCAAAATTTTTTATTCATATTTATAGTTTAACACAAGAAATAAACCAGTCTGTTACTGGTTATTTCTTTAGTTTTGCTCAGGACTCTTTTCAGTATTTTCTGGTTTGATGATATCAATCTCGTATCCTGTAAGCTCTCCGGCTAACCTGACGTTAGCTCCTCCTCGACCGATTGCTATTCTAACTTCTTCTTCAGAAACATAAACTTGAGCAGTTTTGTTTGATTCATCTAGCTCTATTCTGTCAATTTTTGCAGGAGAAAGGGCTCTTATTATATATTCTGAAGGATCTTCAGCCCACTCGACTATATCTAAGCGTTCGTTATCTCCAATTTCTGCATTAACTGCTTTAACACGAACTCCATGACCGCCTATCAAAGTACCTGCTGCGTCAACTCCTGGAATATCTGTAAAGACAGCTACTTTTGTTCTTAAACCAGCAGCACGAGCAATTCCTTTAATCTGAACCGCCCCATCAGATATTTCTGGAACCTCTTGTTTAAATAATTCAATTACAAGTTCAGGGCATGCACGAGATACGATCATAGTTGGGATTCTGCCCTCATCATCGATTTCTTTAATATAAAACTTGAGTCTTTCACCCATGTTATATCGTTCACCAGGAACTTGTTCCTCTTTTGGCATTAGAGCGCTGGCTCGGCCTAAGTCTACTCTTACAAAACGAGATTCAACTCTTTGAATACTTGCCGCGATTACAGTACCAACTCGGTCTTTATATTCATCAACCATTATTTTACTCTCTGACTCTTTCAAGCTCTGTATAATCGCTTGTTTGGCAGTTTGAGCGGCTATTCTTCCGAAGTCTTCTGGAACTTCTTGAGCTTCTTTTACGCTACTTCCTATAGATGCATTTTTATCTACCTTTTTAGCACCTTCAAGAGTAAGCTGAGTTAACTCATCCTCTACTTCATCAACGACTTCATAATTAACAAAGATTTCAAGTTCACCATTATTGATGTTAAATTTTGCGGATACGTTTTGACCGCGCTCTCCTTTATCTCTTCTCCAAGCTGCCGCAAAAGCGTTTTCTACAGCTGTAAATACTGTTTCTTCTGGCACGTTGCGCTCTTGAGCTAAAGACTTAATAGCCTCAGATAGCTGGTCTAATTTTAAGCTTTTCATATTAATTTTTATTCCTTTCTTTAGAAATGAAAATGCCGGGCTCAACTAGCTCGGCAAGACTTCTGTTAATTATAGATTATAGCAAATCTAAGTTTACTTATCAAACTTATGAACAGGAGTTTCAGTTCTAGTGAAAACATCTTCTTGCATATGTAAAATATCATCATCTTCAAAATCTTCATGCCACCAGTAACCAAGAATTTCTCTTTTTTCATTACTCGGTGAATCAATTGGATGCTTATCAATAATATGCGAACCATTAGAGCCATTAGATACGGCTTCCTTATCATTTATGATAATACCCACATGCTTAGTCGCCCATGCTCTATGAAGCTTGTTTTCACCATAAATTACTAATGCACCTGGTCTTGGCTCAGCGATTTCTCTCCAGCCGTTTTGAGGTAGTTTCGTAACTAAAGAGTTTACATTTGCTACCGCTTCATTCTTCCAGAGCTCACACATCTTAAGCGTAGTAGATATATGATATGCGCAGGAGAGATTACCGTCCTCGTATAGGTCATGAACATTGCCGTCAGAATCTAAAATAAAAGACTTTGACCACATCTTGCTCCCAACTGAGTTGTTTGCAATATATATTAAGGTTCGTCTTCTTAGCCAACGAACAATGTGAGTTTCTTGATTCTTATCCCATTTCTGCATATGTTTGTTTTGGATTTTGTTTAATATTAATAATTAAGTTTAGCTTGGTTGAGGGAGTTTGGCAAATTGCTCCTGCCCTCTGTATACTATCTCTATTTTTCTATTATCACTCATAACAGAGTGTTCCTGAGGGAAACCTAATTTATAGTTAATACTAACAGCCTTGTTGTCACCAACATAAAAGCCTATGTGCGGGTGTAATATACCAGGTTCTTCATCAAACTCTATTGCCTCCCAAATGATTACATCGCCGCTTAATATCTTTGATTTATCATCCACTTCTTTCCATCCATGGTTTACGATATCTTTTATTGTAGAGGAAACTGTAGCATGAGGTTTTTCTTGCTGACCAAATAATAGAAGTATTGAAGAGACATAATAAGCACAGCTAAGCTCTCCGTCATTAAAGATATCCCTCTCTACCCCATCTTCTTCTACAAAAAATGATCTGAACAAGTTTGAGTTAATAGAGTTGCTGATTACTTCTAAATAGGATTTGAACCAAAGTCTTTTCATATATTATATATTACCAGCTGGAGCCTCCACCACCTCCTCCGAAGCCTCCTCCACCCGAGAATCCCCCGCCACTAAATCCGCCTCCTCCACCGAAACCAGAACCTCCTGAACCTCCTCCACCGAAATACCAAGGCATAATATAGTTAGAATCTTTCTTTTTTCTCTCAGCATGTTTTTTATAGTTTTTTGATAAAAAATAATCTGTTATTAAACCTAGTGGAATTAGTACAAAGCTTAAGATTATTAGGATTAAGAGTGAAGTGGTGATTGCAGCGACGATAGAAGAGAATATTAAGCCTAAGATCCCACCTAACCACCAACTCTTGGAGCTAGCCATAATACTGGCAAGAAACTGAATAATAACTAGGACAATAATGATTCCAAAGATGATAAGGTCCGGATTCTGTTTTTTTGGCTGCTCTTTGGCTTGATATTCTCCTTTAGTTGCCTGAGATATTGCTGAAACTCCTGCCGTTAAACCTTCAAAGAACTTATTTTCTTTAAACTTAGGCGCAATTTCGTCTCTTGAGATTTGGCCTGTCAAAGCATCTGGTAAAGCACCTTCAAGACCAGTTCCTGTTCCGATAAATATTTTTTTAGGATTTGTTAGTGAAACGATGATTATTACTCCGTTATTATACTTTTTAGTGCCTATTCCCCAAGCTCTACCAACTTCTACGGAAAATTGTGCAGGATCTTCACCTTCTAAATCTGAAGAGGTAAAAATACCAATTTCATTTGAACTTTCATTTTTCAAAGTTTGAATTTGGTTATTTAAGCTTAATTCCTCTTCGTCGGATAGGATATTCGCTGCATCTAAAATATACCCCGAACTTGGAGCTTTTGGAACCTCAAGTGCAAAGGTTCTATTCACAAAACCTAAGAAGACAAAAACAATAGCTAAGACTACAACTTTTAATGAGTTAAGCTTAAATCTATTCATAATTTACCCCTCACCCAACCTCTCCCAAGAGAGAGATTTGGTTTATTAGAACTCCACAACAGGAGTGTTCTCTGCTCCATTAGCTGCCTCAAAGTATGGCTTTTGATCAAAGTTAAAGACTCCAGCAAGAATTACAGTTGGGAATCTCTTAACCTTAGTGTTATAGGCTCTCAGGGTATTGTTGTAATCAACGCGGGCAGTTTGGATTCTATTTTCAGTTCCTTCGAGCTGAACTTGAAGATCTTGGAAGCTCTTTGTTGCTGTTAATTGCGGGTAACTTTCAGCTACTGCAAGGAGTCTTCCGAGGGCTTGGCTTAATTCTCCTTGAGCGTTTTGATAGTCTTGAAGTTGCTGTGGAGTGGCTTTTGTTGGGTCAATTGTAATTTGAGTTGCTTTAGAGCGTGCTTCAACAACTTTTGTTAAAGTCTCCTGCTCAAAATCTGCTGCACCTTTTACTGTGTTGACAAGATTTGGAATTAGATCAGCCCTTCTTTGATACTGAGTGTCTACTGTAGAAAAACTGCTTTCTACTTTTTGATCTGCACTAACTAAGCTGTTATATCCTGCTACAACCCATAGCAGTATAACCACTAAGACTAATGCTATTATTCCCCATGTCGTTTGTTTCTTATTAAGTTCTTTTCCTTTAACTTTAACCATAAAAACTCTCCTAATAAAATTAAGCTTAATTTTAATATTAGTATATACAATTAACTTATATTTTGTCGCTCTGAGCTAATTTTGCCCATTCTTTAAGATCATCAATAAGTTGCAGTTTTTTCTTGGATAGTTTGGACTTTGATAATCTATCTAAATTATTTAAATACACTTCTAAAGATGGTGTCCCTGCAGATCCATTAATTAATTTGTTATTTTTGTACTCTATATACTCAAGCTTCTCAGCTTCACTAAGCGAGTCGGGAAAATTACGTGCTTTATACAAGGTAAATAATTTTGATAACCTTGGATCCTGGAAAGCAAAGTTAGAAGATTTTAAATCTTTTTCTCGAGCTGACCTTACTGCTGATATTTGGTTTCTATCAACATCTGGTAAAAATCCGTCATAAAGTTGTAGATCAGGATCTTCTTTTGGTGGGAATTTACCATCTTCTGGTTTATATGCCTGATACACTTTTTGGGCAAAAGCTGGGAGACCCTTTTTTAATTTTTTTAAATTATCATTAATTTGCTGTTGAGATAAGTTAATTCTTTTTTGAGCAGGAGGAGTTAATACTTCTAGTGGAGCAATAGCAGGGCATTTGTTAAATTGAACCATTTTTACAGGCAATCTAGCTTCTTCATATTGTCCTAAGTTATTCCGCTTTGTATAGGTAAGTCTTTTTAATTGGGCTGGTGAGAGGTTTAAAAACTCTGTTGGATCATGACGAAGATCATAGACTAAGACTCCACCTGCTCTACCTGGAGTTGGACATAAAGGATAAATTACACTAGTTTGCAAATTCTCGCTTGGAAATCGAGAAGTTGTGTGCACTATTGGTTTGGGAGCCTCAAGGTCTAAATAACTTTCAACTATTTTTTTATCTTTTAAGTTGAGCAAAAAATCAAACAATTTAGGGGCTTTCTGTTTTATTAATCTAGCAATATCCAAAGTTACCTCGACGTCGCTTAAGGCATCATGAGCATTTATATGAGCTAAATTGTTAACTTTTGCAACTTCTCCAAGAACATTTGTTGGTGTACCATCAACCTTAAATGGCCAATTTATACCCTCTGGCCTCAAAGCTCTAGTCATTCTTACTAGTGTAATAACGTCCCATCTTGAACGTCCATCTTTCCATTGCCACTCGTATGGATCATAAAAGTTCCTCCACAAGGTATACCTCATGACCTCATCATCAAAAACTATAGTATTATAACCAGTAACTACGGTATCTGGTAGTAACAACTCTTCATGTAACTTTTTTAAAAATTCTGGTTCGCTCAGTCCACTTTGAGTGGACTGCGGGCTTATACCAGTAACTAAAGTTGCTTCCGGAAGAGGTAAGATTTCGGGACTTAACTTAATTATCCAGTTTACTCTTTTTATCTCTTTTAGATTTTGGTCTGTAAGTACAGCTGCAAATTGTAGTGGGCGATGGGCTCCGTGGTGCAATCCAGAAGTCTCAAGGTCATAAAACAGAAAATTCATATATAAATACTATACCATTTGATTTGATAATTTGATTAAACATAGGTATTATAATATTCTTGATGAAAGATAAAAAAATTAGGAGTAAGGCAAGCGAGGCACCCAAAGTAAAAAAGTTCTTAACATATTCTTTCTCTCTTCTTGCGGGGTTGACTTCCGTTTATAATGGATCAATAGGATGGAGTGTACTTAATGATCAGAATTCTACAGAAATCGCAAGTGTAAGACCTGATTCTGCTCTAGCGTGGGGGATAGAACATCACCGTACTTTTACAGCTATAGCTTTTTTTGGATTGAGTGCTTGTTGTGCGTATACTACACTTAAAATGATAGAAAATACTCTAGATCATAAAAGAAAAGGTGGTGAAGAGGATGTGTATATGTATTCAGTTTTAAGACCTGAAGTATTTGATAACCCAGCAATTAATTACGAGCCTGAAGCTACAGTTCAAGTAGAGAATTAAACTGCTTTGCCGGCTGAGCCGAAAGCTTTGATTTTTTCTTCTACTACTTTCTGAGTTGCTTCTTCTACTGATTTCATCAACTTCATGACAGAATATTCATCTGGATGATTCTTCAGTGCTTCTTCTAAGGCTCGCCTGTGAGCAACTCTTATATCCGTATTGATGTTTATTTTAGAAACTCCAATTTTCGCAGCTTCTTCAAAGTAAAATAGAGGTGTACCAGAGCCCCCATGCAGGCTAACTGAGCAGGGTACAGCATTGCATATAGATTCTAGAAGTTTTAAGTCTAACTGTTTTGGTACTTTATAACTTCCATGCAAATTTCCTACTGATGCGGCAAATATATCAATATCAGTATTATGAACAAATTCCAAAGAAGTTTTCGGATCAGAGAATGTCTTTTTTACTTCTTCATAATCCACATCTTCATCATGGAGATTTGAACTTCCTGCAAAATAATGCATTTCGCTTTCGACAATTGCTCCAGTAAAGCGAGCATACTCGGTGACTTGTTTTGTTTTTTGAATTATTTCATCAAGTGAAGCTCCATGATCGGACTGAGAAATGTCTATGTGTACAAACTCGAAGCCTAAATCTATTGCTTCTTTAGCAAGTTTGACAGACGGGCCATGATCTAAATTTAAGTATGCTTCAACTCCCCATTCTTCTTTGTAGTTATCAACTAAGTCCCGGGCATTTTGTAAGCCAATCTCTTCAGCTTCTGACTCACTTAAGTTGATGATAACAGGTGCCTTAAGCTCCTTGGCTGCACGAAGAATTGCAACTAGAATATCTTGAGAGTCGATGTTAAAAGCTCCTACAGCAAACCTTTGCTGATGAGCACGGAGTAATAATTGGCGTGCTTTTGAAGTTGATTCTCTAATTTCTTTAATGCTTGCCACGGGTTAAAAATCTTTACCACTATCAGATTTAATTTATATGCTTAAGTTTAACAGATAAGCCTTAAAAATCTCCAATTTTTTAAGCTAGTATAGTTACTCGGTGCAAACTTTTACGAAATTATAGATTCATGACGTAGGTAAGCTTTATTAAGTGTTGTGGCAAGCTTTTCTCATCCATATTAATATTTTAGTCTTGTTCATGCTATGGATCTAACAGAACTTTATCCTTTATTGTTATATTTATTGTCTTATTTTGATAGTATTCTTTCTGTGATATCCACCAACAGATTAATTTTTTAAAGTGTATTTGATCGTTGATATGTGCAATAATTTCAATGACTACGGCATTACTATTTGTTGATATTTTTACATTAACACTTTGATCAAAAAAGCCCACAAGATTTTTAACGAATCTTATGAGCTCATATTGAACTATATAAGCAGGTTCTTCTGCTTTCATTGTTTAAGATTTGTGCCGCCTTTCGGAAAAAATGATAGGAAATCAGAAGTTTCGCTTTAAGTAATTATAGTTACTTCTTTTTATTTTTACTAGACTTCTTTCTTGAAGGTGCTTTCTTTTTTGGTTTAGTATTTTTTTGAGCCCTCTGAAGCTTATTAGATTTTTGTTTTTTAACTTCTTCTGCATTAGTTGTTACTTTGATGACTGGTTTTTTTGACTCCTCAAGAATAGCCTCTTTTTTCTCTATGTCCATTAAATAATACTGCTGGAAGATTGCAACTAAAGCTCCTGCGCCTAGATAAAAGCTAATTGCTCCCGCAACGCTTAAAGAAATCCAACCAAACAAAACAACCATAATGTATGGTGTGGCATTTGCAAGTTTTTCATTTGGATCTTCAATGTTATTCTTCTTATTTTTTGGCATAGTCTGTTTAACTTGGAAATACTGTAAAACTATTGAAACCAAGGCTATTATTAAAACTGGAACATAGACTTTGTTATTTGCAAAAGGCTTTAAAGCTAAATCTGCCCAATCTGCAAAAGTTGTAACCGCTTTTGAGCTCCCATTCAATACATCTTCCACATAAGATAGATTTTTGACAGAAGAATAAAGCATATTGGACAAGTTAGCGGAGCCTTCAAACGCAACTTTGACAGCCGAATAAATTGCTATAAATAGAGGAAGCTGAATAACTAGGGTACCGATTGATGAGAACGGACTTATACCATGCTTTTTATACACAGCCATAGTTTCTTTATTGACTCTTTCGATTGTTGCTCTATCTTTTGAACCTTTAGCTTTTTTTCTAATTGCATTAATCTCTGGGGTAACTTTTTGCATTATTCTTGTTTGATGTATTTGCTTTTTAATAAGTGGCCACATCAATATTCTTACTAAAATAGTAAAGACCAGAATAGCCAAGCCTAAGTCATTGCCAGGCATAAAGCTTTGTATTAGAATCAGTAGGTTGAGAACAGGCTCAACAAAAAGTGTATTCCACATATTTATTTAAAGAGAATTATACCAAAAAAATGTTCTTTATAAAAATGTTAAAGTTAAGTTATGAAGATTTTAGGGATTGATCCAGGGACTGGTATTGTAGGCTTTGGAGTAATAGAGGTTAAGCCCGGGAATAAATATCACCTACTTGATGCTGGTGTTATAAAAACTCCAGTTAATCAAGAATTGCCAGAGAGGTTAGAAACAATTTATAAAGAATTGATTGACATTATTAAGCTTAATAATCCTGAACAGATTAGTGTGGAAAAACTATTTTTTTCTCAAAATGTAAAAACTGCAATTAGTGTTAGTCACGCCAGAGGTGTTGTACTTTTAGTTGCTCAACAACATAATCTTATAATTGCAGAATACACACCTCAGCAGATTAAACAAGCATTAACAGGTTATGGTAAGGCAAAAAAAGATCAGGTACAGGCAATGGTCCAAACAATACTTCAGTTAAAAAATCCTATTAAGCAAGACGACTGTGCTGATGCTATAGCTGCAGCGATTTGCCATGCGATGAGTATAGACAACTTAAATGTGGCAAGTTCTTTATAAACGAGCTAGACTATTAGCTATATATGGCAACATCATCAACTCAAAATCATGAGAGAAATAACCTTAGAGGAATATCTGGCCAAAAACAGTCAGCACAAAAAGTCGCAAGTAAGAGAAAGACTCCTACAAGGTCAGAGCATCAAGTTTTAACTTTTATAGCTCAATTCATTAATCAGCATGGTTATGGGCCTAGCTATCGAGAAATTATGGCAGGATGTGGCTACTCTACTCTTTCTGCTGTGAGCTTACATGTTGATGCCTTGGTTCATCTAGGTTATTTACAAAAAAAAGAAAGGGGAGCTCGAAGCTTAAGTCTTACAGAAAAAGCTAAAGCCCCTAAAGCTGTTATAGAAATAGAAAAGCAAAAAGCAGCTAGTTTAAAAACTTATGAAAAATGGCTAGTAGAAGAAGTAGAAAAAAAATTTATGTCAGTAGAAGACGAACTCGATAATGTAGCCTTGGATAATCTCTACGTTTTAACTGGAGCTTTAAAAATACTTGGTTACGATGCTGCTGCCCTCTCGTTTAAGTCTAGGCTAAACGAAATTGTAGAAAAAATGAGAAAGATGTAGTTGGTTAAGAAAAATTTGAATTAATGATTGCTCCAAAACCAGCATTAAACTTTTTTAGCATAGATGCTCTGTCAGCTTTAGTTGTCATGGGGTGAGTAAGATATTTAAAGCTCATACCTAACGCCGTAACTAGATAAGTTGATCGTTCTACTAAGCTTAGCTTTCTGTGTCCCGACTTCAAGTCTTCTTTGTAATCCATTACTGCGTCCATTAAGTTACCCGCAGACATTTGTAGCGACAGCCAATCTACAAAAAATGGAACACAATATTCTTTTTCGTCTTCAATCAGAATTGAACAGAGTAAATCAGCCATACATACAGCTTCTAAAACTCTTGTGCCAATAATGTCTGATATATTAGCTCCCAAAGTCACAGCAGATCTCTGCTCGTACATAGAGTGGAGCATTGCATCCCAGCAAAACCTCAGTCTCTCTCTTTGCTCACCTCCGATTGATTCTATGTCATCGCAGAGCACTTCCACTAAGTCATTTGGAAGCGTAGACCAAAATCCAGTGCCATCTGTGCCAAATAGAGGAAGTCCGTCAAATAATATTGGTCTGAATGTGTCCCAATGAGGACGATCCTTGTCGGCCTCTGTCGCATGGTCTATATAAACTGCACTTACTAATGTACTTAAAAGTAAAGAAAATGTAGTATCGGTAACTGAAACTACAGTTTTTGCCTCGCATTGGGCTTTTAAGAAATTCGAAGCTCCAGCATACTGGATGATTTTAGTATAGTTAGCATCCGAAGGACCAATTCCTCTTCTGGAAAGCTCAGTTTCAATACTGATTTGTGATAACTCTTCCATAGAATCGGTCCCACCCGATTAAATATGGATTATTTTTCAAGTTTAACTCCAGGGCCCATGGTTGGGGCTAAAGTAACAGTTTGAATGTATTCACCCTTGATTCCAGCAGGCTTAGATTCTTTTACGGCTTTTATAACCGTTTGGGCATTTTCAACAAGTTTTTCAGAAGTGAAACTTAATTTACCAACTCCTAAATGCACAATCCCTTGTTTATCTACACGGTATTCTACCTTACCGGCCTTAGCTTCTTTAACAGCTTTAGAAACGTCAGAAGCAACTGTTCCAGTTTTTGGGTTTGGCATTAGACCTTTTGGGCCAAGCAGACGTGCGTATTTGCTTAATTTTGCCATTAATTGTGGAGTTGAGATAAGAACTTCAAAATTTACAGTTTCTTTATCTAATTGTTCAAGAAGTGTTTCCTCTCCAACTATATCTGCACCGGCATCTTTGGCTGCTTTATGTAAATCTGCTGGAGCGAATACAGCAATAGTTTTTGTTTTTCCTGTGCCATGTGGCAGAATCACTGTTCCTCTGATATTTTGGTCAGCATGCTTTGGATCTACCCCAAGCTTAATATGTAACTCAGCAGATCCTTCAAATTTAGAAGTACTTAGTTTTGGTAAAAGCCCAACAGCATCTTTAACTGTGTAGTTTTTATCAGGATCTATTAATTTTTGTACTTCTTTATATTTGTTAGATCGTCTTTCTAGTTTAGATCGTGTAATTGGTTTTGGACCTTTTTTTAAAACTACTTCTTCTCCAGAAGCGATTTTTTCTTTTCTTTCATCTTTAGCAGCTTTTTCTTCAGCTTCTTTTATAGCTTTGGCGGAACGCTTACCTGCTTTTGCTACTTTTTGCTCAGATTTTTCTTCTGCGCTAAACTCTTGGGCACTTTTTATTGCATCTTCTATCTCTGCAACTGTGTTTTTTTCTATTACTTCTAGCCCAAGCTTTCTTGCCTGTTCTATTAGTTCTGACTTCTTAGCCATAATTCCTTAGATGTTCCTTTCAGTGGTGCAAACGATTAGATATAATCTCTAATCTCCCACATATTTAAGTTAATTTGTATCCGTTATTATAGCAGATACTACTTGCTTTTTGTATCTGTAGATTCAAGCTGCTTTGTAGCCAGTGAGAATCCCCAGCAAGCACAAAAGACAGCAGTCCTAACCAATGCTTGAGCAGGAGTAACGGCTTCGCCGAATATTGATATTGTAAGAAAGTCGTTCTCTTTTATCCTAGAAACAGTATCGCCTACACTGCGTATAAGCTCATCAGGCAATGTTTGCGCAAGATCTACTGGCCCCCTAAGAGCTCTTTCAGCGTTACTGCTAAGGGAGCCAAGCGCACTTTTTATGTCTTCCATGGAGCTCTAGTCTTCTACTTCGACGCCCATTGAGCGAGCAGTCCCGGCAACTTGCTTTTTAACCGCTTCAACATCGTTTCCGTTTGTAAACTTAAGTTTAGCTTCGGCAATTTCTGTTAGTTGAGCTTGGGTTAGCTTTCCTACTTTTTCCATGTGTGGCTTTCCTGAACCTTTTTTAATTCCAAGAGCTTTGATTATTAAATCGTCAGTTGGTACTCCTGACACTCTAAACTCAAAAGTTCTGTCATCAAAAACTACTAGTTTTACAATTACGTCATTACCACGTAGGTCTGCAGTTTCTGAGTTAAATGCATTTACAAAATCCATTGAGTTAAGCCCGTATTGACCCATAACTGCCCCTACTGGAGGCCCTGCTGTTGCACCACCAGCTGGTACTCGCATTTTTAGATTAGCTACTATTTGTTTTGCAACTGCCATATTATTAATTTAATTAAACTTAATCTATTTAAGAAGCGATTTAAGATTTATTTAGAATTGTCCAAATTCTTATATAATCTTTGTAACAGAGATTATTATAGCATATATTGTACATCTAAGAATAGTGGTTCCTGACTATATCTGTAAATAACGGTAATGCTAGCGTACATAGAGCGCCAATTTTTAAAGCGACACTTGAAGAGGCTTCAAAAAATACAGTAGAGTATGCATAGCCTACACAAAATCCAGCGACACTTGAAGTAATTGCTAAATCTCTTCTTTCTACCCTATTGTATTCTTGGGGTCTCTTCATCGTAGTCTTCTAGTCTTGCTACAAAGCCCGCCACCCCACCAAATCCACCTAATAGGGCTCCAGATAATAAACTTTCAGAAACTGATTTGCCAAAAAATGCCTCGAGAGAATAGCCTCCAAGTGCACCAATAACTATTCCTGCTGGTAACGCAGCACGTTGTATAAAACTTAATTCAAATGCTTTCCTAATTCTTGTAGTCATCTTTGATCAAAATAATAATACTCCGTATAACTTAGTGCAAGCTTAAGCCATAACTTTTAGAGAATTGTTTATTCTTTTAGTAACTCTATCTTTGCCTAAAACACTTAACATATCTGCTATCCCAGGAGTGACTCGAGATCCGCTAACTGCGTTACGAATTAAAGCAAAGAGAATTCCTGGTTTGGTTTGGTGTACCTCTAAGAGCCCATTAAGTTTAGCTTGGATATCCTCTACTCCGAAACTAGAGTTTTGCAGTGTATCTAATGTGGATTCTAAAAGCTCTTTTGCAAAATCATCTTCTAGATTTTTTACATCCATAAGTTGTTCTTTAGTTAAGTTTGGTTCTTCAAAAAAGAAGTTAGTAAGTTCTGGGATCTCTTTTAAGAATTTAAGTCTTTCTTGGATTAAGGTTAAGACTTGCTTTTTATATTTTTCATTGGAGTTGTTAGCAGATTCTGACCAGAAGTCTTCAGAAAGTTCATATAATTCATCCACTGTTTTCATCCTTATATGATGACCGTTGATCCACTCTAGTCTTTTTATGTCGTAGTTTGCTCCTGATTTGCCTATACCATCAATTGAAAACTCTTTAATTAGTTCCTCAATAGAAAAAATCTCTTGTTTACTTCCTTTACCAGGATTCCAGCCGAGTAGTGCTAAAAAATTAAGAAGACCCTCTACTAGGACTCCATCTTGAAGGTATTCTAGAACGTCTTTAGCTCCATCACGTTTCCCGAGCTTTTTTTTACCGTTTTCAGCCATTATAGGTGCTAGAGTCACAAATTTTGGATGTTCGATCTCCAGAGCCTCATAAATATTTAGATATTTTGGTGTTGATGATATAAACTCATCCGCCCTAAATATGTGTGTTACACCCATCTCATAGTCATCAACTATGTGGCAGAAGTTATAAGTGGATAATCCATCGGCTTTTATTAGAACTAAGTCGTCTATCGATTCAGGACCTGATGAGAGGTCACCCCTCACTTCATCATGCCAAGTATATTTTTTCGGATTTGACTTAAGTCTTAGTGCATTTTTTCCATACTCCCAAGGTACGATTCTATCTGTAGTAATGTAATCTCTGTATAAAAACGGCTTTTTTTTACTCTGGGCATCGTTGCGCCAATCTGCTACTTCTTCTGGGGTAACATTATCAGCGTATGCTAAGCCTTTTTCATAAAGCATTTGGCCATACTTTTTGTGGACTTCTTTATTCTCTGATTGAAGAGCAAATTCATCCCAGTCTAAATTAACTGCTTGGAGTGTGTCTTTGATAATTTGTACCCCACCCTCGATTTCTCTTTTTTTGTCTGTATCTTCAATACGTAAGATGAACTTGCCTTTATTCTGCTTGGCTATCAACCACACAAATAGACCTGTCCTAACGGAGCCAATATGTATGGGACCGGTTGGGCTAGGACAAAAACGAACAACTACTTTTTCTGACATCTTGAAGATTAATTATAGCAGAGCTGTACTATACTTGACTAGTTATACTTAGTCTTTTATAGTAAGATGTTTCACTTAGAAAAAAATTTATGAGACATGTAAGTAAGGATGGACTTGCCCTAGCAAAAAGAGCAGCTTTAGTTTGTCCAAGTCAGAGCCTTTGTAGAGCCACATCAAATCCATTCGAAGCGCTAAACCCTCATGATGGGGCTAAGCGTGCTAACTGTATTGCAGGGGTTTTAATAATACAAGCCTTGAAACCGCATACATACCCCCTCTTAACAGTTAGACATAGTGTTTATTACGGGCTCACTGGCCTTATCTCATCCCACTGGCTTGGTGCAAGCAGTTTTGGAGAATTTGTACATATAGGCCTAGGTCCTGAGGTAGAAAACAGAAGGAGCTATGCTGAAAGGTATGAGGCATATTTAAGAAACAATGGCGAGATTGAAGAATTGACTGCAAAAGCAGCTTACTTAAGAGAGAGCAACCCAGTTGAGCAGATAGAGGTTTTGGATCGTGATGGTGAAATTGAGATTCACAGAATAGCCTTAACGGATGCTGATTTATTACTCGATCATGTCGCAAATGGACGTACTATGGAAGAACTCAAGGAGATAGCCTCGGCCAAGTTAGAACAGACACTAAGAACTGTGTTATAATATTGTTTAACTTTGCCAGTGGTAAATTACTCTACTGGCTTTTTTAATCTCAATTTAACTCTCAAAACATATGGAAACAACAAAAATTAGAAATCTGGCGATTATCGCTCACGTCGATCACGGAAAAACAACTCTCGTAGATGGACTTTTAAAACAATCAAATACATTCCGAGATAATCAGTCGGAAATGAGCCAAAGCTTAATCATGGATAAACTTGCTCAAGAAAAAGAGCGTGGAATAACTATCACAGCTAAGATTACGGCAATAAATCATGAGGACTATAAATTCAATATCATTGACACTCCTGGACACGCTGACTTTGGCGGTGAGGTGGAAAGAACTCTAGGTATGGCAGATGGTTGTCTTCTAGTGGTCGACGCCCAAGAAGGACCAATGCCCCAAACAAAGTTTGTACTTGGCAAAGCACTTGCTGCCGGACTTAAGCCAATAGTTATTATTAATAAGATTGATAAGGAAGGTTCTAGAATTGCAGAAGTTGAAGATGAGCTTGCTGATTTGTTCTTAGAACTCGCTACAGATGAAGATCAACTACATTACCCTATATATTATGCAATCGGACGGGATGCAAAAGCTTGGGAAAAATTGCCAACAGATCCAAGTGCTCCTGGAGATTTGTCTTGCATATTTAAAGCGATTGTTGAGAAGATTCCGGCCCCTAAAGTTGAAGATGGCCCAACTCAACTGCTAATAACAAGCTTAGAGTGGGATAATTTTAAAGGTAAATATACCGTTGGTAAACTTGGTAGGGGTGGAATTAAGAAAAACCAACAAATGGTTTTAATGAAGAAAGATGGACTCCAAGTTAAGTTTAAAGTGGTGGATCTATTCACTTTTAAAGGCCTAGGGAAAGAAGAAGCAAATGAGGTACCTGCCGGAGATCTAGTCGCTTTTACCGGTGCTGAAAAAGCAGAGATTGGCGAAACAGTCTGTGACGAATCTAGGCCAGAAGCATTACCTATTTTAGAAGTAGAAGCACCAACTTTAAAGATGTACTTGGGTCCAAATACATCTCCGCTTAAGGGACAAGAGGGTGAGTTCACGACTTCTAGACAAATTGGAGACAGACTCAAAAGAGAGCTTGAGACAAATGTAAGTCTAAGAGTTAAAGACGATGGTATTGGATTTATTGTCTCAGGTCGCGGCGAACTACATCTAAGTGTACTGATTGAAGACTTAAGACGAGAAGGGTTTGAGCTCGAAGTTGGACGCCCTCAAGTTGTTACAAAAGAAGTTGACGGAAAAGTTATGGAGCCACTTGAAGAATTAACAATTGAAGTTCCTCAAGAGTTTGTTGGTGCAGTACAAACTGAGCTTGGTGCTAGGCGTGCTCAATTGCAATCTCAAGAAGTTAACCTAAGAGGAGTTAGGCTTGTTTACCAAATTCCTACAAGGGCTTTGATTGGCTTGAGAGGTTTAATGTTGACTGCTACAAAAGGTAACGCCGTAATGAGTAGTTTGACAATTGGATATCAGCCTCTTGGAGGTAATATCCCTCAAACTCGAAATGGTGCTCTTATTAGCTTTGAGACTGGCGTAGCCACACCTTATTCTTTAGAAAATGCCCAGGAGCGTGGAACTGTCTTTATTAAGCCAACAGAAAAAGTTTACATGGGACAGATCATCGGCTTGAATTTACGTAAAGAAGATATGGAAGTTAATATCTGTAAAGAAAAGCATTTAACAAATATCCGATCATCGAGTTCTGACGGCACTGTTCAGCTAACTCCAGCTACTATTTTAAGTCTAGAGGAGAGTTTAGACTTTTTAGAGGACGACGAATTACTAGAAGTCACTCCCAAAAACTTAAGACTACGAAAACGCTTCTTAAATGCCAACGAACGCAAGAAGAATAAGAAATAGTTACAGCTGCAGAGTTGATTGTTCTGAAGTAATAGCAGGGCCTTGTTGACGAACTTTTTTTGGTCGGTATTTTGACCACCAATCGAAAATGTGTTTGGAAGCAGATGCCTCCTGAATTTGCTCTTCTTTAGGTGCGGGCATCCCCGGTGGACGTACACTAAATGATTTATTAGAAAAGAGCTTAAATGCAGTCACCCCTGCTGGCTCTTTTTTAGGAGAGCTCTTGGATCGTATCTGTATGCCTATTAGTTCGGCAAATGCTGGTTCTGATATCTCAAAATCTAACATAGCTAATGGACACTTACCTAGCTCAGCTAGTATACATGACCTCTTACATTCAGATACTCCATAAGCTTTTTCATTCTCAGTAACTGCAAGCCTGGCTAGCTTCCTTACATTAGTTATAATGCTGGCAAGGTTAATATTACCTTCGTAAAACCTGTGCGGGGCCTGTGTTATCTCATGGAGGCACCTTTGAGTAGCTTCGCGGGCAAATGCTTGGCTCTTTTCTACTACACCAACAGAAAGATCAAAAAGTCTGTCGGGATCTTCCACCGGTAAAGGCGTTGCTGTTTCGTCTATTACAGTTTTTAGCCTATTATCTTCTTCGCCAGGTAGCACAGCTATTATATCGCTGCCTACTGGACCACCAGGATCAATAAAATTGGGATAACCTCCACTTGGACCATCGGGGCCTTTTGCCATTTCTTCTACCCTACTTTTGATTTTTAAATACTTCTAACAAAGACTATAGCACTAGATCTAATATGTTACTAAGACTATTAGCTACTAGTTGTTTGATCTACAAGGTTTTGTAAATTTTGGAGCTCTTGATATGGATCTGATGATTTATGTATAGAACCACCAACATAAAATACATCAATGCCTGCTTTTGCTAGATCTTCAATATTATCTTTATTGATTCCGCCATCCCATGCTATTTCTATATTAGACTTAATGTTCTTAATTTCTTTTATTTTAGAAATTAGATTTAAATCTGCGGTTCCTCCGTACTCGCCAAGGTTGCCAGAAAAAATCAACGCTTGATCAGCAAGTAATATTAGTTGAGAGAAATCTTTTGGATCTGACTTTTTGAGAAGTGCAATACCTAAAGAGCAAGAAGAATCTTTAATTAGCTTAATTGATTCTATGAGATTACTATCATCTGATTCTACTTGCAAAATAATCAATTTTGGAGGATGAGTTAAGTTTAAAAGAAACTTAATGACATCTAGAGGTTTCTGATACATAACATGTACTGAGTAAGTTAAAACAGGATCAAGATATGTATTTCTGAAATCTACTAGATTAGTAGAGCCTGAGAAGTCACTGCTTGCTAAATCTAAATGAGCGTAATCAGAAATACTGGAAATTAAATCTGTTTGAGTTGTAAAATCGTGGACACCAAGTGCGGTGATTGTGGGTACTACTATCCTCATAAGTCTTTAATCTCAATTTTTTAAGTATTTAGTATTCCAATTACCGGTAGTTTATTCAAGACTCTTTTACCATGCGGTGATTGATTAATAAGAGAACTTAAGTCTTCACCACATTTAGCTTGTCCGCCAGACGGTCCATGCTCGCCGTTTCTCCACTGCTCATTGCTGCTGGCATCATATACATTTCCGTCTACAGCGACTAGACACTTATTCCCATTCAATCCATTACTTTTATTTAACTGCTCTAGAGTTATTCTTTCGTTTGATGATGAACTTTGGGTTATATTACTTGAACTTACGTGATTATCGAGCGCAGCATCGTTTTTAACCCTGCTTTGACGAGATATTGCAAAGCTAATAAATAACATTCCCGCAAATACTAAGCTGATAATAAAAACTTCTATATATTTGGTAAGTTGTTTTTTATTAACGTATTTGTCGTAATAGAAAAACAATAAGCTTAGCCCATATAGTAGCCATACGTACTTAAAATGTTCTGAGTTGATTACAAAACCTAATTTAAATCCATGAGCAATTATTAGTAGCATGGCTAAATCGTTAAGCTTAAGAACTGTATTCCAAACTTTTGGTTTAGATTTTAAATATTTTTTTAGTTCAAATGATAAGAATATAAAAAGAGATATAGTACCTAAAGAAATAAATAAGTAGCCTAAAGTGCCGGCATAATTCTTTAGGCTTGAGGGAGGATTACCCAAACCTAGATTATTAAGGTGTAAAATAATACCTATTGGGTGAGCAATAATTGCTAGCAGAACAAATCTTTGAGAAATTTTAAATGTTTTAGATGTATCTAAGTTCGGATCAAAGTTTGTTTTTAAAAAACCTGAGAGATAGTGTACCCACATAAATCCAAAAGCTAGTAATGCAAGCAAGCTTGGTATAGAAAATCCACTAAGGTTACCCTTATAGACCTCATTCCACCCGAGTAGTGTTACCGAAATAACGGCTAGATAACTTGCATTTATCAAATTCTTACTTTGATTAAAGTTTATTGGTTGTTTAATAGTTTTTTTAAAATTCATATCTTAATCTTTAAATTTAATTTCAGATATTTTATCTAAACCTGGCTGTACTTCATTTATTGTAATGGTTTTATTTTTACTCTTTATAAAGTAACTAAAGACTTGACTTGTTGATGTTATCTCGTTCAAATAATTTCCGTCATAATCTATATAGAAGATTTTTTCATCAGTTGTTTTAAGTTGTAAGTGTTCTGAATCTATCCATGAGAAATCATTTATTTTCAAATTATTTAATGTGAAAGTTTGCGATGACTCTTTTTCGAAGTTGTATATAAAAAGTGTGTTTTCTGATAAATGTATAGCGATATATGTACCAGGCTGTGGCGAACCTTGAATGCTTTCTTTAATTTGATTTGACTTCATACTCTCAAACGTAGAAAGGAAAAGTGGATTCGATACTTTTGTATTATCATCCATAGAGTCTAATGGGTTTTTATAAATGATAAGTTCTTTATTGTATAAATTTGATATTGATAGATAATAGTCTCTCCTATTAGCCGTATACTGAAAGTCTAGATCTTTCGGATTACCAACAAAAAGAGTGTTAACTAGTTTTGGGGAGTTTTGATCATCTTTGATTAATACTTGAATGCCTGGCTTCTCAGCATCTTTACTTGTTTTAGAGTAAACATATTTACTATTTCTAAAATTGTTAAAATCTAAAACTTCTATATCAATAATCTGCTCTTTAACTAAACTTACAGGGTTGTAAATTGCTAGTTCACCATTTTTATTTAAGTAAAGCTTTGATTTGTCGTCGTATCTGTACTGATTTATTCCTACTCCTACAGAATTAGTTAGATTAGTAGATTCTGCTGGAGCATCAACTCTTAGATTTATTAGTTCTTTATTATCATCAAAAGTGTGCTCTAAAAATATAGAGTCACCATTGGGGCTCCACTTATCGAATTTAATGTCACCCAAGCTCCCGTCAGCTTGTCGAGTAAAGATTTGACTTGGGACTATAATGGTATTACTTATGTTTGCAGGATCATCCTCTTTTAAGTTTAGCTCCTCAAATATGTAAGATTGAGCTAAGCTTAGACCACTTTTGGATACGGCTATTACTTTTGAGTCAGAGTTTAAACTTGAATAAGTCTTTTTAGGTATGTTTGTGAGAATGTCTTTAGAGACTAAACTATTAGGAATTAAATATGGATAATAAAACCACTCGACTTCTTCTGCTTTTATGCTAAAGTTTTTTTCCCACGTTCTGTAACCGTTAGCCTCTAGTCTTAAGTTGTGGCTCCCTTCATCAATCTCTAGTTTATAATCTGTTTTTTTACCGATGTCTTTACCGTCAATGTAAATTTTTGAAGATATGGGCGCAGAATTGATTAAAAGGATACCTCGTTTTTCTACTCTGCCATTTTTTGTAAATGTATAACCTTTTGCTCGGTAAAAGATTAATACGCTCAAAAAAATAGTTAGTGCTGTAAAAAAAGTATATAATGTGACTCTTTTTATAAATTTTGCACGAGGCTCATGAGCATAAGTCACCTTGTGATAGGAGTTTTTTCGCGGCTTTTTTGTTTTTGATATTTTTTTTGCCATCTAGTACTTAGATTTTAGCAAAAATAACTAAGAAATGTGATGATTATTTTTAATATGGCTTCTGTTAAACTTAAAAACATAAGAGTAATATATAAAGTGAACATATAAATGCCTCAATCAACTCCTACAGCAAACAAAAAAAGGAGAGCAAAGAATAATTTAAATAATTTTGACATTAGTCAGATCGAGGCTGACTTAATGGCGGTGGAGGCAGAAACTCTAGATCTTGATAACTCTCCAGAAAAGAAAAAAGTGGGGATATCGACTAAAGAGAGTAATACAGCATCTTCTATCAACTCAAGTACACCTAAATCAGTATCCTACGACCCTCGTCCAGTTAACGTTGTAGATTTTAGCCCAGATAGTTCTAAACTGCTTCACAAAGTCTTAAGAGAAGATAAAAAACCTAAATCAACTTCTAGTGCTTCGAGCAATGTTGTAGCTCCAAAAAAACCACCTAAAAATTTAAAGTTTAATTCTTTCAAACCTTCAAATAAATTAAGCTTAGGAGGTATGGACGGATTCAAGAAGAACTCAAGTTTTTCAACTTCCTTTAGTGTTGAGCCATCCGCTAACCAATCTAACGGTGCTGAAACTGAGCCAGCAAAGACTTTGGTTAACGAGTCAATTGTCAACCCTTCTGTAAGTACATCTAATGTTGCGCTTGCTGGACTTAATAGAGCTAACCAGTTCAATAGATACATGCTCGAACAACATAAAACTTCACTGCAAAATCAAATTGAAAAAAAATCACTCTTTGAGCGAAGTCTAGATGGTGATATTGAAATTTTTGACAAAGGGCTACAGACAAACAATGGCAAAAAAGTTTACAATGTAAAAAGGAGAAAATCTATGTTAGGCGGAGTAGATCAATATGACCTAGGACCTGGAAGAGTCAAAAAAGCTCTTTCTTATCGACCTATGAGGTTTATACTGCCTGTAATTGCATTATTTATTGTGGGTACATATGTAATGTATCTGAATATACCTTCGATTAATATTAAAGTGGCTGAGAATAAATCTGGAGTAGCAGTCTCAGAACCGAGTTATACACCGGAGGGATACAAGCTCTCTAACTCAATTGAAGTAGAAACTGGAAAAGTCGAATTAAGTTTTAAGAAGAGTGATGGTGATGCATACAATGTGTCTCAAAAAGTAAGTGATTGGGACTCAAAAGCTCTTTTAGAAAATAAAATACTTAAAGAAACTAAAGAATATAGTGCTTTTACGGATAGAGGCTTAACAATTTATGTTTACGATGATAAAGCAACTTGGGTAAACCAGGGCAAGGTTTATGAGATACAACTTGATGGTTCTAATATCGACACAGAAGAAATGGTTAGAATAGCTGGGAGTATGTAGATTTTATTCTAATGTTCTTTCTGGTTTAACTTTTGTAATTCTAAGTGATGTTAGCAATAAGATTAACATAAATACTGCTACGACTAAGAAGCTATACTGAAAAGCTATTCCAGTTAATATTAAGCCGAGCACTAATGTAAATATTCCTTCTCCAAATGAAGTTGCTGTTATAAATATTGGATAAGCACGCTCTTCTTCATCTTTGTCAGTTAAACTGAAGAAGAATACGTCACCTAACGGATCCAGGAAAGCTAACGGAATTGAACCGAAAATTAGGAGAGCTATAACAACAGTTGGAGAATTTACGAAATAAGCAATAATAGTTAGTACTAAAAGAGTAAAGAAACAGCTACTAAATATACTTTTAAACGATAAATATCTTAAGCTTTTAAGCGTGCTAAATTCTCCCAAAACCAATGGTAGTTGGGTTAGGCCTAATGCGGTGCCAATCTGAAATAGAGAATAGTTCTGTTGAAGCATATAAAGTGGTAAAAAAGTAAAAATGAATGACCACCATACATCCTGACCGGACCTAATTATATAGGCTACTTTTAAACCCTTAATCCTTGTAAAATATTTTATATTTTGTATTATATTCAAACTCGAATGAACCTCTTCTGTGATATGAGGGACTCTCTCAATATAGGCGACGACTGAAGCAATAATTAGTATCAGCCCACTTGTATACATTGCTGCTTCTGAAGTAAATTTATCCATAATTAAGCCTCCCATAACTGGCCCGATCATCCATGCAAATGCTATTAACCCACTTAAAGTACCTTGAGCCAATGTGTATACACTAACTCTTCTAAAGCTATCCCTAAACATTACAGAAAAAGCACTTGATTTTAGATTGTTGAGCACACGAGTTACTAGAAATACTCCTGTAATTATAGTTATGACTGGTAGTCCTGCTAATAATGTTAGTGCCCCTGCGGTAAAGATACATAAAGGAAATATTTTTGACTCGTCATATTTTTCTAAAATTCTGGGGATCATCATTGAAGTTATTAAAGTAATAATTACTGCTCCTCCCTTTAGAATACCGATTTGGCCATCACTTAACCCTTGTTTGTAAAAAAGAATAGACCAAACACCCGAGACTAAAGCAAAGCCAAAATTCTCCATAACCCGAGAGGAGATAAGTTCTGGAATTGCTTTATGTCTATATAACTCTTTATATCCTGATGCCATCAGTTATTATTAAATTCTAGATCTGAATATTAGTATAACAAAGCCCCTGTCCTCCCAGATGTTGATGATATTAAGTGCATTGGTAGCTGAAGTAGAGTCGAAATGGAACCAGGTTAGAGAGGAGCTAGTGGGATGGTAGCCTGAATTATATTGGCTCAATCACCGAATCCCAATATGCATCATGGAAGGCTGCAAGAATAGCATCTGCCCTTTTATTGTCAGCAGTGTATGATGTAGCGACCCTTCCACCAGCTTTTTCATCAAAAAGATCATACCCATCACCTGCAATAGTTCTAACTCTGAGGGTAGTTATGGTGTCACTAGAGGGTGCTATAGTAACGGCAACCACACCTAGTCGTTCGCTACTTCTCTCGTCATACGTACGATATGGTAATTTGCCAAGTGTGTCGGGATCTACCCACCTTAAAAAAGCCTTTCTTAGGCTCACACCCACACCTATTTCGGGAGTTCCATCCACTTCTCTAGCTACTACGACAGGTTTTGAATACATATCAACACCACCACCGCGAGATTTTTCATGCACTGAAGTTACTGGCTGGCTGCGATATATTAAGCGTCCGTATCTAGCAGGCTCTGTTGTACCTAACCTAAACCTAGTACCCACCGAGCCAAGCAGGCTCTGTATATATGCTTTATTGTGATGTGGTAGCCATCCTGCAAACCAAGGGGTTCCTACGTCACTAGACTCAAATACATTATCGGTCCCTTCTCTACATAGGCCTTGACCATAGTGATTTCTAAGCCTTACCATCTCCGCATATTCTTCCGCAACTCTTTCTTTAAAAGTAGGTGCAGTGCTTAATGATTTTACTGGCATAATTTTACCCCCTAAATTCTTACCCTATATAGTTTAACTATCCCAGGAATCTAGTTAAGATTCAAGCTTAAGCAATAAGAAGCCTCTTTTTTTCACAGAAGTTAAAGGGCTTATGGTAGCCTTGGAGTGGAGTTGTTGGATTCAGATTAAGAAAGAACTGGTTAGTATGGCTGGTATTGTTAAAGACTATAGGAATAGCTTAACAGTTTAGAGTATAAGGGGCTTTGATGGAAGCAGCCTAGCACTCAATCATACCATCAGATACAAGAGTGGCGTATGTACATGATGCACATGCGGTAAAGTCTCCTATTTGCCTTAGCTCTTTAGCCTTAACGAGGGGGCAACCCTCAGGTGCATGAGGAATAATTTTTTCTTTATTATTAACCTGAAACGCCATCCCAACTCTACCTTGCGTTAGCTCACCCTCTTCACTGGTCTCTATAACATCAGCTCCTCCAATTGCATCACAACCTATCTTTTCAATATCTTGACCATAGCCACCTTTTAACTCTCCCATACAGTGAATCTCCTTTTAATTTAGTTGATAGGAATAATAATAAACCAAAGTCACGCAAAAGCAAGCTTAAGCAATAACAAAGCCTCTAATTACACAGAGGTTAAAGCTTAGGCATAATGGTAGCTCTCGTCGGTAAAAGTTGGAACCTACTTAGAGATGAGCTGATAGCTATATCTGAATTAGTAGTGTGGGCTAGGGTTGCTAACAGTAGAAGTTACTAAATGAGTGGAATTGAACTGACTAGTCTGTATACCTTGCAGATTGAATGTCCCTTGTATCGATACAGCAAACTGTTCCATCACCTTTTGGACCAGGATTATCGCTTTCATTAGCTGATTTAACTACTGTTCTTAATGCGTATTCTGCTTCTCGAGCTAGAGTATAGCCACCATACTCAGTACTTATACTAAAACGTGCCGCCCTAGGTGTTTGAGGTAGCCACCACTCACCTGCTACTATAGTACAACCTAAAGCTTCAGCAAGATTGCAGCCTCTGCATTGTTCTGGAAGTTCCCCTAAAAGACGTTCGGCTATTTCAGAAACTCCATCCTCAACTGAAGTTGCACGCCTTGGTGTTTTTAAGTATTCTTTTGGTGAATCAATTGCCATATAAGTTTTTTATTATTTTAATTGATATTATTCTCTCAGCTTCTTTAGGGGGATGCAAGCTTAAGCAATAACAAAACCTCTGCTTTCAGAGAGGTTGACAATCTTAAACGTAATGGTAGCGGTGACTGGAATTGAACCAGTGACCTCAGGCTTATGAGTCCTGCGCTCTAACCAACTGAGCTACACCGCCATACCTTTATATCTACTCAGTAATTATATCAATTTTATTTACTAATTTTAAGTTAGAACTTGTTTAATAACGAGTATTAAGCTTATGATAATAGTAAAGTATGTATAGATGAAACCAGTCAAAGAAAGATTATGGATAGTCCCTACAACAACAGTATTATTTACTGCTGCTCTTTTACTAACTGTTTTATCAAATAAAGGTGAACTTTCATTCAAGTTCTCTTACTTAAGTTTAATTCCGCTAGCTTCGGCTTTTGTTAATTCTTACTTATTATTTAAAATTGCAAGAAGGAGAAGTCAGGTCAAATCGATACTGTGGTTTTGTATATTTATTATTTCGGTAATTTTCTGGTCAATTGCTGATATTTTAGCTTTTTCTGCTAACAACCCTGAAACAGGACTATTTGCAAGAAACTTTGTAGTAATACCCGCTGTTGTAGGAGCTCCCGCCTTTTATATATTTATCAAAGACACTATATCCGATAAGACAGAGAACTTAATAGGCTCTAGGATACTTTTACTAGCAAATTCCTTTTTTTATTTAGTTATAGCATTGTCTACAAATTACATATTTATTCGTGATCCTAATTCTTTAGCGCAAAGATTCTGGGGGTACGAAATTAAACTTGGTCATGCTGGCATTCCATACATTATTCTCACACAAATAATTATTTATATGAGCGCTGTGGCGGTGTACAGATACTACAGATCGCAAAAAGTTTCTGAGCAGAAGAAACAAGCAAAAATATTCTTATTAAGTATTGTTGTGCCGACAATTGGCATATCTGCTACTAATTTAATACCTGCGCTATTTGCTTGGCCATGGATTCCAATTGATAGTTTATATATGACTGTTATGGCGATTTTTATTGTCTATGGTCTTAATAAATACCAACTCTTTACAATTAACCCTACTCGTATTGCCAATAATATCTTAGAGACAATGTCAGAATCAGTCATTGTCACCAACAACTCTTTTGAGATCCATTATATGAACTACAGTGCAATAAAACTTTTAAACTATAATCCGCAAAAAGAATCTGAGCAAGCATATTTAAAGGATTTTGTCGCTGAAGATCACTTTAAAAAGATAAAATATTTTATTAACAACAATAAGCTAATCAAGTCTAAAAAAAGATTTTCTGAATTAAATGTAATTGCAAAACATACAGGTAGTATTACGCCGATTGATTTATCGGTAAATAGTGTTTTGGACGATAAAAAAGGAAGCGCCGGTTATGTATTTGTACTGTCTGACTTATCAGAGCTACAGAAAGCATATAGTCAGCTAGCCGAGCAAGAACAAAGGGTAGAGAAACAAGTACAGGAGAGGACTAAGCAGCTATACGAAGAGCATGCCAAGCTTGAAGCATCAATCTCTGGACTCCCTATCGGATTTATTATGCTCGATGAACACATGAAGATTATTGAGCAAAACGAAGTTGCTCGTAGTTTATTTAGAACAAGAGAAAATAACTTATGGTATATACAGGACGCTTTGGAAGAAATGGGAGTAGAAAAAAGATTACTTAATAAACTATCAAAAGGCAATATAATTGATATCCCTGAGGTGGTTCGTGGTAACAGATTCTTACATATTATAATTTCTCCTATTGTTAGTGAAGGAAAAACTTTAGGTAGAGTTATTTTAATTGAAGATATCACCGATCAAAAAGCCGCAGAAAGAGAAAGAAATGAATTTGTTGTAACTGCGTCACATGAAATAAGAACTCCACTTAGTGTGATTCAGGGTAACTTGTCTAATGTTTTAGACTTAGAAGAGAAGATCGATCCAGTACTTAAGCCTTTAATCGGTAGTGCGTATAGGGCATCGAATCAGATATCTTCTTTATTCAATGATATATTGATTGTTTCGGATATAGAAAATGAGGGACGGCCTAAGCCTAAGTTTGAGACAAAATTTACACTAAAAGATGCCGTAAAAGAGGTTATCGAACATCTTGAACCACTTGCCAAAGAGAAGAGACTTAATATTAGCTTTAAAAGTATTGGGCAAAAGGTTCAAGTCATCGGTGATAGAGATGAGATTAAAGAGTGTATCCTAAAGTTAGTTGATAATGCTATTAAGTTTACAAAAGAAGGCTCAGTTGATATAAGCTTAAGAGTTAGGAATAACAATGCTATAGTTGAAGTTGCTGACTCAGGAAAAGGGATAAGTAAATCTGAAGAAAAGCGTTTATTTAGAAAGTTTATTAGACTAGATAATAGCTTAAAAAGAGAAGTTGGTGGTGCTGGACTAGGTTTATATATAGCCAAAGCTTTAGCCGAGAGAAATGGCGGAGAGCTTGTACTAGAGAAATCCAGTAATAAGGGGAGTGTTTTTTCTTTAACACTGGGAGTTGCAAAAAAATAGTATGGCAGATCTGGATAAAGTCTATAAAACGAAATTTGGTGATATATACCCTCTATATGTTTCTAAAGCAAATAAAAAAGGATGAGATAAAGAGGAAGTTAATCAAGTAATATCCTGGCTAACAGGCTACTCTAATAATGATATCGATAATTTAATAAGTGAGAACAACAAATCATTTGAGGATTTTTTAGAAAGCCCCAGAATTGAACCCTAATCGAAGACTAATAACAGGACTAATTTGTGGGATTCGGGTTGAAGATATAAAAGAGCCGTTGATGCAAGAAGTTAGGTATTTAGATAAACTAATTGATGAATTAGCCAGAGGAAAAAAGTTAGAAAGTATTTTAAGAAGTTAGGCGACGATTTCGTCTTCTAGATCTGATATTAAATCTTCGACTTCGTCGAATAATCGATGGTGCTCCTTGATCTTATGATCTACTTCGTCGTAGCTACTTGGTACACCCTCTATATCTATTAATAAGTCAGAGATCTTCTGTAATGTTGGATAATGTTTTGACCATTCTTTACAATGGTCATTGTCAACCAGACGAGCCAAGAGAACGCCAGCAGTGTTTTCGGGGTTATCCATATCAAAATTAGCTAGGTCACTTCTCCAGGCTATTAATAACTCGTCAATGGTCTCTGGTTGCATTAAACTTATTCTGTGTAATTAAAGTATTTAACGACTTGCTTTTGATTTTGCTTCGTTTTTTAGCTCTCGAACACCGCCCTTTAAATCATTAATTGATAGCTTTTCTTTACCTGATCTATATGCATCCTCCAAAATTCGGCTAGCAAGATCTCTACCGCCTAGACCAAAGCTTAATGCGAGCCCTAACGATAGTGAACCCATGATCGCTACGTAAGTTATATTTACTATGTCTCTAGCTATACCTAACTGATTAAGTATCATAAAGACGGCAATACTCATTACAATTGATGGTGAAACGGTACGCAATATATTAGAAGTAGGTGTATTACCGAGTACTCTTTTTATAAATTTAGCAGAGGCCGCTGATATAGTGCTGGCTACTAAGAAGATTGCCATTGCAGCGACAACATCTGGTACGTAGCTATAGATCCCGGATACTATTGTCGTTAATGCCGGTACATTTAATGTCGATACTGCGAATGACACAAATCCTAGCATTACCAGCCAAAAGGCAGTCTTACTAACAAATCTTGTTGGTCGGTCGATAACTCGATGTACGGTGCTTCCTACTGGTGACGCCGAGATAGTGTGATCAAACCTTAGTTTAGTTAGAGCCTTTCTTGTAACCCTTTGTAGGATCTTAGCTATTACATATCCTACGATTAGTAAAAGTAGCGCGCCGATTACTTGAGGTAGGTACTCAAATAATTTTGTAAAACCATTTTCTATAGATTGGCCTAGATCAAAACTTGACATAATTTAATCTCCTTAATTAATTTAGTCCACCTGGCTGCTAGTAAACAACATTAAGTCTATATGTTCTGTAAGAAAGCTAACATTCATTCAAATTCTTATTAAACTGAAATAGATTTGCTATTTTTAAGGTAGAAACGCCAAGTTTTTTCTTTTTCTTTGCTTATGCCAATTCTTTTTGAAGAGCATATTAATTTACTGTCTATATTATCTATGATTAAGCGGAGTGGTAATTGATTTAAGTTGTGACCATTTAGTCTATTATCAATTTCTAAGGCCTGGCAAAGTTTGGCGGGTCCATTAGTTAAGTCTCTATCCGACTTAGCCTTTCGATTTTTTTGAAGTATTTTAATAGATTCATTATCTATAGGTTCAACTGATCTTATTAAAACTGCAGCCCCATAACCTTTTTTCTCCACCACGACATTACAGCAATAATGCATCCCATATGTAAAATAAACGTATAATCTTCCTGGAGGCCCAAACATAACCTCGTTTCGTCTAGTTATTCCCTTGTAACTATGACTAGCGCATCCGATTGATCATATGCTTCTGTCTCAACAATCTTCACCGTACATTTTGTACCATCATTGAATTCTCTCTCTATAAATGACCCCAGTAGAAGTTTTGCAGCTTCTGGTGCAGGTATTTGTAGAATTCTATCTAGGTTATCACTCATAATCTCAATGCTTAAGAGAGTTTAATTTTACACTATACTTTTATTTTATAAAGTAATAGATTACTATAGTATTACAATATATAAGTACAATCACTCAACTCTTACTTAATTTTAAAGCATAATGAACATATACGAAAACACACAGCATATTGATGAGTGGCATGATTTTTTAAAAAAATGTAGTGCACATAAATATAAAAAAGGTGAGATTATTTTTTTAAAAAACGAAAATACAAAAAAAATTTGTATTATTAAATCTGGGATCGTAAAAGTTTACGACATAGATAATGAGGGTGAAGAGCAACAGGTAGCCTTAGACACTATAACGGAAGTATTTCCAATAGGTGTTGGGCTAGGCATTCACAAAAATACTCTTTATTTCTATGAAGCATTTACAGATGTGGAGGTATACATTCTTGAAAGGAAAGATTTTTTAGAATATATTGCTGATAATCCAAGAATTGGTTATGAGATGTACGAGGGGCTTGCTAAAAGGTTTGTGTCAATGCAAACTCGTGTGTATGCTTTAGAGCAGAAAAAAGCGCTTGATAAAATAGTTTTAACACTTTTATATTTATGCGAAAGATTTGGCACTCAATTAAATAGTAAGTCTGTTAAGATTGAGTTGCCTCTTTCTCATAAAGAACTATCAAATTTTATTGGTTTAACTAGAGAAACTATTAGTCTTACATTAAAAAAGCTATCAGACCAAAGTGCAATCTCTTATAAAGGAAAGTACTACACTATTGATACAAAAAAGCTAAAAGATATAATTGACCCTTAAACAAAGTTTAAAGTTTTTCTACCCAACTTAACTCCGTAGATAATTAAAGCTAGGCTGAAGAATAAATATATCAAGCTACTGGATCCTGTACTTGCCAGTTCATTAGACTCAAGAGTTTGAATGTTGTCTAGTTGGGCTAGACCAGAAGGGTCACGAACAACACCATCTGCTGTTCCGTCGTCATCGAACTCACCACCATCTGTGATTTGATACTGAACGAAGAAGACGGTTTGCTCCTCAAGAGGTAGACCTAAGAGATTGTAATCTAAAAAGGCTTTATAAGAACCGTCTGGCATCCATTTTCTTAAAGTGTAAGTTTCGGAGCCTTCAACGCCATAAAAATAATGTCTGATTGTAGCTGTCGTACCTGGCTCGTCACAAGTTATATGGAATGAAGCTAAGCCCATTGGATAAGTATATTGAGAATCTGCTTTTTCTGAAGACTCTGAGCCAACTTGGAACCCAGCGATGCTTGTGCAGTTTGCAGCCTCGAAGACTGCGTAATCATTTGTCAGAGGATTAATATAGGTTATAACGTTTGATTGTTGGTAATCTGGAGTTCCATCATCGTTTGCATCACCATCATTAGGAGAAAGGGCTTCTGTAATATTTGCCGTTCCGTCACCATCGAGGTCAGAATCACCAGTAGTAGTTGCCTCTACTACTCCCCATGGGCTCGTTCCAATATTATCAACATATCTGAACCTAATTTGGTAATCGGTACCCTCTAATAAGCCATTGATGGTTACGTCAAATTCTGTTCCATTCTGCGAACTTAAGTTTAGCCATTGGTCTGATTGAACAGCTTTATATTGAAGTTCCCAGACAGTGCCACCTTCCAGCGTTCTAGTTGAGGTACAGGATCCGGAAATTGAGTTATCAGTTGAGTTTGGAGCCTCGCATATTAATGTTGGGAGTTCAACTGGTCTTAAGCCTGGAAAGTTGCCGGGTCTTATATACCAAATTTCATCGAAGTCCCAAGGTTCGACCTCTTGACCTACCGTTAGAGATGAGGATGCAAAATTATCAGTCCCGTAATACTGCGAGCCAGAACCAGAAATGCCACCGGATAATGAATTAGCTGTTATTATGGCTTCGGAGTAAGTATTTGCGAGGTCTGTTGGACCTGAGCCTATTTCTCCTACGATTCCTCCAACTTTTGAGTCTCCTTCAACCGTTCCTTGAAAGTATGAATCTGTGAGAGTGGACGGTCCGACCATTTGTCCGGCGATTCCTCCAACTCAATCAACAACGTACCATTAAGGGGGTTAGGAGCTATAGCAGTATTAGCCTGTGATCCTGGTTGGGAGTAGCCGTCTATGGTGAGGGTTTCTGTTATTTGAGGTAGTGCAGATTGAGGAGAGATGGTGTAGCCATTTTGAGAGTTGTTAGTGAAGTCTGGAGTACCTGAGATATTAAAGAGAATGGTTGAGGCATCAGGATCTGAGTTAGCTTCTTGAATAGCTGCTCTTAGGGTACAGTTGCCATCTCCATCATCACAGGTTCCATCGCCAATGTTTGCATCTGCAGTATCTAGAGTGGAGTCTACGGTTATACCATCTGAGAAGTCATTATCAAGAGCAGAGACATTCTTGTTTTGTCTAGATAGAGCTAGGGAGAGGAAAGAGCCGAGAATTAGAAATCCGGTGAGAAAAAGAAGTTTAAGTTTTTTAGAAAGCATGGATTTTTTTAAAGATATATACATGTTTTTTAGTTAAGTCTAAATCTAGGCTTATTTATATGTATGAATAATTATTCATACATATATTAAGCTTATGGTTAGGATTTTAACATGTTATGGGGGGGTGGGCAATAAGTGTGAGTAAAGATAAAGTGGTTTACAGGAATATACATCTTCTTAAGAACTGATAAGACCTGAAGCAACGCTTAATAATATAAATACTGCAAGTGCTATACCTAGCCACTTTAAAACTTTGTTGGCATCACTAGAAGTACTACGAGACTTAATTAATATATTAGGATAATTTCTAGCCAGACTAATCCACTCTGTTATACCACTTTTTTTCATAAGGCTATCAGTTACCCTAGTTCCGATAACACTTGACATTGAAGCAATTATGCCTGCAGCGCCCACTGTGTTACCTGTTCCTCCCAATAGGTAGTTAAACTCTCCTGTGGTAGAAGTTATAATTAATAGGTTCATTCTGCTTTCAATTTGTTTTATATTGTCTATGCCTATCGAGGTTAACTCGGTACCCGACTCATCTTTAAAGACTATAATATCGTTACTCAACCAGACTAAAGTTCCCTTTTTCCAGTTGTTTGCTGTACCATTTGACCATGTAGCTTCACTACTAATTTTATAACCAAGACTTTGTTGTTGAGGTTGTTGAGTTGTTTCGCTACCTGTAATATCATTCATAAATATATTCTTTTATTAAAAATTCTTCCTTAGAATTATCTTATAATATTATTACACTTTAATAAATAATTATAGTTACTTAAGGCTAGAAAACATATGACTAATATATATAGGATTATAAAAAGCTATTATCAAAAAGACTTAAACAATCTACTCTTTACGCTTACTTAGTAAGATCCTGATCTGCACCATCAAAGAATGTAATTGATGGGTCGTTATTACAAATCTTATTCTTTAAAAATTTAATTCGGGTAGCAATAGTAAATGTACTTGAATAGAACTGAGGAATATAACCAAAGTTATCAGGTATAGAATTTGTTTTTAAGTTACGGGGCTGTATCCGAATCTTTAAGCGTCCATCTGGTGCTTCGTTAATTGTCATCGCTATACCCTGCCTACCTGTAAGAAAAGAAGATTGAGCAATAATTGGATTAGATTGATCAATAACTTTCCAGCCCCACCTTGTCATGCTACTTCGAAAAATATCTTTCAACCTATCACGCGATAAAGTTGTGTAAGCCATAATGGGGCGCATCCTGCGTAGTGACCAAAAAGTTGTAGCAAAGTATAGCCCAATCAGAAATATTACAGAAAAAAATAGTAAAGCTTCCATAACCGTGTTATATGTTTTTGATTATTATATGCATTTTACATTTTCTGGTTAGATTCTATCACAAAAGTTTAATATTAGAACCAGAGAGTTCACAATAGATATTACGTTAACATAAAACTGCTTATGCTTGCTTATAGGTATGTAAGTAATAATACTAGTGGGTAATGGCCTATACAGTTGATCAGTTGGTAAGTTGGGCAAATCCTGGTATGAGTGAGTTTATTGGCTATGCCTTCTCTGAAGAGCATTGCGAGAGAATCACTAGTGAGGTAGCTCTCCGTCGAAGAGAATTTCTAGTCAGTGCTATTGGAGGACGTCTAAGTGGTCTGCCCGTAAGTAAAGAAGGAGATAGAGACGAGCTTGACTTCTCTACTATACCGTTGCGACCAATTATGGACCGTGAGGAGCACCTGGAAATAGCTAATGAGACATGGGTACGACGGCACCCAAATATTTTTCTCCAGACTGATATTAAATCATACTGGAAGATACTAGCGGATATTCAATCCCGATTAATGGGCCACCCTCCACACACAACTAAAAATAATAACTTTTACCTAGAAGCACTTTCACCAGATGGCCGATGGCTTAAGTCAGATGAGAAGAGGTTTAAAGACGCAGTTGCTGATGCTACATTCATAAAAGAGAGTGGGTATCCTATACGATTCTTAACAAAAGGGGTATCGTATGTTGTTAATTCTGGTCTTGACATGGATACCGTTGAGGCCTGGATAGAAACAAGGGTTAAGAAAGACTACTTTCCAATTTTTTATACTCCTCAAGGTTTTTGGCCAGCTATGGTTGAAGGCAAGCGCGCATACGACGAAGCAAGAGGTAGGAATACTTATGCTGACGTAGGTTTTTGGCCAGCTATGGTATGTATATAGCTCCCTATGTCGATGAAGCCATTGATGAATCTCCAGACTTTTTCCACTTTGATGATATTTTTTTTAGAGCAGTACTAGAAAGGTCTGAAAGTAAAATGGCAACCAGAGCTCTACGCACAATTGTGAGACTTCTTTGTGGTGATGATAATGAAAAGTTTAACCGTTTAAACCTAAAGTACTTCCGCCAGCCTAGTAATGGAGGTTCTCCTGGAGCTATTTTTTTTAGAAAAGATATACTTCCAGCCGTTCTTGAGCGTGCGGAAGAGCAGGGTATACGTGGTAAAGTTATAGAGTTTATAGAGAGTTTAGCCAGAGAATACCTCTTGGAACCAGATGAATATGATGATCTAGTTTTTTCCAACTAATCACTACTGCATAAACTTGCATTATATATCTTGTTCCTAATATGGCCCACGAGACTATTAACAATGTAATTAGTTAATACGACATCATGATACTAATCAAAATAAAATAGCTACGTGGTGTCCGCTTTGGCTGAGCGTTATGGCCTTGAACATTAAACAGCCTGGAACCTTAACTAGAAATACGCTATATTAATTATCAGTAGTATGAAAAAATTAAAACTTCTAAACCTGAGTTGGTACGGAGCTTATGTCATTACCATAATAGGTAGCGTAATCTCAGTTTTGGCTTATCGCAACATATCTAAGAATAGTTTCTTAGATATAAATAACCTTTCAAACATCTATATTTACTGGCTTGGAATAGCCTGTCTTAGTGGGATACTTATGACTATTCACCTAGTTTTTAAGAACTATAAGATTCAGCGAAGAAACGAAGACCTCAAAGGTGATAAATCTTATGAAACACAGGTACCTAGGCTACCATCTGATGTTACCCAAAAGATACTAACAGCTGTTGCCTTTACTGCACCCGCTTTGACGTCACTAATCCTCTTGAAAACTGAGCTTGCCCTTTTGATGCTTCTTATATGGCCGATGATATTGTTATTAGGTCTATTATTTGGGTTCTTACTTGGTATATTCATCACCGTTTTTATATTGGCGGTTAGTAGTATTAAAAAAAATGTACTTATAGTTTTTGATAGTAACGTTGCATCTCAAGTTAGAGTCCATGCTTTATCAAAAGCTATCTGTACTCTGGGGATAGTCTTAATTATAGGGACAATGATATTTGCCCAAACGACTCTGGTGCAGTCAGGACATGGAGGGATATATCGAGCTAGGGCAACTGCATCCACGGCTATACTTGGATTAATATGGCCAAATTTCGCCTTAAACTCAGGTCGTGTAAATGTACTTGCTGCGGAAACACTCAAAACGCTAAGCATTTTATTCTGGATTGGTATAATAATGTTTGTTCAAAACTTTCTTATAAGATCATTCCTACCCTCAACTAAAACTCCTGAAGATAAAAAGAGGCATAAGTCGTAATGACTAAAGCTTAGTAGTTATTTAATTGCTGAGAAACAAGTCTAGTCCTGAACTTGCTAATGCTACCAAATTTTTGTCTTACCCCTATCCTATTTTGGCTGAGTTATACAGTATCTAGCAGAGTTCTTCGAGTGATCGATAGCTCTGACTCGTATCAGATGACTGATCAGCAATCCATTCATCATAGCGTTCGCAAGCCACTTGTCCTGAGCGAGTAATTACAAAACTGAGCCCCTTCTCGTACGATTCACTAGAATGGATTGTACACAGCAACTCAGACCCATCATCAAGAGTACGGATCGTATCTTTGTGCTGGAACGTCCAGTTTGCATGATGTGCAGACTTGTCAGTTAAAGTGGTACCTGATGCTTCTTGGAATTTAAGAACCTCATGGATAAATCTACGTTCTGACAATTTAGGAGATATCACCGTGCCTTGACTGTCTTCACTAAGACACGCCACGGGATCTGGTCCAACATAACCAGGGTCTTGATCATCTAAGTGAAGTAGCGAGTTAATACTCAAAACGCTAACGGCTGTCACAAACATTGTTGCTAAAGGTCCAACAGGGTGGCTGAATAGTACTTTTGAAAAACTATTCCTATGATTAAGCCGGTTTCTTCTACTCATGATATTTATCATAGTATACTAAGCTAGTATAGTCAAGTATCGTGGCTTGGCGTCGCAGTCTGAAAACTTCTAACAGCTTAAAACGAGACAAATGGGACACTAATAAATGTGCTAATTTTGTAAAATCTACATACACTCCTGTATTTTTTGTGGTTTAAGAGTTTTATAAGCAGCATTATTGTTTAATGGCCCATAAATATAACATCATCCCGATCATTAAAGTGCCTATTAGGTATAGCAATTGTCTGATCTGGGTTTGTAGCATGTATAAAGCCGACGTCTTCAAATTTTGTGTCTATTGTCGACTGTCTTGCAGTACCCATCCTTCTGGGACTCAGATCATAGGGTATCAGTTTAGGTAACAATGATTGTACTAGCTGGTAACGTCATGAAAGCACTTCGCTTAAGAGTTCTGGGAATACTTCACCACCAAGAGTGCTCGTTACAAAATGCCCCTTATCGGTATATTCACGATAACTAATTCCATGCACCTTTTCTTTGAGTATTTCTACTGACTTTACCACGCTTGGCTCGTCATCACTTGATATAAATACTGTGGTGCTTTGAGTTCGAGAGGGGAATTCCGGGTCTATATCAAAATCAAAGAAGTTGGCTGTGTCGGAGACTTCATACTCAAGCGGATTAACCCACGGTGCCACAAGAACAACTTTACCTACCTTTATATCTTTATGCTCGCTTAAATAACGTACTAAAAATCCACCACCACAACTATGCCCAACCAGAATGGTATCGTTTGTTATATCAAATCGTTCAAACTCTTTTTTCCATTCGTTGTAACGAGGCCTAAATGGGAATGGTGGCTCGATGGACACCGCATGGATATCTTTAAGTATTAATTGGCGCTTTAGCCAGCTAAACCAGTGATCCTCACTATTACTAGGGCGCTTGGGATCATAATGTTCATCTTTGTCGGGTCTTCCGGGGACAAGTATCGCGTTCTTCATATGTTCAATTATAGCTTACAGAACTACTCATTATCACTAACAATATACTACTTAATCCAATACCTATTCTGCGACTACTTTGTTACAAGCCAAGCTCGACTCCATACAGAAATAACGCCATGATAGCTATTCTCTATGGCAAAACCAAAACTTAGTTGTTCCCTTGCGAAATTTCCATCACCACCAAACTTGCCGTTTAGAGTAGGGCTAGTAAAATAGGTCCCATGTTTAGCCTTCTCATCCTCTATGAAAGCCTTAACCAGCTCGGCTATGTCTAAAGGTTGCTCAGAAAAACTATCATAATCACCCTCTTCCAGACTACGGTACAAGAATCTTAGTGCAAATCTATCTGCTATGACCAACTTTCTTAAGTAACCCAGTCTTGCCTCCATACCTTCTGGGGCATCAATAGCTTGTACACCATACATGGTTCTTCTTCTGTGCTCAGTACTTGCCATACCAGCCAAAGCTACTAGCATGTCTATGGACTCAGGACTAACATCAGTTGGAAGGAATAGAAAACCACCGGTATCTTCATTACGTGGTGCTAGCAACTCTGGTCGGGGATGTCCTTTATCCTGGTAGCCATACACACCATTGCCGTTTGGCATATCTACAGTAGGGTCTATCACATCGCCAGAAGGAACCTGCAGTATTTGTGTTTCTCTAACTCCAGTCGATTCGAAGAGACCAGGCATAGGCTACTTTTTAGACTCCAACTCCGTCTTCGGCCAGGTTGAGTGTACGCAGAACGGCACAACCTTGTTGAGCCCAAAGCATTCTTGCTCTGAGCTCCTTAAGCTCCTTGCCAAGCTCATGATTAGCCGGAGCTATATTCTTGGCCTTTAGAGCCTTTAGCTCAATAGCAAAGTCACGGTCTTTATCACCAGGGTGAGCACCCATAAAAGGATATGTCCTACTGCCGGGACCATGTCCTACTGGGTTATAGACTAGACTGGCGGCTATTAATCCTTCTGCTGTTCTGGCCATTGTTACTTCGTGTGCATTGATTGATTCTCGTGCTGTTACGAAGGCATCTGGAACTTCTCCAGCAGGTATATCAGAATTGACCGTTAGCCTGCTAAGCATTAGCTCATCAGTCTCTATATTGGTCTGTAACTCAGTTATCACCTTACGAGCTGTCTCGATTTGCTGCTCTGTCGTGTTTGCCATCTCAGGATCGGCAATAAGCATTCCCGGGACTTCTGTCGTGCTAATTCTAGCCCTTTCTAAGAAAAAGCCATGGCACATTAAGCCATTCGTTAAATAATAAAGAGCAGGGTAGTGAGCAAAGATATCAGCTTCTTGCATGGCTTCTCTTATGGCATCTTTTAGCTCCGGCGCAGTGAGAGCCCATTGCTTATCAGCTTCTTCCATTTCTCGCACAACTCTACTGGCACCCCCAAGGAATAAACGACCTGTGTCGCCTCCCTTATCTTGCCTCTCGAAAGCATACCCATCATGAGGATGGATTCCTTCTGACCTTGACACGCTTGCTTCGATACTGAATCCGTTAACTATTCCTATTGTTGAGAGTTGATGGTACCCCTTGCCTCCGCCAATTTCAGATAGATCAGCATAACTATACGTAGCGCCCTCTTCTCCAACTGTACCTACGGCCAGATTAACATGTACATAATCTGAATCTTCTCTTTCATCTACTTGAGTGGTAACCCAGCCTACTCTTTGTCCAGCCATTTCAGGACCAAACTCTTTAACAATTACATCTCTACTCATATTACTTACAATTCTTGCACCTTTGTTTGGACAACACAAGCTTAAGCATTAATTAAAAGCTTTCTTCGTAAAAAAGTGAATAATGAGTGAACTTATGTTATCCTTATGTTTATATACAGATTAATTATATCTGCTGAACCTGCCGGCTGTTAGGCATTAACAGAAAATATTGAAATTATAGAGTGCGACGGCACAAGCAGATAAATACGTCCAAATACAAAAACAATACAAACATATTAATTATTAACCTGGATACCCTAAATAGGTAGTTCTTAGGTATTTTAGATGCGATTTAATCGTATTGTTTTAACGTTCTTAAAGAAAGGGAACAAAAAAGTATGGACGAACAAATTAGAATACAGCACGTCGCTATAGACGTGCTTAAGGCCGCGGAATATAACCCGCGTAAGTGGAGTGAGGAAAAGATTCAGCAACTAAGCGAAAGCATTAGGAGTTTTGGGTTAGTAGATCCGATTCTAGTGAATGGAGCCGAGAAACGAAAGAACATTGTTATTGGAGGTCATTTTAGACTTAAGGTAGCTAAAGACTTGGGGTACGATAAAGTTCCGGTTGTATACATCAATATAGAGGATGAAGCTAAAGAAAAAGAGCTTAATTTAAGGCTTAATAAGAACTTGGGGGATTGGGACTTGGAACTTCTTAAAGACTTCGACCAGAATCTACTCGTTGATGTTGGTTTTGATAGCGTTGAGCTTGATGAAATCTATACAGAAGATTTATTAAAAGAAGATACATTTGATCTAACTAAAGAACTTGAGAAGCTAGATATTAAGAAGATTACAGTTCAAAAAGGAGATGTCTATGCACTCGGTGATTCAAGGCTGATGTGCGGAGACTCAACTGTTGAGCAAGACTTCTCTACTCTAATGGGAGAGGATAAGGCGGATATGTGCATGACAGATCCGCCGTACATCCTAGACTATCTAAACGCTAAACATCATGGAAAACCAACGGAAGGTTTTGGCAATAAGCGAAATAGAAAATACTTAGAAACGGATGAAATTCCAGAAGACTTTACTGAACTTTGGATGGCTAATATTGCCAAGGCTGCAAAGCCGGACTTTTCTATCATATGTTATGAGAACTGGAAGAATGTTCGAACCATTTGGAATGAAATGGAGAAACATTGGAAAATTAAGAATATGATCGTTTGGCACCTTGCCAATAGGCACCAAAACTTTGCTGCGAAGTATAAGTTCTTTTCGAAACATGATATTGCCATGGTGGGAGGATCTGGAGAGGTTCAATATAACCACGAAGAAGAACCAGATGGTCTTCAAGAAGAATTTGAGACAGCACTTTATGCAATCTCAGGAAGGCCTCAGTGGGAAGGATATGCAAAAGGCAAAGATAAGATGTTCCAGCCTACGGACTTTATTGAGTTTAATTCAGATGATGAGAAGAACTCAGGCCAAGGAATTATCTTTGGCACTAAACCTTTGCAGATATTGATACCGTACATAAAGGTATTAACTAAGATAGGAGATCTAGTGGTAGAGCCATTCTGTGGGTCTGGTTCTACTTTGATTGCCTCAACTAGATTGAAGCGGAGATGCTTCATTATGGAAAAGTCACCTGTTTATGCAGAAGTAGCACTTAGACGCTGGGAAAAGGAAACTGGACTGAAGCGTGAATTAATATCAAGGTTAAGTGAAAATGAGGAGAACTAAAAAACTAGAGAAAGAATTGATAGAAGAATTAGAGAAAACCGGGATTATATCTAGTGCCTGCGGCAAGGTTAGATTGCCCCGTGCTACTTTTTATAGGTGGTATAACGAAGATCTTGAGTTTAGGTTTAAGATTAATGAAGCTATACAGCTAGGAAGATTTAATATGGTAGATTTCGCAGAGTCTAAGCTTTTTAAGAATATTGAAGGCAACAACCAAAGAGCAATTGAGTTTTACCTGAAGAATAATAGCGATATATACAGATCAATGAATAGCCGAGACTATAATGATGCACTGCAAAGACTTGAAGATAAAAATAGAAAAACATTTGGCTTCTTGTATTCCCTAGAAGAATACTTATGGAAGCTAGTTCCAACTGAAGTCTTGGAGAAGAAGTTAATTGAGGCGGCTAGCCAAGAGGAGAAGAAACAAAAAGGTACGCCCGTGGACGAGGAGGTTAATAGGTTATTGAGTGCTAAGTATATCTCGCATATTTTTGGGAGGAGTAAGAAATAGTGTTGTCATAATGGATATTGCGTAGAATATGTATTTATTGCTATTAATATTAAGTAATGAGCGTCTCTAGCTATAGACGTAATGTCGCTAATGGACACACTGGGCCAACAACCTCGACTTGTTTTCCTGCGGCGCTTGAACAGCTTTCACCACGACATGCATTTAGTGGAGATGTATACCGAAGATATAGAGATACAGTAGATGTAGTCTGCTCTCTTGAAGGCCAAGGACTTAGAAGGGTCAATCCCATGTTGAAGGATTTGTATGGGTATTTAGCTACTGAACTAGGATACTCATATGATGACATATCTTTTGAAAGACTTAGATCAATTGAGGAGTTTAGAGATAGGGTATGTGATCTTCTCTCGTCTTCTAGCAGGGTTGTAGTGGACATAATGACGGAGGGATGCCATGGAGGTGCTCAAGGATATGTCCATTCGGTAGGCATTTCTGCAGTAGGTAGCCTGAGCAATCAGATGGTTAGACTCAGGAGTACATGGTTACCGCCTGAGCTTGCCGGTGTAATTCCGCTTGACTCAGTATTTCCGCATCTTGCCCAGCTAAAAGATCCGCCACGACAAAGATATGAATTTAATGATGCCAACTTAGCTGCTCTACCATCTTAAGTTATGATTCTAGCGCTAGCTTAGCTTAAAACCTTTGCGGTATACTCTAAAATGTCTAGGACATCCAAACAAACAGAGTGACTCGATCATTTATGTAGTTGTGCCATTAAAAGGGCAGCTACGTAAAAAAGAATAGGCATAACTGCTTGTTTGGGTCCTAGACAGTCCAGCGTGGCTGTCCTTTTTTATGTATATAAAGAGAAATAACCTCCTGGAAGTTAATTAATAAAGTTAATAACCAAAGGGAGGTTATATGGATCAAAAGTTAGCATCAGAAAAGGTGGTTGTCGCGGCACCAATGTCACTGGCTGGTTCTGCTGCTAGAATATGGAAGATTACAGACTTAGTACCAAATGTATTTGTTAAGTGGATACTATTGGTTCCTGTGGCTCTCATGTTGATAGCGATGGCATGGATAGTAGTATTAGTATGGTACATAATATTCGGGATATTATTGGTGCCGTATAGATTGATCAGAAGATCTGGGAGAAAAGGTAAAAGGAATGCACTACAGCATAGGGAGCTAATGCAGGCTATTCGAGCTCAAGAAGAAAAACAGAGTAAATAAACGCTGAACCTACCCTGAACTTTTTGCAAGTGCGTTAGACATTTTCCTCGCTACTTTAAATACTGATTTAGACTGAGTGTATAGATTAAAGAAAACATCTAGCTCTCCAGCATCCATTGAGCCTATTTTCTGAGATCTCATCCACATCAACTGACTAAGTGCTGCCCCGGTATAGTCCTGCAGCCAACCAAGGTAATCATCCCTGCTCTGATGGTTGAACTCTGTACCTTCATGAACATACCTATTACGAGCATTTAGTATTAGCCATCCCTGCTCCTTCCAATAATCATCCGTAGAGAATTTAGATATAATTCGAATTATATCTTTCTGTGATCTAGTGGCACCATTGGAGTGCCGTGTGGCTAGCTCTATGCATCTCCAAAACGACAACATTCGTAAATGTGGGTCATTTACATTCAAGGCTCTGTCAAACTCCATCACAAACTCCTTGATGCGCCTCTCTACTGGCGATGGGTTTGCTTTCCTCAAAATGTTTAGATAGCGTTTATAAGCTTTAACTTTATATTCATTGCCCGTAAAGGTTAGGCTGGCTTCTGATAAATTGACTTCCGACCCAACCTCATTAAGGATACTATCAAAGCCATTTTTTGATTCGATCCAATATAGGACGCGTGGATTTTGGATTGGTTTCCTACTCTTTATCTTGTCACTTCCCATATATTGAACTTTTGTATTCCTCTCCTGTGCTATTGAGGCGGCAGCGCTTAGTGTCGCAAATGCAGACATAACCTTATTCGCAGAAACGATGTAGTCTAATGACTCAGTAGTAGCCTTAAAATAAACAGATTGATCCTTAAGGATCAATCTTAGGGATGATTCACTTTTGTAGCCTATCTTCTTATAGTCTTCCTCAAGTTGCTTCAGGTAACTGTTGCTAGGAATCGATGCCACCTCGTGATAGGACGCTCTTCTTATGTTAACTCCACCGACATTCACTTCCTTTTTAAAAATAAAATCCGTGGTTTTTGACATCTTTACATGAATACCGAAATAAAACGAATGGGTTTCTACTTTCCTCTTATTGAGCCTAAGTTCGGAATCTTTTATAAAATCTTCCACCGCAAACATTTTTTTGTTTTTTATCCAATCACTCAACTGATTCTTGTATATGCTATATCTAAGATTCAGCTCTTCAATCGGCATACTGGAATGTTCGTAAATAGACTGAAAAAGTGCTTCAGAGTATACGTCAAAAGCATTACCCATGATGCTTCTGTTATCTTTCCAACAATCAACAGCTTTTGTATAAAGCTCTTCTGCTCTTATTCCTCTCTTATTCATAGATATATCTTAACCCATATTGTAGCTTTCTATATATCTTAGCGTTATGATTGTTGTTTACAACCACGTTGGACAAAAATACTCAACCAAATAAGATAGCGCAGGGATGAAAGTTAAGTTAAATTAGCACTGGTTCAAAGACTCTCACTATTTCCTGCGCAGACTCCATCAGAATCGAATATGGAACCGGCCATAATCCAACCTGGGTATTCATTAGGTCTACTATATAAGGGTCTGCCCAAGTTGCATGCTCCGACTCGGTAAAGTTGCTCATGGGATGAGTTCCCCCGAGCAAGTTTGCAGCTCTATCTATAAAGACTTTGCGAGGAATGTCAGTAACAACTCCTTCGTGGACAACCCTGTACGATGAGCTATTGAGCCAACCTTCAAAAGACGTAGGCACAGGAGCTGGCATTGTGCTTCTACCCAACTCGTAAGCCTTCTTAACATCTTCTTGAGTGAGCTTACCGTAAGTTACTGTAACTTCAGATATTTTAATGCCCTTAGAGGAGGCTGCGCCAGGTAGGTGGAACAACTCACTTGATTTTCCGGCCATCATCTTTTTTATGTCCTTTGGGACGGTTTGCTTATTAAAGCTTAGGCTCCAACCTTCAGTGGTGGCTAAGCTGTCTATAGTTTCGGCAAGCTGGACCCAATTCCTAAGACAGGCTGCCAAGTCTCTAGCGACAGCCATACTAAACCTCTTTTCCAGAAAGTTAACATGCCTCTTGAGACGCTTGAGCTCTACTTATAATTCCTTAATGGGGTGCATACTAGTGCCTTATGGGCTTTTTAAGATATTAATTAAGAGCATACCAGCACTTGTATAGTCAGCAGACTGAGGAGACAAAGCTGCTGATGATGTCATTCCTCTGCTCGCGAGCTCAGCGTCCCTATCGATTGATTTCTTTATCTCACTTATACTCTGGTTGCTGGAGTGCTTTAATCCGACGCGGAATAGTACCTCATCTGAGTATTCCCTACCTTCAGATAATCCCTTAAGTACGTTCGTGTAGCAACTCTCTACTAACTCTGTCAGATAAAACAGGTCTTCTACCGTCGATATTCTGCCACTAACGAATGCCCTGAGTAGCTTACCAATGACAGATGCCTTGTACTCGTCATTAACTGAATCAACCATGATCACGAGCTTGTCCGCTAGCTTCTCTTCTATATTATTAGGACCGACCTTAATTCTCTTCAACCACTCCTCGCGTTCGTTTGCGGCCAGCTTGTTAGCTTCTGCAAGAAACTTGGCAAACTTCTTTAAGAATATCCTATCTCTTATATCAACAGAACCCTTAACGATGGCTACGAAAGACTTGACTGCCGGAATAGCGTCTACAAACTTACTGTCTGTAACGGCCTCTAGGCCAAGTTCTGCATAGTCTTGTAGTAAGTCTGAATAATTAGGGTTAGTGGCGGTATCAACTAGCTCTTTCTTAAGATCTTCAGCTGCTATATCCATATTAATCTTTACTTAATAATTAAGTCTCCATTAGCTAGATACATTAGAGCAATTCACTAGCCATTCCCTAACCTGAATACCGGACGTGTTTGAGGCCGGTGACAGTATTTCGGACGCATGAGTCTGAAGCATCTTGTGATTAAGTAGTCCAAGGTGCTCTATACCTAGGTCATCTCCTAGGTTGTCCTCTATAAATTCTTTGCTAATTCTGAAACTACTAGAATTAACAGCATGGTCAGAACCTATGGCACATGTCTGGACTCTTAATATGTAAAGATCCCTGTCAAAGTCGTATTTTACCCAAGACTCCAAAAGGTGCTCTACACCACTAATCTTCGTTTTACCTTTACGATGGGTACTTGTTTTTTCGTCTGTGGCCATATTACAAACCAATTATACATGCAAATGGATATCAGTCTAGCTTTCCTAAAACCTTCGCGGTATGATTGTTCGTTGCAGCCATGCTGGACGACAATACTCAACAATTAAAATATTGCCTGTACGCAAGAAAATCATCTGAATCAGATGAGCGTCAGGCAATGAGTATTGATTCTCAAATAAAGGAAATGAAAGCCCTCGCACAACGCGAGGGCTTGTTAATTACAGATACTAAATATGAAAGTAAATCTGCCAAGGAGTCTGGTCAACGAGACACGTATAATGAGCTTCTGTCTGGACTTAAAAACGGCGAGTTCAACGCGATACTTACCTGGGCGCCAGATAGATTATCACGTAATGCTGGCGACCTCGGATCAATTGTTGATCTTATGGACCAAAAGAAGCTGCTGCAAATACGAACTTTCTCACAAACATTCGGCAACAATCCGAATGAAAAATTCCTACTTATGATTCTCTGTTCTCAAGCCAAGCTAGAAAATGATAACCGTGGTATTAACGTAAAGCGTGGCATTCGGGCAAAGTGTGAAATGGGATGGCGACCAGGAACGGCTCCGATTGGATATATAAATCGCTCATTTAGCGGAGTTAAAGATATAATTGTTGATCCTGATCGTGGGCACATAATAACTGAGCTATTTGAGAAAGCCGTAAAAGGTTGGAGTGGCCGGCAGATCAAACGATGGCTAGATGAAATAAAGTTTACTAATAAATCGGGCAAAGCAGTGACGCTCAGCCAGGTATATGTGATTCTCAATAACCAATTTTATTATGGCGAGTTTGAATATCCAGAAGGGAGTGGCAAGGTTTATCAAGGTGCTCACGAGCCACTAGTTAGTAAAGCGCTTTTTGAACAGATTCAAGATACAAGGCTTATTCCACTAAAGGCTGCCTGGGGCACAAAGAACTTCGCCTTCAAAGAGATATTTAAATGCGGATCGTGCGGTGCAAGTATAACCGCAGAAGAAAAGTTTAAACACCTGCTGGACGGTAGCATTAATCGCCACGTATATTACAGGTGCACTCGAAAGGTTGATCCTGAATGTTCTGAAAAGTTCATGAACGAGAGAGACCTAAAGGATCAGCTACTCGGCTTTATAGCCCAAAATACCGAAGATATAGAGATCACTGATGAGTTGGCCAGAAAAGCGCTCGCTCATACAGAAGTAGTAGAGGCGGCATTGCAGATTAGAGGCATGGATTACGGTCAGCTCGATCCAATGACTGAGTACTCAACGTACGTGCTAATGAAGGGCTCGTACAAGGAACAGGGTGCATTAGTAAAGGGTATAAAAAGTAGATTTGTTATACGAGACAGAACCCTCCAGACGCTTTAGTGCCGTAGATCTAGCGGTTGTCCGTATGGATTAATGCCTGCATGTACGGTTGCAGCAATAATATCGTTATAATAAGCAATATCCTGCCTTGGTGTCTGGGCTACAAATAATTTAGCGTTTTCGGGGTTAGGTGGCCTATCGAAGTGGTCATTAATGCTCCGTGCATTCTGAGATGCTTCAAACCAGTATGTCTGCATATACCAGACCTGCTGTACAATCTCCGTGAACTCTTCTTCAGTAGCACCGTACGCATTTAGGAAGTAAGCGATACTTGGATTGTATGGCATCTTCAAGAACTCGTAATGGCCCCGATGAAACATCCCATTCACAGAGTGTAGTGGATGGGACAACTCAATCTCTAGTTGTTGCCGTCGTTCATCACCACCAAACTCACTTAGTGGCTTACGTGGTATATCGAACTCTCGACGTGAGCCAGTATGATACCAGGCAAATACTCCTGCGGCGTTGAGTAGAGCCCTATATCGATGCTCCTCGGGTACAGGCAGATCAGTGGTTTCTACTCCTCCTGCGTAAGCGCTGGTAATAAGTAGGACTAGATCTGCGTCAGCTCGTGACAAAAGATAGTCGCTACTGCTTCTCCAGGGCATAGATTTTTCTTTTTCTGCTTCCGACTCATCTATATAACCTCTCAAGAACTCTAGAATCGTATCATTTCCAATAAATGCGAATGACCCCAAAGGCTGTTCTCTCAAAATCGCATCTAGCGCTATCCTGCCAAGTTCACCAGCTTGAGCTGTATCCGAGACTTCACGCGCTTTATGAGACTCCTCTAATACTCGCGTCTGAACAGGCACAATATCTACAAAGTGGGAATCAGAATACATGTATTCCGGGTACTTCTCCCAAAGATCTGAATAGTAATCAACACCTATCCGTGTGCCTATAACAGGAACGCCAGGAAGTTGAGGCGCACGGATAAGGGGCTCCCCAGTTTCTTCTACAATCGGTGGTATGCCTGCGGTCCAGTACTCTCTGTATTGTACTTTTTCACGCTGACCCTCAATCTCTCTGTATCTTGTCGGACCCTGAGTCCGCATACCAAGATCATAGAGTGCAAGAATAGGTAAGTCTTGGAATCGCTCTAGATGCTCAGGCCTTTCTGCAAAGTGGATTTCGCGCATATATACGTCATTCTGAGCTATTTAACATTGGTTTGACAAGCTTAAGCCTTATATTCAAACGTTTTTAATACACTGGTCATGGAACGCGGTCGCGGTCTGAGGTGTCCATTCGCTATAAGAGTTTACGGTCGAGTTAGAACCAAGTTTATCAGAGTTTGGAGAGATAAAAACTGTACGTGAATACGGTTCGAACCTAATGTAAAGATAGGCAAAAGGATTCGAACTTAATTAACAGATCAGAGGTAAAACAAAACCCGATCATGGAACCGGGTCTACCTCTGTTACGAATTTTTGGCTGAGCATAGTGGTCTGAAACCTGTTACAGGGGTAAATGAGACAAATGAGACACGAAACGGCTATATTTAGAGTGTCTCATAATTAAGGCAGTAGCTAGGTGGTATTTTGAGAAATATCGTCTCGAATTAAATTTACCAGGATACATAATTGCTTTAGTTTCAACTTTCTAGTTGACCAATCACTTGATAGTGGACACTAGAGTCGAGTTAATGTATATCGGGGTTGTTTTCTTGATCTTCTAACAAAAATCCCCATTCACTATACCAACTCTTGAGCTGGTTAATATTGTCTATTTGGGTCTCTCTGGTGGAATCTGCAAATGCCTTAACTTCTTTCTTGTCAGCCTGTTCGGATGCGAAACTAGCCATTGTTATAGCGTCTTGGCTACTACCCATCATTAGGGTGATAAACTCCTTGTCGAACTCCTTGCCTTGCTTTGAACGTAGTACTTTCATGTTTTCTGCAAAGGTTTTGACTTGATCAGAACCGTCACTATTAGTTTCTACTAGCTCAGCCTTATCCGTAGCAGCACTGTTAGATTTATCGACTACTCTTGTCCCAACAACACCTACTCCAATACCTAGAACTAAACTCACAATTACTAGAACTATTAATTTAAATTTCAAAATAATCTCCTTATTGGCTGGAATTCATAGCTTAGTGAATATTAACGAGCATATTTTACCGCATTCTGATTATCATTTAACCATAGTGCTCCTGGATTCAGCATGTCGACATCGTACTTATCGCCTGTAGACTTTAAATTGTACGGATCGAGAAGAGATTTCCCATTGACGTCATAATGAAATACCTCGAAGTGTAGATGGGGCTCATCCCAAGATGGATATGTTCTTGGATCTGGTCGGGAATCAGGTGTTTCATCGTAACCCCAAGATAGTCCAGAGTCACCTACATAACCTAGAAGGTCTCCTTTTTGGATAGTAGTCCCTTTAGATAACTGTTGTTTATCGCGAAGCTGAGTTAGTGGGGTATTCCACTTCTTACCATCTTTTTCAGGTGTAATGTATGTGATATTTCCGGCAGTATTTTCGAAATGACTGTACAGTGTAAACGTATCAGTCTCTGGATCCCAGAGTTGCACAAATCTTCCGTAGCCCAGACCCACAATTTTACCTTTCCATTCACCGCTTGTTTCGTATTGGTACGAAGAGAAGGCAATACCGTCTGTTGCCGCATAGACTGGTGTGCCGCGATTTGCTGCAATATCAACTGCACCATGGAGTTGCTTCCCATGTATTTTTTGTTCGTCGTCTGAGTATATCCATCCCTCTGTGACTTCTATCTGTGCCCCTTGAGCGAATGGAAGACTCAGCATAGGTTTGTGAGCAGATAGAGCATCGTGCTGTCTCTGGTATATTAACAGACCAGTTACTGTAGATATACTCAGAATAAAGGCTATTAGCCAAAATTTGGTTTTCCTTATCCTTTTACGCAAAATTTAACTTGCTCTCGGTTCCGGGCTTTTACCAATATTATTGGTGTAGTACGTGATAATTTGTTGTTCATCGTACTTATCAAGCTCTTGTGTTCTCCTCCACGAGGCAAGGAGAATGGGCGACTCTTGTCCACTTCTTGGCATTAGTATGACTTTAGTGGGCAAAAAGTTCTTATTACTAAAGGGCTTAGATAACAGTGCAGTCAGTTTTTCTACAGTTGCCTTATCGGCATCAGGCCTGTAGCTCACTACAACGCCACCATGCTCCATATTATGCACTATGGCCTCATCGGGTAGCTCGGTAGGAGAAACGCCCCAAGCAGCTGGCTGAACGCTATGGGTACCTGATGTAGGTACTGTATTTTTGTAAGATACAATTTTACCAGTAGAGACATGCTCACGCCCTTCGTCACTCTGTGCTGTACCTGGTCGTGGCTCGGTGCTGCCTTGAGATGACGTAAAGACATAGAGGGCAACAAAACCACCCAGCACCATCACTAAAATAATTATAAATCTAAGATTTTTCATGTATTCCTCTAATTAATTGCTATGTTAAAAGTAGATGTAGGTGTAGCCACTACTAGAAATTATTCGTTCGGTGTAACGGCCATCAACGTTAAAGTTATACTCACTTACTCGCATTCTGCCACCGCTTAACACTTCTTCCACCCACATGGAATGTCCATACGGACCTGCATACGATATAGCAACCGACTGTGCACGAGGTACTGAGCCTGTAGAGATTCCGAAACTCTGAGCTGTTGAAGGCCACTCCTTGGCATTACCTCGTCCACCAAAGTAAGGCATTCTTTTACCAGATTGATATACTTTCCATGCCGTATAGCTTACACACTCTCTGTTATATAGCCCCCAGCTATCGACTAGTGAGTCCTGTGCTGCGTATGCCCATTTATCTGGGTACCCACCGCCACTTTGACCAGATGAAATAGTTTGTCCACCGCCACCACCGCCTGAAGACCTCTGATTAGCAGCTAACTGTTGCGCTCGTAAACTGGCTATTTTGCTAGTTTTACTATTAACTGCTGCATCAAATGCAGATTTCTGTTGATTGGTTTGTGCCAGCTTAACATTAGCTTCACCTTGCTTTTGTGACAACGCCCCACTTAGAGACTTTTGTTCAGTTAAAATTCTAACCACTTCTTTCTCTTGTTCGCCTAGCTGTTTCTTTAGCCGCTCAATATCGTCCACTGTGTCAGAGATATTTTCTTTGATACGATCACGATATTCTTGTTTATCGACGAAATCACCAAGATTTTTACTTGAGGCTATCATCTCAAGTGGAGAAATATCGCCTTCGATATACATTGATCGAATATTAGCCGACAACAGATCTTTTTGCTCAACTAGCTTTAGCTGAGCAACATCAATCTCTTCGTTTAACTTGGCTTTTTTGCTAGTATTGCTGTCGATTTGTACCTGTATAGAAGCAATCTGGTTCTGTAGATCCGAAATTGTGTCTTGAATGCCGTCTGCCTGAGTGCCAAGTTGGTTTGAATTTGTTTCGTCGTTTGATCTTTGAGATTCAAGAGCTTTGATTTTAGCATCTATTGACTGCGCTCTGGCTAGTAGAGGTGTCGAAACGTTACTTACAATCAAAATGATTGCTGCACACTTAAAAGTCGAGGCTTTGAGACGCTGTACTGATGACACGTTCGTATTTTTCATGACTCTCCTTTGTTGTTTTGTTTTAATTTTTTGGGGTGTGAGGATTGTTTGAATTTTCTTCAAGAGAGTAGTTCCAAGCTGCTGCCCAATCAGTCATATCTATAATCTCTTTGGTTTGTGCAGTAATAATTCTGTTGGCAAAGTCTTTTATCTCTACATGCTTAGCATTAGTCAGTGCAAGCTGTGCCATCTCAAGTGCACCACTGTGATGGATACTCATATCAGTTATAAACTGCTTATCTAGATCGTCGCCCTTCTTACCTTTGAGTGGAGCACTCATGGCATCTAGTGCTTGCTGAGACGGCTCTGTGAAGGTGTAGCCCCATTGTTTTGCCCATTGTCTCATCTGGTCGATCTCTTTTTGTTGATCGGCTTTAATCGCAACCCCTAGTCTGCGTAACTCTTGGTGCTTAGCATCTGAAACGACATAGCCAGCCATGTCGACTGCCCCGGCGTGATGTTCTGTCATAAGACTTAAGAACTTCTCATCAAAAGCATCGCCCTTTAACATTTCAAGCTCGGCATTCATACTGTTCATACTGTGATCCATACCAGCCATTGCATTGGTATCGTTGACGGGTGACTGTGAGGCTACGGACTGTTTATCTGTGTTTCTACTTTGGTAGTAAACGTATAATCCACAAATTGTCATCGTTACAGCTACCGCAGCTAAAATTAAACCGATTGTTTTACTTTTCTTCATACTACTAAACCTACTACTTTTAAGTTAATAAAATGCGAGTAGAAGACTGTTTAAATTCGATATAACGAGTACTGTTTATATATAGGTACTTTAGTGATGCGTCTTGCTTGTTTAAGTAAATCGGGCAATAAATACACAGAGTAAACTACTCCTATTAGCCCTACGATTACCAAAAACGGCGCGATTGGGTCCTTATCATCATTCTCGGTCTGATTAATGATTTGCTTTTCACTACTTAGAACAGGACACTGCTGTGAACAATCAATAACCGACGTGGCTGCGTGTGAGGGCATACTTGGTTGATGTGCTGAGTGAGTAGTCGAAACTAGTAATGGATTCACAAAGTGAAGCAAGCCAGTCAGTACGAGCGTAGTTGCTAATATTGCTTTTACATATTTTGTAATACTATTAATTTTTTGCATAAGCTTTTATATTATATATCAAATAATCGGAGTATCAAATTTGTTTACTCAGTTACAACGATAGTACCTGTGTGTCCTTGTTGATTGTGATTATGGAAACCCCAACCGCCTACCTTGTCAAATGTGAATTCAGTTTCATCCCCAGGAGCGGGTAAGGTGCCCAAAATCTGTCCCGTGTCGAACTCTGGATAATCGGTGTGAGCGGGGTGAGGGTTAGAGGCGACCCAATTTGGGACTTCGCTTGTCGTAGTAAATTTTACTGTCTGTCCTTTTTTGACCTGGAGCATCCTGGGCTGATAGCCATCCTCGCCATAGTTGATAGTAAGTATGCTATTTTCCTCAGTTTGACTAGGTTCTATAGCCGGTTCGGTGGATTGTGATACTACGTCTTCTTGTTGCCTAGTGCTTTGTGGCTTTGTATCATCCTGGCTCAGTACGAAATTCACTATAACTGCCCCGCTAATCAGAGTTACGAGCAAGGCTGATGTGCTCAACAAGACCTTCTTTCTTTTACCCATATCTACTCCTCGCTTATTTTATTATTATAACTCAACACGTCGAAGTAACTGAGCATTAGCAGCTACTATTATAGTGGAGAGCGACATAAGAGCCGCGCCGATCGCTGGTGATAGTACGAATCCAACTGATGCAAATGCTCCCGCAGCTGCCGGGACTGCCAGCAAGTTATAACCCGTTGCCCAGATAAGATTTTGGACCATTTTAGTGTACGTTTTCTTTGAGAGCTTGACGATCTTGGCGACGCCCCTTGGATCACTGCTAGCCAGGACTATTCCGGCCGATTCAATCGCAACATCAGTACCAGCCCCAATAGCAATGCCGATATCTGCCTGGGTTAGAGCAGGGGCGTCATTCACACCGTCGCCAACCATGGCTACTATCGATCCATCGGATTGAAGCTTCTTAACTATGTCAGCCTTGTTTCCTGGCAGAACCTCTGCATAATACTCATCTAGACCTAGTTCGCTCGAGACCCACTTTGCAACGCCTTCAGAGTCACCTGTAATCATAGCAACACGTTTACCAGATTTTTGTAGCTCCTCGACTGCTTTGCGAGACTCTTCTCGAATGACATCGGATATAAGTAATGCCCCGAGAGTTTGGTTGTTTTCAACAAGATAAATTATGCTTTGACCGTTTTCGTTAGCCTCACTTGTTGCCTTAGCAAAAGATGCACTTAGCGTAACTCCTAGTTCTTTCAACAGTTGTGGGCCGCCCAAATACAGTACCTTATTCCCGATCTTAGCTTTTGCACCACGGCCCTCTAGTGCCGAGAAACCCGTCACTTTAGCTGGCTTGAGCTTACGCTCATTTGCAGCCGCTACGATTGCCCGAGCAATTGGATGCTCTGACTCTTGCTCAACTCCGCTGGCAAGTTCTAAGATACGCTTAGAATCAGCTCCAATAACTTGTGTCACACCTTGTTCGCCCTTGGTAAGAGTACCGGTTTTGTCAAACAATACCACGTCTATATTACGGGCTGATTCCAGTGCCATTCGTTGGCGTACGAGTAGACCAGCATTGGCACCTTTTGAGGTGGAGATAGCTGTCACTAGCGGAATTGCCAAGCCCAGTGCGTGAGGGCAGGCAATGATTAGTACAGCGACGATACGCTCCAGTGTATAGTTGGCGCTGACATCACCAAACACAGTCCACGCAAAACCTGTGATAAACGCGGCAAGTAGAGCATAGTAAAAGAGATATGACGCGGCCTTATCGGCTAGCAACTGAGTTTTTGATTTAGTAGCTTGTGCGTCAGCAACCATCTTCATGATCCCAGATAGTGCAGTATCATCGCCAACCTTTGTGATTTTTATCGTCAGTGAGCCACTGCCATTAATTGTGCCACCAATAACTTGATCATTTTTAGATTTTTCAACTGGCTTAGATTCTCCCGTAAGCATTGATTCGTTAACTTTGGATTCGCCTTTAACAACCAGTCCATCCATAGGTATGCCTGCGCCAGGTCGAACTAAAACCTTATCTCCAACTTTTAGTTCACTAATAGATACGGTTTTAGTGCCACTAGTGGTAATGAGTTCAGCCTCATCAGGCAGTAACTTAGCCAGTTCTTTTAAAGCGCCTTGGGCATTGCTGATCGAGGCCATCTCCAACCAATGTCCGAGTAGCATGATGGTTATTAAAGAGGCTAACTCCCACCAGAAACTCATGCCGTCGACGATGCTTAGAGTAATCAAAGAGCTATAGACGAAGGCAACTGAAATTGCCATAGAGATAAGCGTCATCATGCCAGGCTGTCGATTAGCGATCTCAGCTTTAGCACTTTTCAAGAAAACCAGGCCGCCATAGAAAAATATGGTGATGCCCAAAATGGCAGGAATATACTGACTACCTGTAAACGAAGGTGCTGTAAAACCAATTAAATCCTGAATAGTCTGAGAAAAATATAAGACGGGCAAGGTTAGTAGGAGAGAGACCCAAAACTTCTGCTTAAACATGTTCGGGTTGTGACCGGCGTGTTTATCATGGTCTCCATGTTCGTGGCCTGATTCAATAGTTCTTTTTTCGAGTGCCATGTGACAGGTTGGACAGGCTCCACGTTGATCTTCTACTACATCAGGGTGCATTGGACAAATGTAGACTATCTTCTTCGTATTGGTTTGGTGTTCGTGTTTCATATTATCCTCCGCAGGTTGATTCACTAAGTGGTACTAAATTATTGAATCGGTCTATAATTTGCTGCTCAGTTGGCTCACTTTTTTGTACAAAAATAACTACATTCCCTATAAGGTTGTTAATCGTGGATAGCTCTTCGTCAGTCTTTGTAGATTCCGGAGACATGTTACTGTTCTGCTTAGCTTCACCGTGTGCATACGCCTTCTTGAAGAATAAATCACTGATACTGAAGTTGGATGACTCAGTGCTAGTAGTAATCCTACTCTCCTTACTGAAGAAGTCTTCCATATTCGAGTTTAAAAATTCATTCCAATCCCTCTTTTGGTAGTTATCTGCATCGCCAGTGTATATGTAGAAGTTAGAATCTTCAGGTATAGATGGCAATAAGTTGCCATGTCTTTTAACGGTCTGCATGTTCATCATGCCCATATCGTAACGCCTGCCGATCACATCATCGCTTCCACCTGTAAGATTCCAGCCGTAATACTTCAAGAACTGACCACCTGTCAGATTTTTCCAGTGCACGTGGGTCATCTGACCCATTCCATCGTGAAAGTCTACGGGTTCCGCTGGTATCTCCGCGCTACAAGAAGTGTCATCATAGGATTCTTGAAATTCTTTGTTTGTAAAGTCCACAGCCTGATCATCGACAATTATTTGCGTACGCATGTGATAATGCTCATATTTTGGATTTCTAATATTAGATGGAGAAGTGGCGTATAAGTAGCCGTAGATACAGGACGCAATGAATAAAACTCCAAATAATATACTCAACCCAATCAGATACTTTTTAGTCAGGCTCTTCATTACTTCACCTCGTTACTAAATAGCTGCAAACTCCAACCAAGAATATACCCTGTTAGCCACGCAGAGGCGACAATAGTAGCACCACCAAGCGCAAAGCTCCCGAAAGTAATGTTGTAACCAGATAGCTCCATGCCGTGCACCCACCACTGAGTCACATCTCTTGAAAAGTCAGGAAGTAGTGCAACGATCCCCGAACACAAAACCCACAGTATACCCGTAGTTAATGCAAATGATTTGCTTAGACTTTGTTTTGTTAATTTCATGAGGAGACTCCTTCGTGTTACTTATTATTGAGGTTATACAAGCTTAAGAGCTCAGCGATAGATTCTTCTTGAACAGTTTCGGAATCTGAGCGTAGATTATCTTTAACATGAGTACGAATGTGATTTTCGAGGATAAGTTTATTTAATGACGACAAAGACTTCTGTATCGCAAGGCTTTGAATAAGTATATCCATACAATATTCTTCTTTTTCAATAGCCTTAATGAGACCTTTAAATTGACCTTCAATAATTTTTGATCGATGCGTTGCGCGTTTTTTAATATCTTGAATCATACTCTCAGTATATACCCCCATGGGGTATAATGCAAACTTGAAATTAGCTGTATTAGAATATTGAATTAGTATCCTGAGGCTATACCAGTGGAGACTGGAGTGCTCGATCTATATTTAAGTTGACTTGGTGTTACGCAGGTAAAAACGCTCAAATCCTAGAATTGCTGAGAGGCCTAGAACTGCGGAGTAAATAACTAACGGATCGCTACTGAATTTTATAAATACAAATGCGCCAAGAACAACGACATCAAGGATAATTGCAGTAATTACTATATAGCTTTTGGAATTAACTTTGTCTTTAAGACGAGTCAGCAAGCCCCAATGAACCATCATATCCATAATTAGATAGAAGATAGCACCAAGCGACGCGATTCTACTGAGATCAAAGAATATGGTTAAGAATATAGCTACTACAATGGTGTATACCAACGTGTGGGTTTGAATATCACCTGGTAGTTTAAAGTGTCGATGTGGAACGAGTTTCATTTCGGTTAGCATCGCTAACATGCGAGATACTGCAAAAGAGCTGGCAATGACGCTAGAGATAGTGGCAACTACTGCCAGTAGAACTGTGAACCATAGCCCGAAGCTCCCAAATGCAGGCCGAGCAGCTTCAGCAAGAGCGAAGTTTTTGGCTTGAATAATTTGAGGGAGTGGTAGGTTGCCTGCCACAGCTAAAGCTACTAAAAAGTAGACAAGTACACATATAACTAAAGAGATTATTATAGCTCTACCAACGTTCTTATGTGGTTTCTTTATTTCTGAGCCACTATTAGTTATTGTGGTGAATCCTTTATAGGCTAGAATCGCTAAAGCAACGGCAGCGATTGAACCAGTTAGACCATAACTTGCTTCAGTCTCTGCGGAAAAGCTCGCAAAAGAGAACCCAGACAACCACAAACCCGCCAAAGCGAATGATGTAATACCGCCAATTTTAATAATTGAAAATAACAGCGAGACCTTACTAACCGCCTTATTGCCAAGGATATTGATGATGAAAGCAAAAATCAGCAAGCCAACGCCCAACAAAGATACAAGCCATCCAGTTTTTGATACATCAAATAATTGTAGGGTGTAGGTTCCAAAGGTCCTTGCTACGAGACTTTCATTTATGACCATTGAGAAGTACATGAGTAGCGCTCCAAAGGCAGTGATAGTACCCATGCCATAGGCTTCTTTAAGAAACATTGCGATTCCTCCAGCACTAGGGTACGTACTAGCAAGCCTTACATAAGAATATGCACTAAACGCAGTTACTATGGCACCGACGAGGAAGATAAGTGGAAACAGTGGTCCAGCTAGTTCAGCGATTTGTCCAGTAAGTGCAAAAATACCAGCACCGATAATCACAGCCGTACCCATTGATACTGCACCAGCCAACGATAAGCTGTTCTTTTTGTATTGAGCCGTTCTGTTGTGATTTGAATGTTTCATATATTGTACAAAAAATTTAGTTGTAGTTTCATTGTATACCACCGCTAGCTTCATTCTGTAAGTTTAGCTCACAGAATTACTTCTTTACCATCCGAAGTTTTGAATGTTCTGTTTTTCCAATCTTTAGGTTCATTAACGCCTGATTTGCTAGTTGTTTGTTTTGACTTCAACTTCTTGCTCTTCATAACCAGGTTCTTGATATCTTCCTCACGCTCATACGCTCGCAGCCTGCCATTCAGGTACCCGAGACGATAAGAAATGCCATCACTCATTAAACGCCAGTTGGTATCCTTTAGGGCGGTGTCGACTAGCTTCTTGAGTGTTTTTCTACTGTCGTAGTCAATACGGTCAGATTTACTGTCCAAACAGCTGAAGCCAATGTACACATCTTTGCCCATTTCGGGTTTATCTAGACTCAGTTCAATGTAGCCAGCTTTTTCAAGACCAGGGGAAAGCAGTGAAATCAGTTCAGCAATCTTCGGCTTTTTCAGTTCTTTCATAGCATCGTAGATATGCTTGTTATCTTCTTTTTCTTTCATCTCTTTGCCAAATTCAGCCATTTGCTTGAGGCCACGCTGGATTTCAAAGAGCTTGTCTCTAAACTCTTTATCCAAAAGACAGAAGTGGATACGATCTTTCTCAAAGTCTGGGTCTTCTTTTTCCTTCTTGGTTGATACATCAAGTTTTTCTTTGAATACATGATCACAGGATGTACAGGTGTAGGTGACGGTTATGTATTTCTTAGATTTTGTAGTCTTATGGGTAACTTCTGATTGGCATTTTGGGCAGACAGTTGGCTTCACCTTCCAGGCAGTGCCATCTTCCCAGAATGCACTGTTTTTATCGCAGTGAGAACACGTGAGCATAAAGAGCACTTCTTCGGGATCGTCATATTTATGGTTCTCTTTACGGTGCATGAGAGATTTGTCTACAATCCGAAGACCTTGCTTGCCGCAGTGATGGCAATATGGCTCTTCGGATAGGCGAGCTGAGGCTATCTGTGCATCCTTAGCTTCGTCCTGAGCCATCCAGTCATTGATGTACTGCTCACGATTGTTATAGCGGCGAATAAGGTCGTTGCCGACAACGCTCATATAGAAGACGTTCAGCAGAAGCGCGTTGCCCGGGCGGTCGATAGTATCGTCTTTGGGGAGTTTCTTTTCAAATTCGGCGTAGAAATCTTCATACGATTTCATGCCATGTCTACCAGCTTCAACGGTGTGTTTATCGTAGATTTCTTCGTAGAACTTGCGTTCTTGGAGATGAGTGTACATACACCCATTATAACTTTACGAGTCTTTAGCGCTCGTACTGCTCAATATAATCTTGAACGACCTGAGCTACACTACTTTGAGTGATACCGCGATCTTTGCAGTATTTTGATTCAAACCAGCTCAGTAATGGCAAGCTACCCCGACTCGAATTACAGCTTCCGCAACAAATACCCACGATTGAATCAACCGGTAGACCCTTACTAACAAAATCTTGAACACTATACCAATCTGCTCGATAGTTTAAATGTTCAATGGTAGCTGAATCAATACGATTATTAATATCGTAGGGAGTGATCATCTTTTTGTGACAGTAGATGCAATTGGTATCTCGAGCAACGATTCTATCAAGATGATCTTGGGGTATGTCGTGCTTAGTTTTCATATAATTTCGCTTCTCAGTACTCTATATATCTCTAACATCGCGAATGTGTCGAGTTGACAGTAATCTCTTAAATCTTGCAGGATCTTATCCTTATTTTCAATATGTTTGCCGTCTAGTACTGCTTGCATCCAGAGCCTCTGTGCGGAACCACCTTCTTGAATACCTAGTTCTTTATATGAAAGTTCAGGCACTAGTACTGGTAATACATTTTTAATACTCGCACTTCCCTTGAAGCGAAAATCAACATACGCACCGCTTGAGAATGGCACCATCAGATCAACCATACGTTTATTGACGTCTTCCAGGAATTCTTTAGACTCGGGAACGAACTCAGCCAATGTATCGTTGCAACTTTTTTCAAAGCCCATATTCCAAGCAATGACAGAGCCGGTAGGTCCTATGTATGACTTCATTGCCTCAACAATAGACTTGGCGGGGTTAGAATTCTCGGTGTGAAGATATTCTTCGTGTCTATAATCACCATCCGGGTCATCTAGTATGTGCAGCGAATACTGGAACGGATACTGCGCATACGGCTTCATGCCATCGAAATAGGGCACGAGACGGGCAAGTGTTTCGTAATCAAAAAAGTAGAGCGGGAATACGAGTGAATCGAGAAACTGCTTTAGGCGAAGCGTATCAATGATTGGCCCATTGTTTCGATAGGCGCGCATTTGTTTGTCGATACTAGCGTTGATTGGAAGATTTTCTGGGATATCCTCAATTGTTTGTATACCATAAGATTCGAATGTATCGAGCGCCTTGGCGTTAATACCACCAAGTTCATAAATACTACCGAAGGTCTGCTTGTTGATTGCCTTATATATCTCGAGCCAATCTTTGAAGGCTCCAAGGCCAGCTAGCTGTGGCGACATATCTGGGCATGAATCTAAGGCCATGATCTCACGAGCCTTTGCAATATTTTGCTCGGTTGCAGCTGCCTTATCACGTACTTTTTCGGTGATATCTGTCGTAGTAGTTATTTTATCAGCTTCAATTGCGCCACTGCGTACATACTGATTATTTACGTGAATGACAGCAACGTTACGGACCGAAAAACCAAGTTTTTCTAGCACATGCACCTGGAAGGTGAGGTCATACGCGTGATCAAGCTTGGTGCTAGTGCTAGACTTTATTTCATACAAATCCAGCACCCCAGGCTCAACCACCTGGACGATATCGCAAATAAAAGTCAGACCCTCATACTCGAAGCGACCTTGGAATATGGTCAGGGCACCGTCATCTAACGCCTGCTTGGTTCTTTCGGGCAAAGTGCGGTATTCATCGAAGTCAGAAAAACCAAGCGTTACACCGCCCGGGAAGAGGCTCTCGGCATACTGCTCAAACTCATGACCCGTATCAAAGATAGCTTGTGTTGCGTCATCAACTGGTGGTAATTTTTTTGGGTCGTGTTTCTTGAACCAAAGCCATGCAGGGTGACGAAGTGAAAGCATGTAGTCTGATTTAGAAAGCTGCATATTACCTAACTATTAACTACTTTCAGAAGTTCTGAATATGAGCTTATGGCACTGTATTTTACTGTATTGCTACTAATAGCAGCAAAGTGACGACGCGCGCATTCGATCTTGGCTTTTTCAATGTCACCAGTGTGACTTGTGAAACTCAGAGAATCTAGACTACCTTCACCCTTTGTTTCTGCTACGAAGTAAATATGCTTCACTGAGCCTTCTCTAAACGTAATTGCCCAGTCAGGGTTATATTTACCCATCGGAGTGTTGATAAAGAATCCGCTTGGTAACTTAATGTAGAGCTCAACATTTTCAGCTACATCGAGTTCAACTGCAAGATCTCGTTCTATACCCGAGTCGTAACGGAGTTTATCGAAAAGATGTTTCTTTGAGTCAATGATATTCTTCCCATACTCACCCGAGATAGTTGGGTCCGCAAATATCTCTTCAGCGTTCCACGCTTCCTCAAGTCTGTCGTAGGTTATATGCTCAATGATGGTGCTGGCTTTTTGCTCATTGATCAGTTTGATTGCTTCACGGATAAACTCTTCAGGATTAGTCGCAAATAGTTTAAATACTGCCGGTTCGATGTTCTGAAGAATTGTTGCCACTGTCTTTCGAGTAAGCCTTGTAACCGTAGCGATTTCACCAACGAGATCGAAGGTAACGCTCTTTGATGCTATTTCTTCAATAGCAACTTCGCGGCCAACAAGTCGTTTCATCTCAGGGCTTTGATCTTGCTTTGTGGACTTCAAATAACCTTCAGTAATTACAATGAGAGTTTTAGTAACGCGGAGTTTTGTATTGAGTGCATTCACACACGATTCAACAAGTTTATCTTCATCGAACGATACAGTATAGTAAGTCTTCGAATTAATTTTCTCCCAAAGATTCTTAAACTCTTTACTTGCAAACTTTTCTTGGTCTAAATGAAGTGTTGCCTTAGTGCGCGCATCGGATACAATCGGGTCCTTCTTCGGATCATAAACTGATTCAATAAGATTAAGCGCACTATCTACATAAGGCTCTAGATCTTTAGAAACACTGCCCAGAACTTCAGTAACTTTTTCAACTCTCAGCTCAGGAGACAAGTCATGGAACATATCTGTCAGCTGGCCCTCTTCAACAATACCGGCCTGTTTTAATGTAACGAATATTTCTGCTGCCTTACTGCTATCAATCTCGACTTCATTACCCGCATGATCAACCCAGACTTGGCCGGTGAAGAGGTCGGGGGTAACTGCCTTCGGACGATTCTTTATAACTTCGTAGAATTCATCTTGAAGTGCCTTTGCAAATGCTTCGTAGCTTTCATTGGCTATGACAGTGAGGGAATTTACTTCATGAACACCGTGCACCCCAAGCACATCTGCGTCCATTCTATCGCCATTCTTGTTGACACTCAAACGAAGTCCGCGACCTATTTCTTGTCGTTTTTTAATCTCACCGGTACTCATCCGGAGTGTACAGATTTGGAATACATTTGGGTTATCCCAACCTTCTCTGAGTGCAGAGTGACTAAAGATAAAGCGCACGGGCTCCTCGTTGCTTAAAAGACGCTCTTTGTTCTTCATGATGAGATCATATGCGTCAACATCAGCAGATTCGCTTTCACCACGCTTTACGTCACTATCTACAGCTCTGCCTTTCTTATCAACGGAGAAGTAACCCGCGTGAATTCGATGGCTTTCGTCTCGCTCTAAGAATGTTCGGTATTCTTCGTCCTCTCCAAATGGCAGCTGTTCAAAAAACCGATCAATGGCATTTTTGTATTCTTCTTCAAATACTTTTGCATACACACCTTTTTGTTCACCAGAGTCGTCATAGTATTTATACTTTGCAACCTCGTCGATGAAGAATAGAGAGAGCACCTTAATGCCTCTTTTGTACAGCTCACGTTCTTTTTCGAGGTGGCTCATGATTGTCTCACGAATTTGTATGCGCCGAATATCTTCTTCGCTTGTATCACCGACGACTTCGCCCAGCTGCAATCGCACGCCGTTGGTGAACTCGACATAGCCCTCGCTGGCATGTATGTCAGAGATCGTATAACCGTCACGGTAGGCTTCAATCTCACCAGAATGGTCATAAATATTATCGCCGTGACTGAACGTTTTAAGTTTTTTTACGATTCCCGATCCAGTAGCTGCGTTATGTTCAAACAAAACAGTGGCTGATGGGCTCTTATTTGGGTAAACATTAATCCGCTGGAGGTAGAGATACCCGTTTGTAGCAGTCGTACCATTGACCGATATACCTTTTACAGTAATCTTTTTAACAAGCTGCTTCTGATAGGCATCGACTGCATCAAGTCGATACACCATATTGAAGTTTTCTCGGTGAGTAGCGGAATAGTTGATATAAAAGAGCGGATTGAACTTTCCCAGTGAATCACGAGCAACATTTTTACTTGATACAGTACCAATAACACTCTGCGGCTCATCAATTATGACGATAGGGTTTACCGCTGCGATCACATCAATTGGGCGGCGAGACCGGAAAGAGTCCAGCTTCATGTAGATACGACGAGCATCTTTGCCGGTAGCATTAAACGCCTGCGTATTAATGATCATCACGTTAATCCCAGAGTCGTCGGCGAACTGTTCAAGTTCATTCAAGCGAGAGGAATTGTAAATAAAGAATCGACAAGCTTTACCGTAGTCTTCTTTGAAGTGGTCGGCAGTAATCTGGAAACTTTTGTGTACGCCTTCACGGATCGCAACACTTGGCACGACGATAATAAACTTGCTCCAACCGTAGCGAGCATTCATCTCGTACATTGTCTTGATGTAAGTATATGTTTTTCCCGTACCAGTCTCCATCTCAACCGTGAATACTGGCTTGGTCACTGTCGATTTTTGGCCATTGCCCCAATCAACCTTACTAGTCATGTGCTCCAGTTTTGATGAAGGAAGAATGCCTTGTTCTTTCTGAACTGACCGAAGGTTTTTGAGTAAATCTTCTTCGCGGAGTCGAATATCTGGGTTGGCCCAACCAGTACGCGCAACATCCAATAGTGTAGCCTGAGTAGCGCTTGATTCGCCTTGGTCTACAAGGAACTTTCTAGTTTCGTTTGGCTGCCCAGCAAATACATCACAGACTGCATTAGTAGCATCTTCTTGAAACTTTTGGTGCTTAAACCGAAGTCTCATTGCTAAACAACTTTCACTTTAGTTTCGGGGGAGAGAATACGGAAGTGTTCCGCGAGGTTTACCTTTGCCTGGCTATCGGCAAATGACGATTCTCTAAAGACTGCTGTGAGTGGTTTGAGTTTTGCAATCTCTTTGATTGTTGCTTCACTGATATTTTCAGCAAAACAAGCTATGAGACCAGATACCCCGCCGAAGTAGTCGTACTTATAGGTGGTTGAACCAGATAACTCGACAGTTTCAATAGGTCGGTTAAGCTCAAGAGCAGATTGAGTTAGTACGCCGTATAGAAGGTCGAGGTCACTGCGATCTTCTTTTATGTTATCAACCGCATCGAGTAGTTCGGCTTGTGAATATTGACCTGCGGATTTGTATACTTCTTTGTAGTTCGTGTCGTCGATCAACAGCGATCGAAAACCGTAGTCAACTTTGGCGTCGGGGCGTTCGCTGGCAATTTTGTCACCAGCTCGATGAATGCGTTCGCGAGAGATTTCTGGGATCGTTTTGTAGCCAGCCTTGAATGCTTCGGACTTCTCATCAGTTTCTTCTGGCAATTGCACCATGATCCATTTGCGATTGCCACCATCTTCGGCGTTGAGTTGCATGACGGCATGCGCAGTTGAGCCAGAGCCTGAGAAGAAATCTAGAATTAAATCATCTTCACCAGTAGTAATGATAAGGCATTTCTTTATTAGGCCAACAGGTTTGGGATTAGTGAATACATTCTTGCCGACCAATTCTTTGACGGTGATGCTTGCTTTCTTATTACCCTCCACGTCATCCCAAAGATTTGAAACTTGTTTGGTTCTGCCTTCGAGATAGTATTTAACGTATGGTTTATAAACACCTGTTTGATCTATCTTCCATTCAATCATTCCTTCGGCCACCCATGAATCGAACTGCTTCCTTCCTGTCCTCCAACAACTCTCGTAGCCTCCTGGGCCGATAGGATATACTTCGCTCCCATCTGGTGCTATAAGTGGATAATACAAATTGGGACGGTCTTGACGACGGTCATTAGTTCCGGTCTTTCTGAATTGAAGAATAGAGTATTTACCCTTGTTGTCCTCAAGACTAAATCGAGCTATGTCCTTTTCATTAAGCGGCAGGCCATTGGGTATATAGCGTGTCTTGTCTCTGGCAAATACTAACATGTAGTCAACGCTACTGCCTATGTCATTGGCGTCTTGCCCTGTCGTGGTTCCCTTTGCAACGACAATATTCCCGACAAAATTATCTTCTCCAAAAACCTCGTCGCAAAGCTTTCTCAGGTTAGCCTGCTCGTTGTCATCAATTGATATAAATATCACACCGTCTTCGGTTAATAGGTTTCGTGCCAACTTGAGGCGAGGATACATCATACTCAACCAGTCGCTGTGGTAGCGACCGTTGGTCTTTTCGTTCTTTTTGAACTGGATGTTGCCCGCGTCGTCCTTGTATTCAGTATCTTCATCGTATTGCTCTGTGCTTGCCTTGAAGTTATCGTGGTACACGAAGTCTTTGCCGGTGTTGTACGGTGGGTCGATGTAGATCATCTTGACCTTGCCGAGGTAGCTTTCTTGCAGTAGCTTGAGGGCGTCGAGGTTGTCGCCTTCAATAAAGAGGTTTTTGGTAGTATTCCAGTTTTTACTAGCTTCTACATCTGGACGGAATGTTTTGTTGATCGGAGCACCTGCTTCGATAATAGACTTTCGTTTGCCAACCCATGTAAAGTCAAAGCTTTCGTCTTTATCATCAAGCCTGTCCAAAGCCTCGCCGAGTGATTCGAAGAATTCACGACTCCCACGCCAATCAACCTTGTCTAAATCAATTTTCTGAACCCCGTTGTCATCACTCATCATAACCCTCCAAGCAGCTATTTGTTATCTGTTCGATTAGAGAAATTATACCATAATATCGGGGCTTATTTTTATGTAGCTTGCTACAATTAATAGTATGAGCAGAGAACGAGTGAGATTCTACAGTAACAGCGATATGTCGATTGGGTTTTATCTTGCTCGACTAAAAAAAGTTGTAGATGCTATTGATGCAACGAATAACAGTGTTAGGGATATAAATGAAGCCTTGGAGCTATTCAATATCATTCAGTTCATAGACAATAATCTTTTTCATAAAGACTGGACAGAAGAATATACTGACAAGCTAAAATCAAAGAGTCCTCTGATAAAAAGTACTGTCGCGAAATTCTTCAATAGTCTTACGCCAGAAAAGATTAGCGACAACATCAAGACTCTTCATAGAGAATATTATGATGATTTCATAGCGAATTTCTCTACATATAAACTAGGAGAAAAGGTTAGCAACGAGGACTTTAAAAAGCTTTTAGAGGAGTCGGGCCTCTCCGTTATTGATGTAATGGAGTCCAAGTATCTCGTACAAAAATATCCGAATTCAATTAAAGATTTATTTTTATCAGACCCGCGAAATTTTGAGTCGTTCCTTAGTAACTTTACCTATTCACATAATAAGAGTAAACTCCACATCCCCGGCAACATCACAAAAAAAGAAATGCTGGAGTTTTGCGATAAATATGTGGCATCTGAAAACGCTAACCCAAACTATCTCGACTTACTTGCAGGCTCAATAAAGGGGATTGAGAAATTTTTAGACATAGATACGTCCACAAAGATAAAAATAAAGAGACGAACGGAAGAAATTCAAGACAAACTTTTTGGTGACTTAACAAAAGGTGGTGGTTTAAAAGTCAATATTTCCATCCTCTCTTCAAAGGATGCGTATGAAAAAGAACTTAAGAAGAGTGCGGCAACTGACCTGGTCGCGTGCATTGACAGTAATTGGCTTGAGAAACATCACGACTATCCAACAATTCTTAATAATTTTCTGTATTTATATGAGTTATTCTCTGAGGACTTAATATCTGAAATGCCAAGTTTTCCAAATAAGGAGATGGGAGCATTCATGAGGAGCATTGGGGTACGAACTGAGAATTCTTACGAAGTAGGTCAGTACTTTGATTTGAAGCACCAGCTAGTCATAGGCAAAATTCATATGATCGAAGAATTACTTTCGAGACATAATGTTCGTCTCGAAGAAGTTATTGATTGGTTTTTCGCTACATATTCGAACTTAGAATTTGGAGTAGAGTGGCTTCCTCTGAATATGCCAACAAAAGATGAAAGTACAGGGAATAAAACTGCGACACTATTTCGAATTGAAGAGAGCATCCGGAAGCAATACGCAGCTCTTTCTGAACATGGAACCATTGACAGCGAATTCGTAAACCTTATGAACACGCCAGATGTAGAAAACTTAACCAGTGCAATAAAAAAGAAATACATCTATACATCAGATACCGAAATATCTTGGTCTATCATGGGGCTTTTGTATTCTGATCAATCTTCAATTGTATACATTGATGAAGCGAGAAGCGGACATAGTTTTGTTGAACTGATTCATAGACACCATCTAAAATTATCTGACTTTCATGATTACCAAAAGCCGAGAATACAATACCTTATAGACCATAATGTCATAATAATTAAAGAAGATGGACTGCTTGGCTATTCTGATATTCACGAGTTGTATGTATACAAAAAGCTATTTACCGATGGTGTACTTGGCTACCACCACAACAGCAGAGAAATTCAAAAAGCAGTTGACATCATGTTAAAAAAAGGAAGGGTCATTGCAGGTGGCACTTTGTACGCCAAACAAGAATCAGACTACCTAAACTTCCTACTCAACAATAAGATTTTCGATAACAGCTGGGCTATTCGAAACTTATATCAACATGGGTCACCAACCTACAAGTCAGAAGATAGATATAAGTTTGACTATCATATAGCGATATTAATACTCGTGCATTATGTCATAAAAATAAATGATGAATTAGCTCTGAGGAAAATTGCCTCGAAAAAAGAGCCCGCATATGTAGAGTTTGACCTAGATCAGTAAACGTTCAAGTGCGTGACGTTGGCGGGCAAGTTCTTGCTTCTTTGCTATCGAAGGTTCGCTAATGAGTTTTTTGCTAATCAGATCGATCTGTTTCTGGATCTTATCTTTTTCTTTGTTTATTTGGACCGCTGACTTTGCATCGTTTCGGCTTAGCTTATTTAGTTGTGGCGCTATCTGAAAAAGGAAATTCTTGTATATCTCGTCGACCGATCGGCCTTTGAGCTGGAGCTTTAATTCTTCTAACCACTGGGTTTCAAAGTACGTATCAACTTTCATCTGATTTTCGTTTTTTATTCCTTGCTCCTTGAAGGAGATGACGGCTTTTTGTAGATTGGATTTCTTAAGAACATACAAGATGGGGTATGGAATGAATGTATCGATGTGCTTCAGTAGACTTCTGCTTATCTCAGATGACTTTAGAATAATTTCGAATACCTGAAGCTCGCTGTATTCACCGCTCGTTATATTAAGCGTGTCGGGTGAGATTTTGTTTGTCCAACGAATCTTTTCAATCTCGTCAGTGAATCGTTGACGCAGCTGGCTACTTACACTGGTTTTTGTGTAGAATTTTTCCTTAGGAATAAATCTGTTCACTGTGGTGTTTGGAGGTAAATTCATTATTTTATCACTAGGAAATTAATTAGCTCGAAGTCATCAAGTCCTGATATATCACCCGTCAGGGCAGTAGTGCCACCTGCGCTGAATAGGCTGTCGGTATCGGCCTCTTCCTTTACGGTAACCATGGATTGGATAGCGGTGGTGAGTAGTGTTGTATAGTTGCTCATATCGGTTCCATCATTTGTAGCTGCGTTGAATTGCGCCACCAGGTCACGATCTGGTTCATCTGCACCCTTACCCAGGAGGCGGAGTTTGTCGAGTAGGTCTTTCGGTTGAAGGTGGTTGATAGCCACCTCGCCATCCTCGCTGATGTAAACGAGGTAAAACGGATGCAGGCGATTTTGCTTGTCGATATTAATGCCATGATTGATATTTTTTAGAACAAAAATTGCTCCTTTGGGAGTGTCTTCACTGGCCCTTGCGATGGCATGAATACCAAACGGAGTACGGTCAGCATCACCATACTTCTTTAACAGTTCTTGTAGATCTAGGTGGAACTCATTGAGTCCGAGGTCCATGATGGAAACACCGCTATTCATGTCTTCGATGTCTACTACTTCACTTTGGATTTTTTCAAGTTGATTCTTTCGGTACTCAAGTTCGGCGTTGTCTGATTGATCGATTGGGTTATCACTACCGGTTGCAGTTAAGTTAACGAGCTTCATGCGGCCTTCAACTCGACCTTTAAGATTTATGTACTCGTCTAGTGAGATATTTGGCCAAAAGTTTGTGAGTTGAATCCTCTCGTTAATTGATCCGATACGGTCAATACGACCGAATCTCTGAATAATTCGGACCGGATTCCAGTGAATATCGTAGTTAATTAGATAGTCGCAGTCTTGGAGGTTTTGACCCTCAGATATACAGTCAGTTCCAATAAGAATATCGATATCACCAGGGTTATTCGCAAAAAGTGCATCGCGATTCTTTGACAGCGGAGAGAAAAGAGTAAGAATTGTGTTGAAGTCTGCATGTACACCCGAAACAGTAGTGGTTGGGTTCTTCGTACCCGTTACAACAGCACTGTTTATACCGTAGCTTTGCTTTAGGCGCTCAGCGAGTTCTGAATACAGGTAGCTTGCAGTGTCGGCAAAGGCCGTAAAGATAACTATTTTCTTATTTTCTGGGTTGATAGGGTTTTGAATCTTTTCTTGTATAACTTCGATGAGTTTTTGGAGCTTAAGATCGTGTTCATCAACTACAGGAGCAATCATGCCAAGAAGTTCATCAAGAATGGTCTTGTCTTGTTCTAGTTTTTCACGCCAACTAACATAATCCATATCCTCTAACGAGACTTTGAATTTTTTACCTACAGACCATTCACCGTCCGCATCTTCAGCATCGAGGTCACTTGTATCAGCCTGCTCGATCTCTAAATCTTGTTTGATGCCGTGCTCATACCGATCAATGTTATCAATGGTTGAGTCAATAAGCTCCCATATGTGTGTAGCGGTAAGCCTGAAGGCGTAAATACTACTTTCGATACGCTTGAGTAGATTGGTAACCATGAGAATGTTACGTCCCGTCTCACGGTTTGCCCAACTTTTTCCCTTAGCCGAAGTGGTATCAACATACTTATCGATACGTGAAGGGTGTACATACTTTAGTGGGGTGTAGATATCCATATTGAGGGAGTCAATCCGGCGGAAAATCTCATTGAAATCCACGCCTGCAATATCGGTAAGGTCTGGTCGATGACTGATGGGTTTTAATCGCTCCGGGAACTTTCCAAGACTTGCATCAGAATAGTATTTTTCAATATGCTTCCGTGAACGAGCAATTGTCACGCTATCTAGCAGTTCAAAGAAGTCGAAACGAAGCATTTCAAGCAGTTTCGCAGTTGTCCTTTCATCAGGACTGAGTGTTGCCCAGGCTTTAAACGCTGCGTCCGCATCACGAAATATTTTATCTACAGGATTTTCTGCATTTATGCTGCTATCGAAGGCTGTGCTATCTCCCTCTGCCGCGAGCATGAGCTGATTCCTAAGGTCTGTGAATCTAGTGTTGACGGGGGTTGCTGAGAGCATCAATACCTTTGTTTTTACACCCTGCTTGATTACTTTGTTAAGCAACTTTTGGTAACGATTCTCGTATATTTCATCTTCATTTCGGTGCGTCGAAGACTCACCGTTACGGAAGTTGTGTGATTCATCTATCACGACAAGATCGTAGTTTTCCCAATTCAACTTAAATAAATCGATTCCGTTGCTTTCACCTTGTTCACGGTTTAGATCGGTATGGTATAGCACGTCGTATCGTAAACGGTCTTCTACAAGTGGATTGTTCTTATAGTTGCCTTTAAATGTATTCCAGTTATCACTAAGTCGTTTGGGACAGAGGACTAAGACGCTTTTGTTGCGTGATTCGTAGTATTTAATGACGCCCAGTGCAGAGAATGTCTTACCAAGACCAACAGAGTCAGCAAGAATGCAGCCATTATGTTTTTCAAGTTTTGAAATGCATCCAATTACAGCGTCACGCTGAAAGCCATATAGCTTGTTCCAGATTTGTGAGTTCTTAAAACCTGTCGCTTCATTAGGAAGAAAATCGGCGTTCAAATCTTCGAGAAATTCGTTGAATATATTGTAAAGAGCGGTGAAGTAGATGAGCTCGGGAGAATTTTCCTTGTACGCCGCGGTGATGTTGTCAAGAACTGAATCTGTCACATCGGCCAGCTTTCCTGCTTCATTCCACACAGACTCGAATGTTTCGATAAATTGGCGAGACGCAGGAGCGTGAATTTTTGTAGTGACGGAGTATGCGCTGTTACCACGATCAGCGCCAAGATCAGCCGTTGTGAAGTTATTAAACGGTACAAATGCTGCTTCGTCACCATCCAAGCGAACGGCCATAAATGGTGCCATGTGCTCACCAGATATATTTGACTTAAATTTTACTTTACTGCGAATCCACTCAGCGCACTCTTTGGCTATCGCTTGCTGATTGAGTTCATTACGTAACTTAATCTCAAAGTCCGTTCCGTACAGTGAGCGCTCAGCGTTTAGCCTAGGGATATAAAACTCGCGAGATTCACGGGGTGCATTTTCGTTCGTAAATACTTCCCCCGTGAAGAGAAAGTTAAGTTCATCAATCTGCTCAAGCTCCTTCTTAAGGAGTTGGTAGGCATACATGGAGAAACTAGCTGCCGCTATGTCAACTTTGCTGCCTTTTCTAATGGTCATTTTTAAATCATCAATAACCCTGTTGGTTACATTATCGAAAAAAACTGGTGAATTATCTGAGCTCATTGAATTCATTATACATCCCCAAGAGATAATCACTGGGCTTTGTAAGAGTTTGCTAGACTTTGTAAGAGTTTGATTGCATAGTATTGACTTAGGGATTCCGTATGTATATATTGGTAGTTGAGCGAAAGCTCTAAACGTTAACAATCGAATCATACAGTTTCATTACGGGATCAGAAAAAGGCGGCGGCTTCAGAAAAGAGGAATCTCATCTGAGGTACAAATAAAAGGGCCAATCGTAAGGAATTGATCACAGACACTTAGTGTGTCTCTGTGATTAATTCTTTGTGATTGGCTTTTTGTGTTCTCAAGAAGCAACAACAAAGGGTTTTGTGATTTTTTAAATCATAAGGAGGAAGCATGAAAGCTTCAGAACACAAACCTAACATAGTGATGGTTAAAGCCAGTGCGCTCAAACCATCAGTCTACAATCCTCGTCGCTGGAACGAGCAAGCAGTAGCAGGTCTAACCGAAAGCATTAAACGCTTTGGTTTAGTCGATCCTCTGCTAGTTAATGGCGCTAAGGAGCGTAAGAATATCATCATAGGGGGTCATTTCAGATATAAAATTGCGCGCGATCTCGGCTACAAGGAGGTGCCAGTAGTATATCTCGATATACCCGACGAGACAACAGAGAAGGAGCTCAACATTAGGTTAAACAAAAACCAGGGTGACTGGGACTACGAGCTGCTAGCAGAGTTTGACGAGTCACTACTGGCGGACGTGGGATTCAGCTCGGAAGAACTCGATGATATTTTCGAGATAGACCTAGAAGAGTCTGAGACTTTTGATCTTGAAAAAGAGCTGAAGAAGCTGGATATCAAGAAGATTACGGTTCAAAAAGGTGATGTGTATCAGCTGGGAAAATCGAGGTTCATGTGTGGTGATTCAACCGTTGAAGCAGACTTTGACAAGCTCATGAATGGTCAGCTTGCAGATATGTGTTTAACAGATCAGCCATATCGCCTGAGCTATATGAAGGGTGGCATTCGTCAAGGCAAGCCAGTGGAAGGTTTTGGTGCTAAGCGAAACCGTAAGTACCTTGAGACTGACGAGCTGCCAGAAGACTTTGTAAAGCTGTGGATGGCAAATGTAGCCAAGCACGCAAAAACAGACTTTTCCATCATAGCCTACGAAGCATGGCATAACATGAGGGAGATGTGGGACTGCATGGCAGAGCATTGGACTATCCGCAATATGCTCATATGGCATGTACCGACGAGGCACCAAGGCTTTGCCGCCAAGTACAAATTCTTCAGTAAGTATGATATTGCAATGGTTGGAAGTAGCGGAACAGTCAAATACAACCATCAGAGCGAACCTGAAGGGCTACAAGAGGAGTATGAGTCGGCACTGTACGCTACAAGCGGAAAACCACACTGGGAGGGATACAAGGGAGGCAAGAAAATTCAGCCAACTGACTTTGTATCGTTTCCAGCCAATGACGAGAAGAGTTCAGGACAAGGCGTAATCTTTGGTACTAAGCCACTAGAGATACTCATTCCATACATTAAGGTGCTCACTAAACGGGGTGATTTAATAGTTGAGCCCTTTGCGGGTAGCGCATCTACGTTAATTGCGGCCACCATGTTGAAGCGGCGATGTTACATCATGGAAAAAAGCCCGACATATATGGAGATTGGCCTAAGGCGCTGGGAGAAATTGACCGGCCAAAAAAGGGTGAAGTTATGAGCCGGGATCAAAATCTCTACAAAAAGCGACTACTGGAACAGCTCCAGAAGACACCAATTGTTGAAGCGGCTTGTAAAAAGATTGGCCTGCCTCGCTCAACTTACTACCGTTGGCGGAAAGAGGACGATGAGTTTGCTGATGCCTGCGATGAAACCATTGAGCTGAGCATTGGTCGGATAAATGATTTGGCAGAGTCACAGCTTATTAACGCCATCAAAGAAAAAAACATGTCGGCGATTACCTTCTGGCTGAAACATCACCATTCGGGATATCGAAATAAGCTACAAATTGATGCTCGCGTGTCGAGTGTCCAACAAGAATTAACCCCGGAACAGGCGGAGATCGTCAGTAATGCACTTCGTCTGGCTGGCTTAACTAATCAGGAGAATGAAAATGAGCAAGAATAATAACGAACTGCAGCAAAAACTGTTTACGAATCAGCAGCTAAGAGCTGAGGTAACCCGCAAAAGCCATGAATGGTTCTTTGCGACCTACTTTGCCGGGCACATTAAGTATGCCAATGCACCGCTCCATAAAGATCTATTTCGGATCAGTGAAGACCAAGACCTTGAGCTAGCAGTCATTATGGCCTTTAGAGGTTCTGCTAAATCGACAATCATGAGCTTGTCGTATCCGATCTGGGCGATCCTTGGCGTACAGCAAAAGAAGTTTGTGCTGATAGCCAGCCAAACACAGTATCAAGCACGGGTGCACCTTTTGAATATTAAACGCGAACTTGAAAATAATAAGTTGCTTGAAAACGACCTTGGTCCGTTTATGGAGCAGCGTGAAGAGTGGGGCTCGACCTCACTCTTCATACCAAGATTTAACGCCAGGATTACGGCAATATCTGCAGAACAAAGTGTTCGCGGTATCCGTCACGGAGCGCATCGACCAGACCTGATCATAGCCGATGACGTTGAAGATACTCAATCGGTAAAGAGCCCGGAAGGTCGCAACAAAACCTATGATTGGTATACGAGCGAAATAATCCCAGCTGGTGATCCTGACACAAAGCGAATTGTGGTTGGCAACCTGCTCCATGAGGACTCCCTACTGATGCGGCTCAAAGAGCGAATCGAGCATGGAGATATCGATGGCCAGTTTATTGAATACCCGATCGCAAAAGATGGCGTATCCTTTTGGCCCGGCAAGTATCCTGATGCGGCTTCGCTAGAGAAGCAACGTCGCTCCGTTGCTAACCGTATTGCTTGGGAGCGTGAATACATGTTGAATTTAGTTCCCGATGACGAGCAAATCATATCTCGTGACATGATCCACTATTACTCAACACTGCCCGATGCACTCCGAGGAGAGTCGACCAGAATTGTTCTGGGAGTAGACCTTGCCATATCTGAAAGCGATAAAGCTGATTTCACCGCGATCATTTCTATTGATGTGAGAGGCCGTGGCGACAACATGCGAATGTACATTAAACCCTTCCCGGTCAACAAAAGGATGTCATTCAACTCAACGGTTGAAATGCTCAAAGACCTAGACTCCTTCTATTACCAACCGAAGATCTACATTGAGCAGACAGCTTACCAAGCTGCGGTTGTACAGGTGCTCAAAGCCGATGGGCTTGATGTGCAGGGCGTAACACCGAAAGCAGATAAACGCTCTCGGCTGAGTATGATCGCCGATAAGATCGAGCGTGGCGTAATTCTGTTCCCTGAAAAAGGTGCAGACATCCTGATAGACCAGCTAGTAGGATTTGGAATTGAAAAGCATGATGACTTAGTGGACGCCTTAACCATTGCGGTTCTCGAGCATGTGCGAAATACATCGAAGGGTGGAACGTTTTCCGTAGGGAGCCGAAGCGAGCTATTCGGGACAGCTCAACCTCGTCGTGGCACAAGAGCGTACTGGGATGCACGACTTGATGATTGGGAGGAAGCGACCAATGGAAGATGGGACTAGCAATTTAAGTTATTTGCGGTACTGTTTGTACTTGAAAAGAAAGGATTAACAGATGAACAACTATAGTACATGGATCAAAAAACGTTCTGGAACAAGCTTTCGGGGCTACCTGCTATCGACATATGATCAGCTTTGCACGACCTTCGGAGAGCCTGTGAGCGATGGTGACGGACACAAGATTGATGTGGAGTGGATTGTTGATACTCCGCATGGCGTGGCTACAATCTATAACTACAAGAATGGTCGGGCATATTTGGGTGAAGAAGGCTTAAGTCTAGATCAGATTTTTGAATGGCACGTTGGTGGCAAAAACAATAAATCCTACGAATGGGTCAAACAGGAACTACAAAAGCAGATAGTAGAGTCGATGCGCTAGTTCTGGCGCATTACCTCATCCATGGTGAGCCCAGACTTATCCTTCCAGGTAACCCATGCATTAACATTGTGACCAGTTGCAAAACCACCAGCATGATTAGGGCTTTTAAATGCTACATTTTCAGTCAGCTCAACAACTTCGCCAAGATCCTTTCCTGATTTAGCGAATATCTCGTCTCGCTCAGCCAATGATTTAGGCCACTTGCTTGCCCAACTTGGAGCGAAGCTTTTATCTATTTGTGACCCTGCTAGGATTACGAATTTATCGCCTCGAAATTGAGCTTTGGCCTGTGTTTTTTTGGCAGTGCAATACCAGGTGTCTTCCTCTGCTTGCTTACTAGAGAAGATGTCGTATCCCAGTGAGGTGAGAATTAACTGACTATCGTCCAATATGCGCTCCAGAATATGTAGGCGGAACTCGTGAACATTGTTCTTGGCTGGCACAGTACGGTTTTCAATATCCATACTTCCAGACTGAGCGCGCTCCACTGCCAGCGACTCAAGATAGCGAACATCTGTCTTGCCGAGATCATTTGTTGGCGAGACGATTGCAACTGCCACATCCCAGAACTGCTTCTTTTGTTCGTGGTCTCTCATTCTATGGATGAAGTTTTCTGTTTCACCGATATAGCCCTTTTGAATCTTCAGTACTGATTAAAAAGTAGAGCGCTGGCTGTAGTAGTTCAGTGCGCTTCTTTATTGATCCCAGCTGCAATCGCGGAACTACGAAAGCCTTAATTGGGCTGTCGCTAAGCTCAATAATGCGAACACCCTCGAGGGTGCCGTCTGGTAAATATGTTTGTATAAGTCGTGGATTCATTCTGCTATTAGTATACAGTAGGCTGTTTACCTCTGTTAAGTACTAGCTACCTCATCTGGAATACGGTATACTTCAAGATGTCTAGGATTCAAGTAAACGGATTAAACCGTGGATTCTCTACGTGTAATTGCGCCATGAAAGTGGCAGCTACGTAGAAAAGAGTAGGCGCAATGCGTTTGCTTGGGTCCTAGACAGTCCAGCGTGGCTGTCACTTTTTATGATGAGACGTCTCCTGGATGCAATAACGCAAAGGAGGCAACAATGTCACTCATAATCTCGAAGAATGGAAAAGACGCACAGCGACTGAATAAGACCGGAATTGAAAAAGAAGACTTCCTCCAGCAATATATTTACGACAATCCTGATGCCATTCCCGTATATGAAATCGATGAAGATATCCGCCTACTAAGCCCGAGAATTTGCAACCAACAGTGGACCAATTGATGCCCTTGGCGTGGACCAGCACGGCAACCTCGTATTGGAGTCGTTGCAACCGCAGCAGGTGGAGGCGATACAAACAAAACTGCAAGCAATAGCTCGGGTTCAAGTGTAAAAACCGAAGACAAGGAAACAGTGGCAAAAATTGGCGAGCCAGCTCGTGATGGCAAGTTTGAATTCACTGTCAAAAGCGTAACTTGCGGTAAAGAGTCTGTGGGTGCGAATGAATTCTTAACTAAAAAAGCCCAGGGCCAATTCTGTCTCATGGACTTGACCGTGAAGAACATTGGGGACGAGAAGCAAAGCCTACTGTCGTCAGACCAGAAGCTCTTCAATGCAGCTGGTCAAGAATTCTCAGCTGACGATACGGCAACCATGTATAACTCTGAGGACAGCACGAGTACCTGGTACAGCGACATAAACCCAGGCAACAGCGTGAGTGGTGTGATCGTGTTCGATCTACCAAAAGACCAAACACCAGTAAGCGCAGAGCTACATGATAGCGCCTTCTCAAACGGTGTAAAAGTTAACCTCTAATTAGACTAGACTTACAGATCAGCTGGCGGTACTGTTGGGAATACAGCCATGCTGGACGAAAATACTCAACCACTTAAATACTGCCTGTACGCTCGAAAGTCTTCCGAGTCCGACGAGCGTCAGGCAATGAGTATTGATTCACAAATTAAAGAAATGGAAGCCCTCGCACAACGCGAGGGCTTAAACGTTGTAAAGGTACTTAAAGAAAGCCATTCCGCAAAGGACTCAGGCAGAAGACCGGTTTTTAATCAGCTAATCAGAGAAATAGATAAAGGTGAATATGATGCATGCTTGGTCTGGGACGCATCACGCCTAAGTAGGTGTGCAGGTGATCTGGGCTCGTTAGTTGATCTGATGGATAAGAAAAAGCTGCTGCAAATTCGAACATTCTCTCAAACATTCACGGATAACCCGAATGAAAAGTTTTTATTAATGATCTTATGCTCACAAGCCAAACTTGAGAACGATAATCGTGGCATTAATGTAAAACGGGGCATACGAGCGAAATGTGAAATGGGTTGGCGACCAGGCAATGCTCCAGTAGGTTACATTAACCGCTCATTTAGCGGAGTTAAAGACATAGTTGTCGATCCCGATCGTGGACACATAATAACTGAGCTATTCGACAAAGCCGGCAAAGGTTGGAGCGGTCGTCAGATCAAACGCTGGCTTGATGACATAAAGTTCACAAACAAGTCCGGCAAGGCCGTAACGCTCAGCCAAGTATATGTGATTCTAAATAACAGCTTTTACCACGGAGAGTTTGAGTATCCAGAAGGAAGCGGTAAAGTCTACCAAGGTGCTCATAAGCCACTGGTTAGCAAAGCGCTATTTGGACAAATTCAAGACACTCGACTCATCCCACTCAAGGCTGCTTGGGGCACCAAAAACTTTGCGTTCAAAGAGATCTTCAAATGCGGGTCTTGTGGCGCAAGCATCACGGCAGAAGAAAAGTTCAAGCACCTGCTAGACGGGAGCATAAACAGGCATGTTTACTATCGGTGCACGCGCAAGGTAGATCCTGAGTGTCCTGAAAAGTTCATGAACGAAAAAGAGCTGAAGGAGCAGCTACTCAGCTTCATCGCAGAGAACACGGAAGTAATCGAGATTACGGACGAACTTGCAAGAAAAGCGCTCAGGCACACAGAAATAGTCGAATCAGCACTAAGGATACGAAACATTGATTTTGGCCAACTCGATCCGATGACCGAATACTCGACTTATGTGCTCATGCAGGGATCATATAAGGAGCAGGGTGCGCTCGTTGAGGGCATTAAGAGTCAGTTTGTAATTAGAGATAGAACTCTAGCAGTTAAGTGAAGATTATTGCTTAATCGCAAAACAAATATGCTGGTATAATATAGGTTAGAATTGAGAGCGTTTCTTAACTACATCTTCTAGGAGGAAGAGGCATGGCAACACTTGTATCAACAAACCCGGCAAAAAATTATGAGAAGCTTGGCGAAGTAGAGGTCAGTACTGAACAGGAGATTCAGGAAGCTGTAAAAAATGCACGAAAAGCCAATCAATCATGGGCGACCCTGCCTGTGAGCGAGAGGTTAGCCTATCTTCAAAGATTTGTGGACGCACTTAAGTCGAGAGCTGATGAAGCAGCAAAGCTAATAAGCCAAGAAATGGGTAAACCAATTTCCGACGCCAAGGGTGAAGTGCAGACGGCCATTGACGATACTACCTGGATAATTGAGAACGCCGAATCGGTGCTGAATCCTGTCACAATTCGCGAAGATGAGAACGGAGTTATCGAACAGCATAATGAGCCATACGGTGTATCTGCAGCAATTGCAGCCTGGAACTTTCCGTTGACCAACTTCAAAGAATGCGTCCTACAGGACCTTGCTGCTGGCAACACAGTCGTTTTCAAACACTCGGAAGAAAATCCCCTAGTCGGTAAGCTTATTGATGAACTCATGCAGACTGCCGAATTTCCCGAAGGTGTATTTACGCAGGTTTATGGTGCTGGTGAAGTTGGCGATATACTTACCGACCAAGATGTTGATTTCATTAGTTTTATAGGTAGCAGTAAAGTAGGAAGAACTCTCTACAAAAAGGCGGCGGAAAAGTTCATAAACGTACGACTAGAAATGGGCGGCAGCTCCCCGGGAATAGTATTTGAAGATGTAGATATTGAAACTACAGCAAGACAGGTCGTCAGCGATCGTTTCTTCAACACCGGACAAGTGTGTGATGCGATGAAGCGGTTACTCGTACAGGAATCAATCTACGATGAGTTTATTTCGGCTGTACAAAAAGAAGTTGAATCTCTTAACTTTGGCAGCCCTGATAAAGAAGATGTGTCCGTGAGCTGTCTTGTTGCTGAGCGTCAAGTACAGCCTATCCTAGACCAGATTAATAAATCTGTTGAGCAAGGCGCCGAGATTCTTGTTGGCGGAAAGAAAGCCAAAAACATGGATGGTGCGTACATTGAACCAACGCTCATCACAAACGTAACAGAGAATATGCCAGTTTGGGCTGAAGAGGTGTTTGGACCTGTTTTGCCAGTCATGACATTTAAAGACGAAGCTGAAGCTATAAAGCTCGCGAATAACACACAATATGGTTTGAGCGGCTACGTACACACTGCCGATAAAGAGCGAGCCGTGAGAGTGGCAAAAGAAATTAAAGCCGGTCAAATAGCTACCAATGGTGTCCACAATTATTATCCAGAGGTGTGCTTCGGCGGTTATAAAGCTTCCGGAATCGGTCGCACATGCGGTCCAGCAGGTTTACTCACCGGTACCCAAATCAAGATCATTACAAGACTCAAATAATTCAGTTTCAGGCAACGGTCATGAAACGCGGTCGCTGTCTTTGGCGTCCAAACACTCTGGGGATTACGGTCGGGTTAGAACCTAATTTATCAGAGATAAGGTTGCTAAAATCTATACGAGAATACGGTTCGAACCTGATGTAAATATAGGCGAATGGATTCGAACCGGATCAACAGATCGGAGGCAAAACAAAGCCCGGTCATGGAACCGGGTCTACCTCTGTTACGAATTTTTGGCTGGGGCGGTAGGATTCGAACCTACGATCTTCGGCACCAAAAACCGCTGCCGTACCACTTGGCCACGCCCCATTAACTCTGTTAATTTTACCAGAAGCTGCTTTTCAGTTCAATTTGCTATAATCAAATTTGCACTAGAGGGGTTGGCTGTCAACCGCCCCTTAATCATTATGCCGGAGTGGGTATAGTATCTAGTGTTTTTTTGTTTTTTTAAATATGCAGGAAGAAAAAAGAGTTCTAACATTTGATATTTTACGTGGTTATTTTCTGTTTGTAATCATGATTGATCACCTTATGAGGACTTTTGGCTTTTGGGAAATTTTTACTGGCCGTGGTGCACAATGGGTGTCTGCAGCTGAAGGGTTCTTTTTTGTTTCGGGCATCATGATCGGCATGTTAAGGGGGGCAAAGATGATTAGTTCTCCTATTGAAGATATTTTTAAAAAGTGCTGGAGCAGGTCTTTAACCCTTTATATATGGGCGGTTGGACTAACAATATTTTTTAGTTTATTAGCTATATTTTTTAAGTCTAATCCAGGGCTTAAACCAGAGTACTTTGAAGGTAATATTTCAGCCTTTATAACAAATGCCTTAAGTTTAAGCTTTACTTATGGTTGGGCAGATTTTTTAAGTTTTTATGCAGTCTACTTGTTCTTTTCGCCACTTGCAATCTGGCTCTTAAGAAAAAACTTATGGCAAGTTGTTTTAGCAAGTAGTCTTTTTGTTTGGATTAATACATCAACAATGATGGGCGGTTGGCAAATTATATTTTTTATCGGAGTCATTTGTGGATATTATAAGAATTCTCTTGAAGAGTTTGTTCTAAGCTTAAGTAATAGAGTTAGAAAGAATATCACTAACTTAATATATGTTTTTACCGGCTTAACCTTAGTTTTAAGTGTGTTTTTTACTACCATAGCAGAAGAATATGCCGCGCCTGGTAGGAGCGCTAGGTTTTTAAGTTTTGATGTTAGCGGAGCACGAGATTACTCGATTAATATACTAAGAAGTCATTTTGATAAAATACCTATGCAACCCTTAAGACTACTCCTATTTTTTGTTTGGTTCTCAGCGTTATTTATTTTAGTAAAAAAATACGAAGAAAAGATTAAAAAGTATTTAGGATGGTTTTTAATAACTTTAGGTCAAAACTCTCTATACGTGTATATTATTAGTGCAATTTTGTTATTTTTTACTAATTTGGTAATTCCCGGCGGTTTACCTTGGTATTTAAACACTTTATTAAATACGGCTTTTGTAGGCTTAGTTTGGTATCTAACAAAAATGAAGATCTTATTTAAATACATCCCTCGATAAGCATAAGCGCTAGATTAAATTTTTTGTTATAGTCTATTAATAAGTGATTATCTCTATCCTTATACAGACAGCTATTTTAGGAGCTGCTTTAAGCGCAGGCTATGTAGTCGTACGTATGCCTTTAATTAGAAGGAGTTTTTTACCTACCGGTTTAGGCGCAGGAATCTTATTATTAATTCTTAGTCCTCAATCAATTGGTGAGGTCTTACCTTTTATGAGCTTCCCTGCTGAGTATTTTCAAAACTGGGTTAAGATCCCTAAATATCTAATAAATATTGTATTTGCGTGTTTGTTTTTGGGAAGGCCTCTTATATCGTTTAAAAAGATGTGGAGGCTTGCCGGCCCGCAAATTGCTTTCGGGCAGACCTTAGCCTGGGGCCAATATGCTATCGGAGGAGTAGTTACATTATTAATACTAATTCCTCTATTTAATATGCCCCAAATTACTGCATCCTTAATAGAGATAAGTTTTGAAGGGGGTCATGGTACAGTTGCTGGGATGACTCCAGTGTTTAACGAGTTAGGGTTTGAAACAGGTAGACAGCTAGCAATTGGATTGGCAACGGCAAGTTTAGTAACCGCATTAATCTCAGGAATTTTATTAATTAATTGGGGTGCAAAAAAGGGTTATTTTATTAGAGATGAAGGCATTAAACTAAAACGTAATGAGGTTTATTATCACAGAGTAATAAAGGAGATTAGATCAAAGGGAGTTAAGCTTAGGGAACATATTACGATATGGCGTTTAGCAGGACATGCTCTATTAGTAGTAACTGGAGTTGGGTTCGGCTGGCTCTTATATAAGAGTTTATCTTTAATTGAGATTTTGTTAAGGGGTGAGAATGTTAATTTAGTGGTGCATTATCTACCCTTGTTTACTTTCTGTATGTTCGGAGGAATGATCGCTCAGCTAATTTCTACTAAACTTAAGCTAACTATATCTAGAGAAATTATTAATTTAATTTCTGCCTTTACATTAGGAGTATTAATAATGACTGCAGTTGGGACAATGTCTTTAGATTTTATTAATAAAGATGGTTTAGTCTTTATAATCTTATACCTAAGCGGAGTATTATGGATTTTGCTTAGTTTTGTATTTTTAGCAAGAAGAATGTTTGGTGATCACTGGTTCGAAAATGCAATCATTTCTATGGGTCAATCTATGGGAATGACTGCTACTGGATTGTTATTCGCGGAGATGGTCGATAAAGAAAATAAAACGGGTGCAGTTGAATCCTTCGGCTACAAGCAGTTGCTATTTGAGCCGTTTATGGGAGGCGGAATTGTAACTGCTCTTTCGATGCCAATTATTTTTGCGGTCGGTTTAAAAATATTTACAATAGCTTGCTTAGCAATAACTATCTTCTGGCTACTTTTAGGATTATTTTACTTTAAAAAGCGCCCAGTAACTAATAGTTAATAATTAACTATTAGTTAGCGATTGAGACAAGTTCTACTTCGAACACTAGATCGGCATCAGCTGGGATAGATGAACCTGCTCCTTCTGCCCCATAGCCTTTTTCTGATGGGATAACTAGTTTGCGTTTCCCTCCTACTTTCATACCAGGTATACCTTCGATCCATCCATCAATTAGAGCACCTTCCACTAATTGGAACTCTACCCCTTCTGAATTGCTATCGAAGACCGTCCCATCCGCCGCTAAAGCTCCTTTATATTTTACTTTTATCTTATCACCCAACTTAGCTTCTTGGCCTGTTCCTGTAACCAAATCTATAATTTGCATAGTCGTTATATCTCCTGATTGTTTAAAGCTTTCATCTACCTCTTTAGGCGCTTCTTCGCTTTGTGACTCTGTCTGTTGCTTTTGCAAATCTTCTAAAGCTTTTTGAGCTGCGTCCTGGTTCTCCGCATTTTGTTTTCTAGTTATAAATGGAGCTGCAAGTGGTACTGCTACAAATAAACAGATTGCAATCAAAGCTGCTATTGCTGAGTAGTTATTGTTTTTCTTTCTTTTTGGCATAAATTAATTATCTTATTTGAAATTAAGATTATAGCAAACTTCTTATTATAGAATTCATGAATAAATATTGACTAAATATGTGCTTTAGATCTGTTATAATAATATTTAACTTATGAATTTTGTTGATCATACTACAATACTTGTTAAAGCCGGTGATGGCGGAGATGGAGTCGTGGCTTTTCGTAAAGAGAAGTACATTGATAAGGGCGGCCCTAATGGTGGAGATGGTGGTCATGGCGGTAGCGTTATTCTTATTGGAGATTCCAACTTAAATACTCTACAAAATCTTAAGTTTAAGCAAAAGTTTGAGGCTGAACGAGGCGGGAACGGATTTAAGCAAGATATGCATGGAGCTAACGGAGAAGATAAAATTGTTAAAGTACCGGTTGGCACTCAGGTCTTTGATAAGAACGATAACTTAATTGCCGACATCGCTAAGGTTGGTCAAAGCGCGATAGTTGCTAGAGGTGGTGATGGCGGTTTTGGTAACGCCCATTTTAAAAGTGCAAAACGGCAGGTCCCTAGAGTTGCCGAAAAGGGTGAGCCAGGTGAAGAAAAAGAGCTTAGGTTAGAGCTCAAACTGCTTGCAGATGTCGGGCTTGTCGGTATGCCAAATGCTGGCAAATCTACATTTTTAGCCTCAGTCACTAAAGCAAAGCCTAAGATAGCTGACTACCCTTTCACAACTCTCATTCCAAATTTAGGAATTGCTACTGTTGATAAAAAGGGGATTGTGATTGCTGATATTCCGGGTTTGATAAAAGGAGCCTCAAGTGGAAAAGGTCTTGGAATACAATTCTTAAAGCATATAGAAAGAAGCAAGGTAATCCTCCATTTTGTTGACTTCTGGAGTGATGATACGAGCGACAGCTATCTAACTATCCGGAGAGAGCTAAAAAGTTATTCTAAGCTTCTTGCCGATAAACCAGAAATCATCTCCTTTACTAAAGTTGATGGCATAGATGATATTGAGGTCAAAAAAAAGATTGCAGAATTTAAGAAAGAAACAAAGCTAGGAACAAAAGTTAAAATATATGCAATTTCATCAGTTGCCCATATTGGTACCGAAGAGCTCCTTAAAGATCTCCAAAAACTTATACTAAGAACCGATAAAAATAACTCAATATCTTTAGAAGATAATGACGGCCTAGAAGAGATTGAGACAATTCGAGTTCCATTAAAAGAAAAAATGGGTGTACGTAAATCCTGGGATATAAAAAAAGATAGTAACTATTACATAATCTCTGGAGAAGAAATAGAGCGTTTTGCAATCAGGACTGACTACTCAAATCCATATTCTGTAGAGAGGCTATATGACATATTAAGAAAAACGAGAATCTATGGACGTCTAGAGAGAATGGGTTATGAAGCAGGTGGCGACTTTAGATTAAAGATCGGGGATAAACTTCTCCCACGAGAAGATCAAATCTGGGATTAACTCTCATCAAGAAAAATGTCATCCCGGCGCATGCCGAATCTATTAATCTTTAATGCTAAACTTAAACTTATGTTTAGTAAAGTTATAAACTACTTTGAGGATTTTGAACAAAAATATAAGTTTAGAATAAACTTCATTGGCTTAATCTCAATATATTTAATATATTGGTTAATCCATCAAGTTAAGCTTAATCTTGATTTAAATTTACCCGAGATTATTAATATTCCTAACTTTATTGGTAATGTTGACTCTACTGTTCTGGCATTAGTTGGAGGATTCATCGTTGGATCTCTTTTAACTAGGACTACTAAGCTTAATAGATCTAATATTTTTAAGTTAAGTATTTTAGCTGGAACTTTAATCGGCTTAGTACAAAATATTTTAATTGAGACTAAGTTTGGAATGAACTTATTGAACCAGCCAAATGTGAGCGACCCACTGGATATTTTATGGGGCACTATTTTTTGCTTGATTGCTTGCTTTGTAAGTTTTAAGGTTGAGAAGGTTTAGACTATTGCCTCAATCCCACTGCTTTTTGGACTTTTAATAGAGTTTGATTAGCAATCTCTCTCATCTGCTCTTCTGATTCCTCTAGTTTTTCTTTAAGCTTAGTTTCATCCACATTTTTATAGGCTTCTTGAAGCTCTGTTAAAGTTTTTTCGACTGCATTGGCGACTCTTTTTTTTGAGTTCGCCATATTGAGTTTGGCCAACAAACTCTTGGTTAATATCTTCTTGAGGTCTTCCTTCAAGTAATGCCAGCAGCACTAGAAGGTTTGTAATGCCTGGCTGATTTACTTTGTCGAAGTTTATTTTTCCTACGCTATCAGTTGTCGCAGACATAATCTTTTTGGCTGCAGCTTTAGGATCATCTGAAAGTAGAATTGTTCCGTTTGGATCTTTTACTGACTTACTCATCTTCTTTTCTGGGTTTGTTAAACTCATAATACGTACTTGCTCTTGTTGTCCCACAAACCTAGCTTGCTCTTGAATTGGGGCTGGGATTACAAAAATTTCACCAAACTTGTTATTAAATCTTTCAGCAATATCTCTCGTTAGCTCAACGTGCTGACGCTGATCGTCGCCAAGCGGCACATAGGTCGGTCCATACAGCAATATGTCGGCCGCCATCAAGACAGGGTAATCAAATAGGCCTACAGAAACAAATTCTGTATCACCTCGCGATGCCTTGTCTTTGAATTCAACCATTCTTGTTAGTACGCCATAGCTAGTTAAGTTGTTCAAGATTACACATAGTTCGGAATGTGCAGGGATTCGACTTTGCCTATAAAGATTAAAGTCCGGATCTTCAATGGGCACTCCCGCGGCTACAAACATCCTGATGTTCTTCATTACTGAGTCATAAAGTTTGGAGTGGTCTATTGGCGTCGTGAATGAATGAAGGTCTGGTAAAAACATTTGAAACTTATATTTTCGGGATAATTTATTCACCATTCTGACCATTGGTTCAATCCCACCTAAATAGTTACCAATGGTTAGCTCGTCATTGGCCCTCAGGCCCGTTAAAACTTTTTGCATGATATTTTTCCTTTTCTTGTTAAATTTGATTATACAGTAGAAGTGCTATTGGCTAGAATGAGGGGAACAGGAGAAAGGCCACTTTTAAGTTTAGACCCGTGTTTGTCACCATCGTTTAATAAACTAGTAATTTGGCTCTGATCAAATACTACAACTGCTGTGCAAGTTCCATCTGGTTTAGAATGCTTCGCCCTAATTAGCTCTCCTACTGCTAGCATTTCAGCAAAAGAGTTCTTTAGTACTCTCTCCGCTAATGTCATGGGGTCAATATTTATTCCTCTCCCAGCTAACCTTCCTCCAGTGCCAGCCCTCTCATACTCCAGAAGTGTCGACAGTCTTCTATCTATGTTTCTTCCATTCACTAGCTCGAAACTTATCTTTACCTTTTCTCTAAGTACTTTGTAAAAATGATCTACTAGCTCCATAAACTCGGACTTGCCACCAGCTTCTGTGAAGAACGTTGAGGTAGTTACTTTAGGATACTTCACCGCTATTCTCTCTTGGGAAGTACAGATAGCTTCCAAAAAGTGCTCAGGGTCTTTTATCTTGCCCTCATGTGTTACCTCTGAGTCTGCCAGCAGTATTTTGATTTCTGCGTCAGGCAGAACATCCGAAATCATATTTATTCTTTGTTGAGTCTTTAAGGGTATATTACCATTCACTTGGTCCGTTATAGTGTCATCTTTATGATGTTGAATATAATCGGGGCAACTTAGCACATAAACCACTATTGCCTCGCCAACACTAGCTGATCTCTCGATTATCTTGGCATGTTTTTGACTTATTGTGTAGCTAGAATCGCCAAAGTAACCTCCCTGAAGGCATTATCGGAACTTCGTAATTATCAATTCTTTCTTTTGTATCTATAAAACTTTCCATATTATTTTCCTTTTCTTATTAAATTTTTTGGATATAAAAAACCTCCGGAGTAAGTAGCGGAGGTTAAAAACGAGTTTTTAGTTAATACGAATTAGAAGCTACTTACCTTAAGCCAAGTAGCACGCCAAGTTCTAACTGATATTAAACTTTTCATAATCTTTATAATATCACTTCATTAAGCTTAAGTCAATGATGGATTTTTTATTTATTTTTATTTAAAGATTTATGTAGATTGGTAAACAGGGGAACTAGAACCATTGTTAAACCTAAAAATAGCATCAATTGTATTTGAGAGTTAAAGCTACCGACAAAGCTGTTATATAAGTTTTCAGCGACTACTCTTAAATTTATATTCTTAAATTGAGATAAAATTAGAGGTCTAAATAACGGGCCAAGCAGTAAACCTAATAAATAGCCTAAAAGAACTATTAAACCTTGTCTCCAAAGTAAATTATTTAATATCTTCTTTTGTTTTATGTGAGGGTAAGCGAGAATTAATACTCCTAATATAAAAGTTATTGGAGCTAGCCACATAAATAGAGTCCCCAGGTTATAAAACTTTGGTAATTTGCTTGTATCAAGTAAAGTAATTTTGTCTGGAACTGAACTGCTTTCAATCTTTTCTGATAAGTTGTTATTATTACTCAGATTAATTAAGTTTGTAGTAGTTTGTTTAATACCTGATAGATCAAATTCAATATTCTGATTATTATTACTTGTAAAAGCTAGTTGAAGTTTTGAAGATACTTTATTTACAGAGTTTTCTACTTGAGATGTTTTTAGTAAGCTCGAAATAAAGTTTGTAGCTCTTTCTTCTGCCAGACTTTTTAAAACTGGTCTTTCTGATAGAGCCTGATCTACAACTTCGCTAGATACTGCTTTTCTGCTAGATTCTGAAAGTAGAGAAGCAGCTGTAATTTCACTAAAGTTATTAGTGTTAAATATTACTCTATTCACCCATAGGGCTGAATTGGCAATTAGCAAGAAGATTACCGCTAAAGAAGTTAGTAAGTAAAACTTTATATTAAGTTTTACATTTTCTTTAGCTTTAGTATCTTTTAAAGCCATACTCTTATGGTATTGTGAGTTATTTCTTTTTTCTTCTGACTATTCTAATTGATTTTCTACCTGCAGATCTGAGGACTTCTACGGCTACTAAATAGTAAGGGAAGCATAGAATTACCAGGAGTGTACTTGAGAGAAGTCCGAAGATTAATGTGACACTTAAGCTTTGCCAGAATGGATCTTGTAGGGCTAAAGGTATTAATGCTACTACACTAGTTATGCTTGTTGTAAGAAGAGGTCTAAAGCGAGCTTGTAGTGCTCGTGCAATAGATTCAATTCTACCGACTCCTTTTCTTCTTTCTTGGTTGGCTAAATCAGTAATCAAGATTGTGTTATTTAGGGCAATTCCGATTAGAGCAAAGAATCCAAGCATTACAAAGAAGCTCGCAGAGTTATTTGTGTAGTAAAGACCCATTCCAACTCCTAAGAAGCTAAATGGTATAGCTAAAAATATAAAAATTGGCTGTAGTAAGCTTTTAAATTGAACAGCAAGTAGTATATACATACCGAGTAGCATGATCGGGAAGGCAATCATCATAGACTTAAATGACTCCTGATTGCTCTCTTCAAATCCAGCATCAGTTACCAAAGCATCTTTTGGTAAACCAAAGTCCTCTGGGTTAATATTATCTTTAACAAATGTTCTTGTTGTTTCGATCAATTCTGTACTCGAGTCAGTATCAAATCCTACGCTCAAAGATGTGTAGCTTTGGCTATCTATCCGCTTAATTATTGTATCAGTATCTGAGACTAAGAATTTAGACACTTTAAACTCTTTACCGCTTAAAGTCATAAAGTCTTCCTGCGATAGCTTAGTCTTTACTTCTGATAGTAGCTCAGATGCAGCCTCTTTATTATCGCTCATTACTCTTATTTCAAGCGGGAAATCTCCGCCTGGTCCACCAGCACCCGAGCTAGAAGCAGTAGCTAATATACCTTGAGATTTTAGACTATTAAATGAATCTTGAAGTCGACTGGCGATTTGAACAGATGTATCCTCTCTTTCATCGAGCTCTGTTAACGTAATAGAAATAGAGGCGTTTTGGTTTGTACCTGTTCCAGAATAAGTGACTTGTTTAATAAATTCTGATTCTTGCGAAATAATGCTATTTACTTCAGATGACTGCTCTATAGCATCCGCAATTGAAGATCCCGGCCTAAACGTTACATTTATAGCTAGCTCTGTACTGTCTTTTTCTTTAGGGAAAATATCAAATCCAGCCTTGCCGAAGTAAGTGCCTCCAACCATGGTGGCCATTAAGCTTAGGAGAATAAATCCGGCGGTAATAAATCCTCCTTTTTTACGATTTCTACCTGCATATCTAATTAAATTTGAGAGTTTTGTAGAGGCGTATTTTTCAAACTTTTGAACTGGATTAAGTCTCGGGGTCTTCTTTGGTTTTGAAAGTAGAAACCCGCTGGCAAAGAAAGGTATCAGACTTAATGAAAGTATTAGTGAAAGAGCTAAAGATATAATAATAGTAATTGGTATAGCTCTTATGAATCCTCCTAGAATACCACTAATAAAGAGCATCGGTACGAAAGCAAATATAGTTGTTAACGTGCCTGCCATTGAGGCTCTAGCAATCTTACCTATAGCTTCTTTTACAACCTCTGATCGATCAGCACTATGATCCTTAAACGAGTCAATTGCTTCAGAGATGATTGTCGCGTCATCTACTATTAATCCTAAAGAAAGTATCAGTGCAAATAGAGATATTACATTTAATGTGACCCCAAATAAATACAGTAGAGTTACTGTAGAAAGTATGACACTTACCATTGTAAGCGCAGTGGCCAATCCAGCTCTCCAACTGACTAAAATAAAGCTTATAAGAGCAACAATTACAAAGCCTTCGAGCATGTTCTCTTGTAAACTAGAGATTTGTGAGCGAACTAGCGGTGCAAAGTCTGCAGAAACAGTTGCTTTAAAATCATTTAAGCTTCCGGAGCTTACATAATCTTCTATAGCTTTAGAAATGTTATCTGAGGCTTCAAGTGCATCTTGTCCTTCTTTAAACTTAACACCTATATTTACGGTATTAAAGAAATCTACTTTGCCAGTCGATTCGTTTTCTACACCTAAAATATCGAAGCTATTTTGAATCTTACTTTCTTGACCAGTTCTTGGATCTAGTGCAGTTTGGAGTTGTGGGATAACTTTTGAGGAAGCAACTCCATCTACCTCTTTAAGCTTAGTCGCAAGACCTTCTGCTGCTTTTGATGTATCTGTGATATCATTATTTTTTTCTGAATAAACTCCTACTAAAAGATTATATTCGTTAGCGAACTTAGAAGCATCGATTGTTTGATACTCAACCTTTACTTGAGTTGGTAGACTAGTTGAATCAATTTTTTCTTTAGTTAATTTAGAGCCCTCTTCTGAGCTAACATCATCCCGATAAGTAACTAATATATTGGCAAAGTTATCTGTAGAGGTGGAAGAGACTTCTTTTATTTGTGGTACACTTTTTAAAACATTGGATATTGGTAGGCTTACCTCGCTATCAACCTTTTCTTTATCACCTACAAAATAATTGGCGTTTACCACACTGATAGGGACTTGAACACTTGGGAATCCTTCTCTTTGAATTAAACCAGTATAAGTAACGAGACCTAGTACTAGCAGTGAAATCCAGGCAAACAAACTAAACCTTTTGTTCTTAAAGAAAAACAGACTAAATTTTTGCAATAGACTTAATTTTCCTTTATTCTCATTCTTTAACTTTTTTTTGAACATAATTAGTTTAGTTTAGTTATTTTTATTACTACTTTAGTATAGCAGGAATAGGCCTGATATCACGTAGCAGAAGAGAATTAGATTTACCTAACCGATTAAAATAATGTCTGGCTGAGCGTCTCGATCTGGAACCTGAGCCAAATCTCATAACTTCTCTGCTTAAAATAGGTGCGTCAAATCGTCTTCAGCGCCAACTGCAAAGCTAAAAATATCTCTGTATGCATTTGAAAGCCGGAGCCGGTCGATCCTTGCTCCAAATTCTTTGCGACGAGACATTCTATCTTTTGGCAACGGACCACGACTTCCGTCTTCAAGCTGTGCAATAGTGGCAACAGAAGCTTCGGCCACTAAATCCAGCATAAATTTGCTACGATCATCTTTGTACCTAACCGCCAATTCAGCAAGTCCTTCGCATGAGAACCTAGTCAACGTTTCAATCGTGTCTTGTCGCACTTTGGTTTCTAAAAATGCAGGTTCACTCGAAATAAAAGTCATAATTTAGCGATTATAATTATTAAAATAAATTATGTCAATATTTAACGGTACTCGATATTTCGGACTCTTGGCTGAGATGGTGGGTCTGGTACACCTTAGCTAAACTTTACGCCTGGAATAGAATCTCCCACGTCAATTTGAAGTCGCAAACTCTCTGATTCATTAAATCGACCTCTGGTTTCTTCATCATTAGCGAGAGTTGTTTCTTGCCAAATCCTGAACGCGGAAATCAGATCAGTGCAGTATGTATCATAAGATAAAACACATTTTCTTTGGTTATCCCCATTGAAATTATTGAAAGTATTTAGATGATTGCCTGTGTATGTGAAGAAAAACTTATCGAGAACATCGCGCGCTCTGTGATTAGATAAGGTATTACTTGCTTCATGAAGTACGGCACATCTGATCGCATACGCATCGCTTCCTGATAGGTGCTTTTGATAAACCTCCGGCATATATTTGTCAAACCAATCCCTATATGGGCGTTTGCTATTTGAAAACTCGATTTTACCGCAAATTTCCGGGATGCAGACAGCCATGAAAAGAGCACCAAAGTAATTCTTTGTTTCAAGAGCATCTTCAATTGATCTAATTATATTGTCCATACGCCAGACTAGAATTTAGAATATGGGTCTGAAATTCTAACGTCGCGTTTGGCTGGGGCGGTAGGGGTCGAACCTACGATCTTCGGTACCAGAAACCGCTGCCGTACCACTTGGCCACGCCCCATTCTGTTTTCGAAACTGTTATAATTTTACCATATGGTATCAAAAGCTTTCCTACGTAAACTACTAGTTACCTCTCTGATTATTCTTCTCTTTTCATCTCTGGCTTATTTTTTAAGATCAGATAAAAAAAATGAAAGTAATAATACTCAACAAGCTCAGCAGAATGAAGATGCTGAAAAAAAGGTTGAAGAGACAAAAAAAACTCAACTTGATATAAAATCTCCTACCAGTCAGTATGTTTTAGTAAACAAAACTTATGCTCTAAATCCGGAAGATTATAAGCCCGGAGATTTAGTAATCCCTAAAGTACAAACTAGCTCAAGTGACTCCAGAGATGAGCAGTCTATTCGAGAAATTATTAGGCCTAGTTTAGAAAAAATGTTGAACGATGCAAAATCAGCTAAGTTAGACTTAGTTATGAATAGTGGCTTTAGGTCTTTTAAATCACAAAGCTTTTACTTTAATAATTATGTAAAACAATATGGTCTAGAAGAAGCTAAAAAATTCTCTGCAGAGCCAGGACACAGCGAGCATCAAACAGGCTTAGCATTTGATTTAAGCTATAAAGATAAAAAATGCTATTTGGAAGTATGTTTTGGTGATACACAAGCAGGAAAATGGCTTGCAGATAATTCTTATAAGTACGGGTTTATTTTGAGATATCCTGACGGCAAAACTGACATTACAGGATATCAATATGAGCCTTGGCACTTTAGATATGTCGGTAAAGATATTGCAAAAGAAATATTTGAAAAGAGAATAACTTACGAGGAGTATTTAAGTTCATTAAGCTTAATAGCTTTGTAGCACTTCGACTTTAGAGTTTGCTAAATATTCTTTTAGTTTATTCTCCTGGTCTGCTTCTGTAGTTTTAAAATCATTCCGCCTATCTATTAGACTCTGTGATCCGTTAAGTATAGTCCATTGAAGGTTTTTTCTTGCTAATAATTTATTCTGAGTAAGACCTACTCCACTTCCCCATATGTAGTGCATGTACGTTGGCAACACTCTGGGAGAAGAGATGGTTATTTTACCATCTTTATCTTTTGATATTTTCATCAGAGCAACGGCGGAGAAAAGTTGGTCTTGCTTTGTTTGAGAATTTAAGCCATTACCAATAGAGTTCCATAAATAAGTAGTCCCACCATCGGTTCTTTTAATCTCTTGATAAGGTTGCCAAACATGAGGACCAGTACCAATTATTATGTCTGCGCCTAAGTTTGCAATCTTTTTGGCGTATTCTTTTTGGGAAGATGTTAGATTATGCGAGTCTTCACTCCCCCAATGGACAGAGACTATTACTACATCAGATTTTTCTCGTAAGTTTTTGACCTGTTGATCAAGTAACCTATAGTCTGAAAGCATATTTACACCAGTCTCACTTGGTGGAAGATTAATGTTATTAAATTCATTAAAAGCAGTAAATCCAATTTTTATGCCATTTTTATCTGTAACCTGTAATTTTTCGGCTTCTTCAACACTCCTGTGCATTCCTGATATAGCAAGGGGATTTAGCTTATCCCAGGCATTAAGTGTGCCTTTAATGCCAGCTAAGCCTTTGTCAGCAGCATGATTATTCGCAGTGGATATCAAGTTGCAGCCGAAGACATTAATGTCTCTTGCAAAGTCTAGAGGTGCATTGAAAGCAGGATAGCCACTAACTGCTAACTCTGCTGAACTTACTGATTCTTGATTACAAAATCTTAGGTCTGCTTTTTTAAAAACTTTTTGCAGTTCTGGTGAAATTAGTTTTAAATAATCATAGCCACCATCAGATTTTCTTGCTGCATTTGTAACAGTTTCGTGAGGCAACATATCACCGACCATAGCTAGATCAACACTTTTATTATCATCAGTTAAATGTGTGCTATCAGAAGGCTTGTCTATAGCTTTAGTATTGTTAGCAGTGTTTTCTTTCGATTGGAGTGCTGAAAGAATTATAGTGGTAACAATTAAAGCTGCGAGTAGGATTGCAGTATTTCTAAGCGTTTTAGGCTTTTTGAGCGTTTTAAGTTTAGTGTGATTAATTGGTATATATTTTTTCATTTATCTAGTGAGTAAACCACAGGAGTTTTGATTTCCTGTGGTTTATTTTAGCTTAAGTTAATGATTGATTAGTAGTTATTACTTCTCTGATCCAACTTTTTTAGCTTTTTTAGTTTTATACTCTTTTGCGTAAATTGCACCACCAGCGATTGCGGCAGCTAGACCAAGTCCGGCGAGCCCACCAACTATACCAGTCTTAGGAATATTAGGTACAACTCCACTTGGCTTAGTAAACTTAATCTTTACAAAACAGCTTGCAGTACTAATGTTGTCTGATCTTACATGAACATAATTTTCTTCAGCTTCGCTATATTTACCATTAGAATCAGGTGTTGGAGTATAAGTTAGAGAACCCTCTTGAGTTACATCATCTGCTTGTGTTACCACACTCTGTCCGTGTAATGGAGCGGTTTCTAGTGTATTAGTACAATATGCAGGAATACTTACAGTACATGGCTTACCAACTTCAGTTGTACATTCAACCGAAACGTCTGGTAATTCAGGTACTTCTTGACCTTCTGCAGCATAGGTCCAGTCTAGCTCCGCTGCTGATGATGAGAAAGCAGCTACAGTACCAGTTGCAACATTATATACTTTTGCCGGACCTACACTTAATAAGTTATTCTTTGGTTCAAAGGATACATAGTTACCATCTGGCGAATAAGCTGGGTCAAATACTGAACCTCCAGTAACTGTGTTAGGTATAACGGTTGTGAAAGCAGTGCTAGAGTTATCTGCAAGTGCAGTACCGATTGTGAATGACCCACCTTCGGTCATCCTAACAAAGATTACTTTTGAACCGTCTGGAGAGAATTGAGGATCATACTCCCCACGTATTTTATCTGCTCCATCAGAAGCATTCCAACTGGCTCCATCGAGTTCAACATCACTCCCGCTTTCAAGTGCATCATTACTTGAGTTAATCTCAGCGGTATGGATGTTTGAGTTAATTGTCGGAGTGCTTTGTGTATCTGCTACTGTAAATACTATTTGTTTTGATCCAGAAATTGGCGACCATTGTGGATCAAAGGCTTGACGCCCAGAGGTTGTATATCCAGATGTTAATTGTGTTTGGTTGGCTCCATCAGCAGCATCCATTATAAATATGTTAGAAGCACTACCGACTTGTCTAGCAAATAGTAAGTAGTCACCATCTGGCGACCAAGAAGGGTCTGTACCACCTGACTCTTGTGAGCCAGAAGTTAATGCAGTAGGTGTTTGATTAGGAGTTTCTGAATCTAGCAAGTAGATGTGAGTCTGGCCGTTCTTAGCCATTACAAATGCGACTTTGGTATGGTTCGGGTTCCATACTGGGTCTCCGACTATCGCTGCATCTGGATCATTAAATAGTGTTATTGGTGAACTACCATCTGGAAGAGTCGTCATAATAGTCTTACCACTAGCTGTTGAGAAAACAATCCTACCATTAGTTACAGGATCCGGCCCTTTAAAGACAGCGTTGGTTTTTGTAACGAGTAAAGCGGACACGCTAAGTATTAGCGTAGCCAATCCTACTGTTAAGATTTTCTTGAAATTCTTTTGAGCCATATTTTTTATTATCTTGCTTTAAATAGTTTGCTTTAATACCAGATTAACAGTAAACATTAGCGTAATGCAAGTATTTTGATGGTTTATATTGTAATAACTACGCTACTTAATGATATTTGCTAGGTAAAAGTAGCCCATTAATTACGGAGCTACTAATATATCTTTGAATATACTTTTCTTTATAGCTAAAGATCTACCACTACACTCTCCTCTACTATTTTGTCATGAGAGTCGTTATGCGAATTTATGTTATTAACTGCCGTATTATTTGAGTTAATATTTAGTGAGTTATCTGGGTTTAAATTAATAGTATTACCAGAGTTAACTGTATTGTTATTATTGTTATTACTATTAGTCTGGTTGTAAGATCCAAGATTAAAGCTATCGACTATATTAGTAACATTCTTAGTGCTAACAACATTTTTAACTTTAGTTTTAGTATTTGTATTGTTATTAGTTACATTAGTCTCAGAAACGTTATTGCTTACTGTAGATGAACTATTGTTTGTAATATTAAATGAGTTAGCGACTGAAGCCCAGCTATGAGGAGCGTGACTGTGAGCAGATGAATAAGATGTAGGTCTACTACTCTGAGTTGAACTGAGTACTACTGGCGCACCCGGGCAAACCCCCGTATTTAGTGATGAGCTTTGATTTACTGGTGCGTTTGTATTTACATCTGCGATGGCACCAGCGATCTCACCCTTCATTAGTGTCATCACTAGTAATGTTGAGGCAACTATTGCCGCTACAATAGCTCCGAACATAGCTAGAACTATGACCATAAGTTGGTTCTGTTGGTATTGCACGTCTGTTTTTATATTAGACATAATATATACTCTCCTATTATTTAGTTATCTCCAGGAATACCCTCCCAATGTAGTCAACTAACTTCATTACTTCCTATAATTTTGGAGTATATGTCTCTATTATCACTATTTACAATGAATGTTGTTTATTGTATTGTGCTTATGTTCGTCTTAATGTTATATTTAAAATATGTTATCAAAAAAATTAAAGTTAGTTTCAAGCGGTACTGTACATAAGGTCCCACCAGACCTTAAAGAAACGCTGATTAATAATCCTAAAGCATTGGAGGTATGGGAAGATATAACTCCTCTAGCTCGTAATGAGTGGATATGCTTAGTTACATCTGGTAAACAGGTAGAGACTCGTATTAGAAGACTCGAGAGAACTCGCTCTCAGCTAAATAAAGGTCAACGTAGACCGTGCTGCTGGGCTGGATGTCCTCATCGTAGTAAATAGTAAAATTAAGGTCTTAGGGTTCCAGCAAAAACCTGCCAAGCTAGTAATGATTTTGCCACTAAGCTTAAGATAATATAAGCTCGCTCACCATATAAATAGTTTTTCCATGGCCCTATTTTTTTATACTGAAGAACCATATTGACCGCAAAACAGTTAAAGAAGAGGAAGATCGAAACGAAGATCCAATAAACAAAAGCTGGGGCTTTGCTTCCATCTGATGCGCCAAGAGCCAAGTAGAGGGCGATTACCACCCAAGGAATTGCTCCGGCTATACAGCCGACATAATAACTAAGCCAATTTGTTTTTTGTGTAGTCTGGTTATGGACTTCCATAACTAATCCACATAAGTTCATAACAGCAGTTAAGCCAAAGAGCATAATTAGGCTACCGAGGTCGTAGATTCCTACAAGTAAACTTATTGCGACGATCATAATACTCGCAGAAAAAGAGTATTCTATCCATCTAACCTTATTTATCCCTTTGTTTAAATCATGTTGGTATTTATCCTTATAAACAGTAGCTATAAAAAGATGCGCTAGTGATGATAAAACAAAAAATGAAAAAATTAGAGCAGGGAGAGATAAGTTAAATAATACTTTGCTTGCAGGATCTAGATTTTGGGTACTTTCGTTAAACTTTAAGAAACTTCCACTAATCGGTAGAGAAAAACTTTTACTTAATACTAAGATCAAACCAGCCTGCACAGCATGCAGTAATGACATAATTGCATTAAATCTGACTAATCTTTGGGTGGTGACTTTTTTCATACTTCTTTTTTTAGTTAAAGTTTTAATACCCTACTTTAATATATCGATAAGCTATAGCTATGATGATAACACAATGTTGAATAAACCTTTATTTAAAAACAATATTTGTAGAATAGACTTATTGTAGAGTAAATTAATACATGAATATATTAATTTGATATCAACTTCATGATTATGAAAAAAGAATACAGAGTAAAAATTGCGCTATTTTCAATTATATTATTAATCCTCAATTTAGTACTTATACCTAAAAAAACTAACGCTGTAACCGAGCAAAAAATTTTATACGTTGGTGTTAACAAAGAAAGTCAGAATAAGGCGGCCGTTTTTACGATGAATAAAGACGGCAGTGATAAAAAAGATTTAACCGGAATTGATGGTCCAAGCGCAGCGAGCTTCCCGCTTTGGTCTCCAGACGGTAGCAAAATAGCATATCTTGATTTTAGTGACCTAGGGACTAGGCTTATGGTTATGGATCGTGAAGGTTCGAATAAAGTTGTAGCAAGTGGAGAAGGAGTATTAAGTTCTGATGAACCAATAATATCTCATTTTACCTGGAATAAGGACTCCTCAAAAATATTTTTTAGTAGCGTAAATGCAAATTATCTCAATCAATCTAGCCCTACGCTATCAGAAGGAGCAGTTAAGGTTTTTTCTACAGGCACGGATGGTTCTAACCCAACGCAAATAGCGTACTATGAGCCTAGTTCAACTAGCGAGTATTTAAGAGCCAGAGTTGAGTATGATAATAAGCATAACAAATTAGTAGTTACACTCGTAAGTTCAAGTAGAGCTTATGGAGGAGGAGGAAGGTACTCTAGTTGGGAAAGCATATCTATAAACCCAGATGGGTCAGGAATCCCTCAACAGTTAGTTAGTGGCACAGATGGAGATATTATTAGTTTTAGTGCTTCTCCTAGTGGCAGTAAAATTCTATACAGTCAAGAAAAATATATAGGCGATGGCGTTAGTAGTCCAACAGTAAATGACTTTCAATACCCATTAGCTATACTGGACACAGATACTTTGAATGTTAGTACAATACCTGGCAATTATGCTCTATGGATATATGGATCTTTACCTTGGGCTCAGTCAGAAGATAAAATTTTTACTTCCACTGCTCAGTTTGGCGGTCCATATACTGATCAAAAAGTGCTAAGTTTAGATGGTACAGCATTAAATAACATATCATTACCTGGAACAAGGAACTATCCTACAGGACAGTTTGTTGATAATGATAAAAGATTACTTTTATCTGTAATAACCGACTCTAATGCTAGTAACCCCAACGATGCTTATATTGCGTTATACGATATTAACTCTGGTCAAGTTGCAGATTTAAGTAGTGGAGGCGATATCGGAGAATACTATGCAAGCATATCATCTCTGGAGCTTGGTAGCTCAAGTCCAGAGCCTGTCTTTACTGACCCGCCAAAGCCGCCAAAGACCGGAATACTAAGTTGGGTAGGACTTGCTCTTATAGTTTCTCTTAGTTTACTTACTCTGAGCGGTCACACAATTGCCAGAAGGATATCTAGACGAATACACAATACTAGTGAGCGGTAGCGAAACTCCACTAGATCATTCATGACAACTTATTTCTTATCTGGTGTTAGCGAATATACTCAGGTCCGCCTCTTTATTCTGACCAAGCTTTGAGTAGTAGTCATACTCAACCTTTACTTGATAACCTTTATGTTTACTGTTTCTGTTTGCGGATACACTACACCCTATCCCAAAGGCTGGGGCTTGTGAACAGGAATTGATTGATACATAACCGTAGCCCAACTCCTTAAGTTTTTTAGCAAGATCTTCAGGTCTAGATATTGGTGACACCTCCGCATTTATATATGAACACACGTCAAAACAGTTACCTGGGTGGTATGATGTATCGATTACAGTGTTCTGTGGTGTGATCTCATACAATGCTACCTTAAGGTCAGATTCAGATGCTGATGAAGATGTAAACCAAATAGCAAGTGCGGTAAGCACGGATAGTGTTAAGAGTACGAAGATAAAAAGTTTTGTTTTTTTGGATATATTTTTCATAAAGATATTGTAACATTTCTATACGTATTGAAACACCTGCAATAAATGGATCACAGTTTAAGCTTGGCTCCGCATATAAGGACAGGTCTTAAGATCATATAATACTATTTTATCTTTATAATATTTGCAAAAATCATCAGCTCTATATGATAAAGTTGTATTAAGGTAACCTAAGAAAATATATGAGTAGTACTAACGCTTTTAAAAAAATACTCATTTTTTTGGTAGTACTTATAGCCTACGTCACCTTTCATGCCCTCAACTCGTTTGCTAACGCTCCAGTAATTACTTACAATATCGCCAGCGGTGATGATGTTGTTCAGGTAAACGGCAACTGCTCACTAACTGAAGCAATTCAGAATGTGAATACAAGCTCTTATACTTCTGCTCCGAATGCAGACTGCCCCCATAGAGGATTGAATCAAGTCATTGTATTTGTACTACCTTCTGGAACTATAACCTTAAACCAGTCCCTTCCGATAATAAAAGCTCCTGTAAGTATACTGGGTCAGGGAGCTCAAAATTCAATAATTAACGGTTCAGGTCTATCGACTTCAATAGTTGTTCAGGATGACGAAAACCAAGGCCAAGCACTAAATTATAAAGATTTTAGTGTTAAAAATATTCAAATTGAGCCAAACCAAGTCTTTGATGGTTGTCTTTTTATTCTAAAAAAATATGCTACAGCGATAAACTTTGAAAATCTAGCCTTTGAAGATTGCGGAGGAAACAGTCTTGGTCTCGCCGCATTGCCAGGCTACACAAACTTTTCTACACGCATCAATAATATAAAGGTATCCTCTCCGAATGGTGATCTAGAGCCTAGTTTAGATTCTGGGATATTTGTCTATGGAGCTTATAATATTGAAATTAGTAACGTATCTGTAACTGATAAACCAATTGGTATCTTTATATGGGGCACAGGCTTATTGAGTAATGCCGAATCGAACATACAAATAACTAATACAACTCTTTATAAAAATATAGTTGGACTTACTGCATATTCAGAAAATAACGAATACGGCAGTTCGAATCAAAGCCTTTCGATGATTAACAATACAATCTACAGTAATTTTGGCTATGGGTTAGGCTTTGGGGCAAACTCGAATACCTCTCCGAATGGTGGCGACCAATTAGAAGTTGACCTTATTAATAATATTATTGCCGGTAACAAACTAGAATATAATGAAGCCAATCAACCAACATTTAATAATTGTGTTATAGGTAATGTGCTTCAAGGAGATTCTCAAGGTGAGGTGAACGTAACTTCTGGAGGTAACAATCTAACTGAATCAAACTGCCTATCGGTCCTTTCTGCAAATAACAATGACGTGATATACCCTGATTTAGATAGTTCCGGACCATTAACAGTCACTAAAATGAGTGAAACTTTTGGTCTCTTTGGTAATTATGGTGGCCTAGTTGATACTCTACCTATTACTTCAAGCTCTAGAGCTTTAGACGCAGGTAGGCCAATAGATAACGTCCAGTATGATGCCAGGGGCCTTCCCAGGGTTGTTGGAAGTGCAATTGACATTGGAGCCTTTGAGTTAGGTGAAGGTGAGGTAATTCAACCCGACCCCGATCCGCCCATACCAAACCCAATAGACCCAATCTTAGAGGTAAAAACACTTCCTTTGGTGGCTCGAACTGGAGTAATCTTTTCTACTATAATTATTCTCACCACACTCTTAGGTTTATCTTTTCTTTCGCTCAAGTATCTTATTAAGAAGAGGGGCGGTTCACTTAGTGAGAAATAGGAGGAGATTAAAAGTTATAGATCTATCCGAAGGTATGTTTATCATAGATACACTAAGGAGAAAGATGCCAAATGCCCGGAGAAGTATATAGGAGAACCTTAGCTAACTGGAGCAAAATAACAGAGTCCTAAGATTACTACTTGCCAACACTACGTTAAAGAAAAAAGCAAATCCAGTAACATTGATGCTTACTAGATAACTTTTAAAATATATGCTCTTGGGTCTCGCTAGTCGACGTACTTCGCAACTATACCATTGAATCTGGATCGATGCCGTTGTCTTCTAGCCATACCCTGTCTGCTGCTTGAGTTATCGCGATATCTACGTCTTGTGGATCAAACACTAACCTTTGGGCGAGCTCTCTTGCCTTTGTGATTTTTTCATGAGTTTCTGCGATAAGTTCTGGTGAGGGGTTTGGAACTACTTTGGATTCCATATTCATTCTTGGATCAGCTGGTGTGTAGATTTCCACCAATCTACCTTCACTATCGAATGAATAATGAGATGATCCGCCAGTAGGTGGTTTTTCAATATGATTATAATGAGAATCTTTACTCATATCGATATTGTAAAATATTATAAATTATTTTGCAATGATTGACTCAGCGTGCAGGTCACGGACTTATGGATTTGAAGCTGACGCAACTATTGACGGCGAACAAGAAACAGTACAAGCAACAAGGTAAACCCAGGGATCAGTACTCCCCAGAAAATTTTCTTTGGTAGCCTGGTTTGGTATATAGCTAACAGTATTCCATATACCGATACCGTGGTGCCTATCCCAAGCATTGCCAACCCAGCCCAGTTTGCTACACTAGTGCTTAAACTCGTCTGGCAATTTTCGATACAAAACCCTACCATAAACAGAGGTAATCCAAAGAAAACTATTAAGGGGCCTATGATAAGTAGCATCTTATTAATCGGACTAATGCTCATAAATTTATAATGATTTATAATACTTAAGTTTACTCGCCTTGTTCTTCAATAGAACATGCCATTAGTATAGCAAAATCCAGTAGCGTGAATGCTTACTGGACTTCTTGTCACATATCTTGTATTGGCTCCGGGGGCGAGGCTCGAACTCGCGACCAATTGGTTAACAGCCAACTGCTCTACCACTGAGCTACCCCGGATTACCTAATCTTATTTTAACACTTTTTTGTCACCTGGGGAAGATGGTTTGTATTTAAACTTCTTTAATATCTCTTTATAGCACTCGACACATATATGGAGTTTAAGAGTTCTACTTTCTTCATCTGGAGGACTAAATAAAATTGCTCCAAACTTAGTTAACTCTTCTCCGCACGTGTCACACTCGGGCCGTATTGCCATAATAATATTAATTAATGATTATCTGTTAAAATTAAGAATATCATATGAACCTGACTTTTACAGAAATTATTATTGCCGTAGGTGTCCTTGCTTTTTCTATTAGCATTCATGAGAGCGTGCACAGTATTGTTGCTTACTTTTTGGGTGATAGGACATCTCATAGCATGGGAAGATTTAGTCTAAATCCTATACATCATATAGATCCATTAACAACAGTAGCCCTTCCTTTGATTCTGATGATTGCAGGGGCTCCACCTTTTGCCGCCGCTAAGCCTGTACCTATTAACACTCATAGTTTAAAAGGTGCAGAATGGGGTATGGCTCTTGTTGGACTTGCGGGACCACTTTCTAACTTGATATTAGCTTTTGTAAGTAGTTTTATCTTAAATACTACTCAGCCAGTTGCAGGAACGCAGCAAACTATTTTAGTATTTTTAGTAAGTATTAACATAGGTTTGGCGGTATTCAATATGATCCCTTTTCCTCCACTTGATGGATCAAGAGTTTTATATGCAATAGCTCCCGATTTTTTAAGGGATATCATGCTAAAGATCGAACAGTTTGGCTTTAGTGCAATCTTGTTATTTATGTTTGTTTTTTACCCTCTGATTAGCTCGTACCTTCTTTCAATAAATAGATGGATACTAGACTTATTCTTATAGAACTAGGACAAAGGACTTTTAAGGTTTGTTACTTCTTTTTAGTATCTTTACTTTTGTTTGATTGGTAAACTGATGTATTAAAAGTTCTTACCATAATAAACAATACCAGCAAAATAACAAAGAAGTTGATCGTCCCAGTTACAAATTGTCCCGGCATAAATTGAATACCGCCTATTTCTGTAACTTTGCTTTCTAATGCCCCTACTCCGCCCATTAATTTATCGAGTACCGGTGTGATAAAAGCCATTATAAAGTTTTCGATAAAATCTTTTAATGCAAAACCAACCACTAACCCTATTGCTATTACTAAAACTTCTTTTTGCCCAATTGGTTTTCTTAGATCTGCCATAGTTATTTCTCCTTAAGCTTACTTATATGTCTTAATAATAAACTTAAGCTTAATGACAGTCAAGAAATATACGTAACTAGAGACAAAGTTTTACTGGAAAATTAATTATTAGTGGGCAGTTACTTGTAGAGCGTCAATCTCTACAGGAGTTTCACGACCGAACATATTGACCATGACTTTTAGTTTGCCTTTTTGACTGTCAATTTCTGATATAGCACCGTCAAAGCCTTTAAATGGACCATCGTTAATACTAATTACATCTCCAACTTTGAATTCAACCTTATGCTCGGCAACATCAGCATCCATACGTTTAGTAATTCTTGCGACCTCTTCATCAGAAACTGGTTGAGGATCTTGACCACTTACAGCCGAGGCAAATCCTGTCACTCCTGGAGTGTTGCGCACGGCAAACCAAGTTTCTTCTGTCATAACCATCTGTACAAAGACGTAACCAGGGAAGATTCGTTTGTTAACTACTCTTTTTTTACCATTTTTTACTTCTACTTGTTTTTCTTTTGGAACTAAAGTTTGGAAGATTTTATCAGCTAAGTCTAAGCTATCGGCTCTTTGTTTTAAGGCTTCGGCAACTTTTTCTTCGTGTCCGACATGGACGTTAATGATGTACCAGTTTTTTGTAGGTTGTAGAATGCTCATAATTTGTCTTTTATATACTTTAATTATCTTTATACTTATTTCTTACTAATCATTTAAGAATAGTTTCTTAAATGCTTCGCTAAAGAGGCTATCTAGCCCAAATAAAAACAGGGCCATAATTACGCTAAACAAAAAAACTGTGCCTGTTAACTTCCAGGCTGTTTTTCTGTCTGGCCAAGTTACTCTTTTGAGTTCTATGTACGAATCTCTGACATATCTAAAAAACCATTTGATAGGAGCAAATGGATTTATCCTCTTACCTAACAATCCTTTTTTCGGAGTAGGAGTATAAACTTCTACTGCCCCAACTTGAGATGCTTTTTTAGAGGCTTTGTTGACAGCTTTAACTACTTTACTCTCAGGACGTAAGTTTTCTTCTATTGAGCTTTTTTCACTCTTTTTATCTGAGCTTAAAAAAGCTGGTTTTTTTGGTTTTAGATTCATAAAAATTCTAACTTTTTGTCTGTTAAACCTCTTCTAAATCAAAAATAACCTTAAGTTTAAGGTTATTTTTGTAGAATGTATTTTTGGCTTGTGCTGTCAAATTATATACTAGTGCTTTAATAATTTCAAATGCTATCTCTGTCCTACTTACCAATACCCTTCCAAGTGATCTTTTCAGGTGGTTCTGGCATGTCAATAACTTGGCCTAATGGGCAATCAACACAAATTTCTGATATTTTTTTACCTAAGGCACTTTCCCTTTCTCTGAGTGGTTCGTCGTTCTTAGGAGTATATCTATTCTCGGGAAAGTCAAGAACAGCTACACGGGAACAGCCTGCAAATCTTGTTACTTCTAACCGAAAAATCGGTGTGCTGATATGCATAAACTTAGCGCTTCTGCATTGACTTGGGTTTGATGGAGCGTTTACTTCCGTTGACATATAACTTTATCTTATACTACTTATATTCAGAAGTCAATTATCAATAAGAATCTTGTGTTAGAATTAAGCTTATGTTAAAGGCGTTTCTCAAGGTTAGGCTCAGTTATTACTTTGTAATCTTATTTATCTTTTTTGCTGGGTTATTAATGATCTTACCTAAGCCGACCTTAAGTAGTTCTGCTCTTACATTATTTTCTATAAATTCATTTTTGTTTGGTTTTTACTTTACCCCTTCTTTAAACAATCAAAAAGCAAGAATAGAGGAACTAGGAAAAGTTATTAGAACTCAATCTGTTGCACTTTTTAAAATAATGGTTAAGACTAGAAAGATATCAGATAGAAAAGTCCACGACAAAATACAAAAATTAATTGCTGATTACATAAAAGCATGCGTTAAAGAAAAGAAAGCTGGCTGTGGAGAAAAAGAGTACGACAAATTGGTCGGAGAACTAGTGCATTTTGATGTTAAACATAAAGATTGTGATGCAGTAGACGGGGTATTAGACGCAGTAGTCGATAATCAGACAAATAGAACTACATTTGATATGACCATGGGTAGAAAAATTTATAGTAACGAGTGGTATGTGCTCTTGACTTTATTTTCTGTAACACTAGCTCTTCCTATTATTGTTGACGTTGGCGGCAATCCAATACTGCATATTGTTGCAGCAATGCTTTGTGCGACTTTGACCCTACTTTTGATTACACTTCTTAAGGTAAATTTTTTAGTCCATAAAAAAGCTAAAGGAATTTGGAACCCGATGGAAAGCTTAATTGAGAGCGACTTTAGAAGTGTAGATGATAAAGAAGATTAGTGACCACTGCCTGTGTTATGTTAGCTGCCACTTAGGTAAAGTAATTCTGCTGTTGGATCATTTGGTACACCAGGCATGGAAGGGTCTAGAATATCACCATTCCCTAACGACTCATCAATACGAACTTGAAACTCAGTTCCATCCGTTACCCGTACAACCCCTTTGCCCGCAGATCCGAAGGTATCAGTGTTAACTTGCTTAGACATGTACCTGTCACACACTGCACACATCCTGGAGCTTTTGGCGCCGATTTGCATAATCATTTTATCTCGTCCACTTGCGTCATCAACAGGAAAAACTGAGGTATCACTCCTAGCTATACCTAATGCCCGATGATCTAATTTAGAAACATCTCCCCAATTAGCGCATTCAGATAACCTAAAGCTTCTATCTTTATCATCGTAAATAAATACTGCGCTTGCGCAATTAGCTGGATTTTTTATTTTTTCTGGCATATTCTATATCCTAACTTAACTTTTAGATGATATTAACACTTATTTAATTACTTAGTAAATTGGTTATGCTTGAATTAGTTTATATTGAGATAGTATTCTGTATCTCATATGGCACTCGTATTATCTTTTGAACCTTCTCCTTTTGGAAACATAGCTCCATTACGACCTATGGCACCAGGAGAGTGTAGAGAAGTAGGCTTGATGAGTGAAACCAGACATAGAGTAGCTGGTAAAATCCTTATACTGACACTTGATACTGAGAGTAAATTTGCAGTAATAGATTATACCGATGAATATGGTGAAAAAACACGAGATATAGTTTCAGCCAGAACCCCTACGCAATCGTACCATCTAAGGTCTTGTTTTGAAGTTGGTAAACCTGGTCAACTAACTGTTGCGATGAATAGAGTTGATTCAGATATTAAAGCAGTTATTGTAGGCAATGCACATCAACCTATTGAACCTGCGAGGTTCTAGTGTAACCAATCTACTAATTTATAGCTCATGCTTGAATAAGTTATAAAGTATCCCTAAGCTTAATAATATATGGCAGCAAAAATTGAATTTATACCTTATAAAAAAGGTAGATGGAGTCCTGAAGAGTTTGTATTAGAAACTGGCAGGAAGGGGGACTTTTGGAGAATCCCAGATTTGTATAAGAATGCTAGTGAAACACCTATCCTTGTTGATGCTTCACTTTCTGATTTAACTATTGTTAGGCATGTTAAGCCAGGAGAAGGTAAATATACTGTTGTTGAACTAGCCGCTTCGTCTTTAACTCTGATAGTTCATAGAGCAGCAATACGAAAAGAAAGGGACTTCTTGAGAGGTACAATGAGGATTAGTCACATAAATCCAGATGAACCAGGTAGCGAAGTATTGGCAGATGACGTTCCACGGGCTCCTAGCCCCGCAGAATTACTGAGCGAAGAGATCGGTTCTTCGTTAACTGAGGTCCACACTAGTAATAATAGTTTTCTTGACGAAAGGTTAGCTCGCCAAACAGTAGAGGCTATCGGGGCACTTGAAGGAACGGGTGATAGAACAGAAATTATTGATTAAACAAAAACTCTCTAGCATTTTCATCTATTGGTAGGATATGAATTGTAATTGTATTTTCTGGTAGAATTCCGCGAACACTTTCGGCCCATTCTACACAAACTATTGCTTTAGGATCATCAATTACTTCTTGCAATTGTTCAGCCACCAATCCTGGCTCGCTTAATCTATATAAATCAAAATGGTAAATTTGTATACCGTCTCTACCAGCGTAAACATTAGACAAAGTAAATGTTGGGCTAGAGACCGAATCTTGAGACTCAACACCTTCTGCTAAACCTCGCATAAAAGATGTTTTACCCGCCCCTAGATCTCCAACAAATTCAATTACTTCGCCGCCTTTAAGAGATTGCCCAAAGCGTTTGCCAAGACCAAATGTCTCTTCTACGCTATTGGTAATCTCAGCTTTTTGCATTATTGCAAATCGATAATAAAGATAATTTTACGCGGCTTCGTCCCATTTGTTTTGGTACTTTTGGCGATTCTTCTTAACCCACTCTTTAACAGCCTCTTCATCTGGGTGATCATCTTCTCCTTCGTGCTCCATCTTCTCTAAACGAGAGTAATAAGATGGGACTTCCAAAATGTGCTCATAAGCAATTCTTCCAGATGAAACAAGATCTCCAGCAGGTATTACAGCTGTTTTATCACCACCTAAGACTCCAACGTGCTCAAGTTCTTCTTTAAGACCTTGGATCCATTCACCGAGATCAACAAGATCCCAATCTACACCAATTTCGTCTCCAATTTCTTTCGCTTTTTTTAGAGTTAAGCCTGGTACTTTTTGAGTGTAGTCTTTGTTATAGAACTTATCGTTCCACATAACTAAATCATCGTTCATAATAGTATTACCTCAATATTATTCTTAATTGTTTCAAAAATATTCAATTGTGTGCTTGGTTGCAACTTAAATTATAACAGAGATAAGGTTAGCTGGAAAAATACCTTTCAATATTTTTGGCCTTAATATTGCCAACTACTGATGCTAATTGAGCATGGGGAGCTGATTTCACTCCAGCAACTGAGCCAAAAGATGTTAATAGTTTTCTGGCGGTTTCTGAGCCGACACCTGGTATTTTAGTGAGTTCTGTTTTCGTCATGGTTTTACCTTTTAATTTAGAGTGATATCTGACTGCGAACCTATGGGCTTCGTTCCTAATCCTTTCTAAAAGTAATCTTATTGGATCTCTAGAACTAAAACTAATTACATAATATTCGCCCTCATCGCTAACTATTCTGTTAGTTTTGGAAGCAAACTTATGATTAAGCTTAAAGTTAGTGTCCTCTTTTTTAATAATTACTTGTTCGAACTGTTTTGCGAGACCGAACATTGGCACAGTTTTGTCTGGACTAGCTAAAATGGCTGAGCCAAGTTGTCCTTTACCTCCATCAATTAAGATTAGATCGGGAGTTCCCCATACCTCTACATTCTTATCTTTAAATCTACGTGATATGACATCGGCCATACTTTCAAAGTCGTTATTTTGCTGATTAGTAATTTTATAATTTCGATAATCTGTTTTTGATGAAACTCCATTTTTAAAAACTACCTGACTCGCTACTACATTAGAGCCAGACATATGGCTAATGTCAAAACCCTCGATATGCTTAGGCAGCTTATCTAAGCCTAATAATTTCTGGAGCTCAGCTAGAGCTTGGTCAGAGCCAAACACATCTGTATCTTTGAGCTTAATTCTTCCGACTCTTTGCAAAGATCTAAGTTGATTGCGGAGTCTAGTTGCAATCTCAAATTTTTCTTCTTTGGCGGCTTGGAGCATCTTTTTTTCTAAATGTTTAATTATGCTTTCACGATCTCCTTTTAAGACTTGTTCTAGTTTTCTGAGATCTTTTCGATATTTTTTTAGATCAAAACTTTCAGTCTCGGGCCCAGGGCACAAACCCATCTGATAATGTAAGCACGCTTTTTTAGGCAGCTTTACATGTGTTGAGTATGGCAGAGCTCTACGTAAAATCTTCATGGCAGAATAAACTGGTCCGGCTGAATAAAATGGACCAACGTAAGTTGCACCATCGCCCTTAGGGGCTCTAGTAAAAGAGACCGCTGGGATTGGATCATTATAAGGTATTCTTACGTAAGTGGCAGACTTATCATCCTTAAGTTCGATATTAAACTTAGGTTGATATCGTTTTATTAGTTCTGATTCTAAAAATAATGCGTCTATCTCACTTGGAGTTTCTAAATAGTCTACCTTTACAGACTCTGATGCTAGAACTGCGGTTTTAGGGGAAGTAATGTGTGAGCTTTTTTGCCAATACTGATTGACCCTAGATTTTAAGTTTACAGCTTTGCCAACGTAGATAATCTCGCCTTTAGGGTTTTTATGAAGATACACTCCGGGCTTATTTGGCAAATGTGTTAAATCAGGCTTATTAATTGTAGGATCCATCTTAAACTTAATTATACCACAATCGCCATTGACTGTAGCTTGTGCTTAGTTGTATAATATGGATAATATGTCAGAATTCAAAGTTACAAGAGAAATGGTTCAAGAACTTGCCGAAACTGGTGCTTACCAGTTACCAATGTCTACTTTACCAGATGAGGCGGAACTGGCGGAGTTTCTATGTCCATTAAGCTGGCCGAATACAAGTGTAACATCAATCTTCACTGAATTCGCAAATTTAGGTATTTTTCCTGATTTAGTAGACGTTGCAAAAGACATTTTAAAAATTGCTTATCCGAAAATCCATCAATGGAGCAGAGTAAGGCAGCAGACCTTTAGGGTACTGGGGGTTAGTCCTACGAAATACAATCCTCACCAAGACGGTGGGGGAGATCTAAGTGGAATAAGTGTAATTTTTACCAAGGGTAAACATACAGATGAACAGTTACTGACCATGGGCAGGGCAGCGATTTACCGTGATCCTCAGTCGTTTTATTATAGAAATGGTCCAGTTGTAATTACACAGAAAGATTTTGGGAAACCTTTACTGAAACCACATGACTACTTAGGAGCTACGTGGCATCTAGCAAAGCGGCTTGCAGACTCAAGGGTGGGAGTTCTTGACTTTTTTCTTGATTAATTAGCTGTACCAGCCAAGTTTAGCCCCTGCGTAGGTTTTTTCTTTTTGCAGCTCAAGATTATTTATTTTTGGTAGATTTATTTTATCTGGCCAGCTTAAAACCAAAACTCCATTTTTATCGAGTCTTTTGGATAAATACTGTAGAGTCTGGAAAAGTTGGTTATCTGCATCTGACTTCATATTTTCTGCAAGTTCATATGGAGGGTCGCAAATGATGATATCAAAAGTTAAGTTTTGATTTGACCTTAAGTAAGTTAGGGCAGGAGCTTTAGATATATGAATTCGATTATCTTTGTCTAAACTTAAAGATTTTAAGTTTTTATTCAAGTATCTAAAGACTGAGCGTTCTTTTTCTAATATTAAAACTGAGCCTGCCCCTCGGCTAAGGGCCTCAAGACCACAGGCGCCTGACCCTCCAAAGGCATCTAAAACTTTTGCTCTCTCTATTCTGCCAGCAAGAGAGTTAAAAAGAGCAGCACGTATTCTCTCACCCATTGGATGAGCACTAAACTTCTTAGGTACTTCTATCACTCGATGTTTGAGCTCTCCTGCAATTATTCGTAACTTCATCTTTATTAGATTCTAACACTTTAAGAGATGAGAGGTTTTGTGTTAAAATATCATATTACGTACTACCTCAGTTAATTCTTGAGAAGATGGTATGCACCTATAAATCCTGCCGCCTTAGCTCAGCTGGTTAGAGCAACGGTTTTGTAAACCGTAGGTCGTCGGTTCGAATCCGACAGGCGGCTCCAAATTTAGGAGCTGGGGTAGTGAAGCGGTCAAACACTGCAGACTGTAAATCTGCCGGCCTAGTGCCTTCGTAGGTTCGAATCCTACCCCCAGCACCATAAGAGAAAAAGAGTAGTGCCCCGCAAAAAATAGCGGGGATTTTTGTTAGAATTAGTTAAATGATACTTATATTAAAAACTGGTACTGAAAACAATCTATTAGAGTTAAGGGATTCTAATGGATATACTAAGTTTAGTGAAGAATGGGCTGCAACTAAGCAACTCAGTGAAGAGCTGCCTGGGAAGATTGAAGATGCACTGAGCTCTTTAAGCTTAATGTTCTCTGATGTATCAGGAATAGTCGTTTACAGAGGCCCTGGAAGCTTTACCGGACTTAGGATTGGCATAACCGTGGTTAATACCATTGCGGATCAGGTTCCATGCCCTATCGTTGGAACAAATGGAGATAATTGGATTGAAGAAGGACTAGAGAAACTGAAGCTTGACGAAAATGATAGAATTGTCCTACCAGAGTATGGTGGCGAAGCAAATATCACAAAACCAAAGAAGTAAAAAAATCCCAGAAGTAAATCTGGGATTATTTATTAAACTAATGGTTTAAGTTTAGTAACGGTTTCCGCCACCGAATCCACCACCGTTACCCCCACCGTATCCACCTTGACCACGAGGTTTATCCTCTTTTGGCTTAGCTTCGTTTACGATTAGGTTTCTTCCACCGTATTCACTTTCGTGAAGCTCTGCAATTGCACGAGCAGCCTGGTCATCTTCTTCGATCTCTACGAAACCGAAACCTTTAGATCGACCAGTGTCTCTATCCATGATAACCTTAGCACTTACAACAGTACCGTAGCCATCAAAGATTTGTGCTAGAGTTGCATCATCTACGCTATATGGTAATGAGCTTACAAATAATTTTTTCATCTTAGTTTATTTCCCTTTTACTTTTAAACTTAAAAAGTAGTTAATTGATTTATCGTTCCTGACTTTTTTCTTAGATTCTGATTCCACCTTCTGTTTGAAAAAATCAACTAACTGGGGTTTCTTTCTCTCGAACTAGTATCACGCATGGTTAAGCTTAACCTGACCTTAGAACACTGTTAATTATAGCAGATCTTTAAACTTAAGTTCTCCATTTTCTATTGTTGCAATCTGTGGGATTTTTAGTTTTTGTGCAGACTTCATTCGTTTATCAAACTTTCTAGTGATATCATAGTCAATTGCTACGTTTTTGCCTTCTGAGTGGAGCTGATTTGCGACATCATTTACATTCTCAAGATCGTCTTCTGTAATAGGAATTAGCATTACATCTGTCTTAAGCTTAACTTTAGGAATTAAGTTATTAACTTCTAAAAAGTTATACAATGGTGCATCTCCCATACCGAAACCAATTGTTGGTACTGCTTCAGCACCGAAAGTTTTAACCAAACCATCGTACCTACCTCCACCGAACATTGATCTATTGTTCTCTGGATTCTTATCAAAAACTTCAAAAACTATGTCTGTGTAGTAATCAAATCCTCGGGCAAGTTCTGGAGAGTACTTAAGCTTGATGCCTAGTTTATCTGCCTTTTGGATTAATGTCTCAAGCTCTTCATTCGGCTGATTGCTTTTCAGAGCTTCGATTAAGCTTTTTGGATCTTTAAGTACTTCGCTAAGCTTAAGCGCAAATTCTTCAGAAGAAAGTTTATCGATTGCATCAACCACTCTTAAAACTGAGTTTACATCTTGCTTAGGTTTGCAGCTTCAATCATCGCGTTAAGAGACTTACGCGAGTTAACACGAATCTCATACATATCTGGAGTTGCTCCAAATACTTTAAGAGTTCTATCCATAACTTGAGCGATCTCTAACTCCCCTTCGATCCCTGCTACTCCAAACAGATCTACATTAAGTTGCCAGAACTCGCGTGTGCGACCTCTTTGCATCCTTTCGTATCTAAAGCAATTTGGAATTGAGAATAATCTTAACGGGTAGCCAAGCTCTTGTCTTCTTGCTGCGACCATCCTAGATACTGTAGAGTCATCTCTGGCCTTAAAGTCACTTTTCTGCCTCCACGATCTTCGAAGCTAAATGTCTGCTGAGAGACGATCTCTTCTGATGTTTTTGAAGCATAGAGTTCTAGCGGTTCTAGAACGCTTGCATCATATTCTTCATATCCAAAAGAGTTGCAGACTTCGCGCCATTTACTAAATACATAATTGCGCAGAGCTAAATCTTCTGGATAGTAATCTCTAGTGCCTTTATATGGGCTAGTTGAAAGTTTTGTCATTTAATTTTTCTCTTATCATTTAAGTTTAACATTTTAAGGATATATTTTGTCCTATTGGCAAATATTTAGAAGAGCCTTTATTGTGACCACAAGGATAGTCTGTAATAATGGGCAATCCCTTCATATATGGTCTGCCATTTATGAACTTATCCAATTGCTTTTTAGTTATCTTGACTGAATCCGGAACTTGCCTATCACTAAACCTTTCAAGTTTTTTAGTGCTCCTGCTTGAAGCATAATTGAGTCAATGTTACGTATAAAATCAATCCAGACTTCTGAGGATTCCTTCAAGATATCCTCTCCTTCCATAAATAGAATATACGGGTTTTTAAAGCTTGGACAGAATTTAGTTCCTTGCAGCAGATCAAAAGTGTAATTATTTCCACCAATTATAATGGGGTTTTTGTCCAGGCGCAAAGACTTAAGCTAACAACTGACTTATAAAGCTCTTCTACCATATCTTTGGCTAAATCAGGGTTTTTAGCTATGTTATAAAAGCCCTTGCCATATAAAGATTTACAAATACTTAAGGCTGGGAGTGCATTCACGAGTAAAGTATTATCACTTTGCCCTACAAAGATATTATCTTTGCGAAATCTTAGTTTATTGAAGTTCAGTAAAAGTTCTATTTGATTGAAGCCTCCAGAGTAACTTAATAAAACTTCGTTTTCTTTGGCGGCTCTATTTATTGACTCAATCCTTTTATTTAAGCTTAATGAGCCAAAAGCATCAGCCTTAGTATTGGGAAGATAAAGACTTACATCAAAATACTTCTCCAGCTCTATTTTTGCTGCTTCTTGCTCTTTATTGTTAAGCCCAGAAAAAGATGAAGATATGCAAACTCCTAGTTTTATTCTATCCATGGCAAACCTCCTCCTTGAGTGTTAGATAAATCAATATAACTTCTTTGAGAGAAGTCTTGCGGTAGAATAGTCAAGACAAGGATCATAATCTTCTAAATCTATAATAGTTACACCAAACTCATCAATTAGATTCTTGCTACTTTTTGACTTGCGCGAATAATCTACGATGAGTGGTATTTGAGCTTCTGCGAGCTCTCGGTAATAATTAGGTAAGTAATCAGCAGCTATAGAGTCTTTAGTTGGCTCGGATCTTCCGCTTGCCAAAGATAAAAATCCGTCATATCGAATTCCTGGGGTCAAGCAGCCAGCGAATTTGCCCTAGGCTTAATCTAAAATCACCAGCCCGTAACCTCATGAGTCCTCTATATAAAGTAGTAAGAGGCGTTCCCCAGCTTGTAGTGAGTGATCCGATTGAACCAGATCTATACTTACTCAGCTGAGGTGTTATTATTCCATTAGTCGTTAAAATTCTGGGCTTCAGTAGGTCAAAGTCTCCTCTTTGGGGTCAACAAAGGTGCCCCAAAATAGGTTAGATTGACTAAACCTAAGCCTAATACTTCTGCAACCGACAAAGCCCGCACTAACCTTTCAGTAGGTACTGTCATTTTTGTTCAGCTAAGATGACGGGATTATCTGTCATTTCTAATATTCTTTCTGTAAACATATTATTTATTCCTAATATTCATTAAATTTTAAGCACTTAAAAAGCCAGATGGATTATCTGGCTTAAAGGGTATATTACTTAAACAATCAGAATCAATCCATCCGGCTAAAGATGGCTGTGATGTGCTGAAATGTTAGTGTAAATAAAATACATGTTTTGTATTATATACACTTATGTTTACTTTGTCAAATTACTATTTAAAGTAATTTCTTATTCTCTCGGCTGATTCATCGTCTAGTTCTTTCAGGTATTTTTCTGCTTTAGCTTGAGTGGACTTGAATAACTCGCTGTTATTAAGCTTCATATGCATGGGCAAGGCTTAAATATAGTTCGGCATGCTGTTTGGCATGAGAGTCTACTTCTAGTTGTAGTGCGCCAAGAGCTGCATACAAGCAATCAATCATGGCTTGATATTTTTTTGCTAAAAAGTATACTCTGCCCGCTTCCTTATAAGCTGTTGAGATGTAAAATTTGTTGTTTGATTTGTTGGCGTTCTGGATTCCTTCGTAAACTTGAGAACTAGCCTCGTCAAACTTCTCTTGTTTGGCATGCAGAGCTGCTAGTTTTACTTGAGTCATAGCCAGCTCACCTAAATCGTTAGTGTCCTCAAAGTTTTTGATGCTTTCGCTAAATAATTCTTCCGCTTTATCTAGCTTGCTTTGAGCCATTTGGCAGTTTCCGTAATCTCTTTGTACTCGTGCAAGATTAAACTTATCCGACTGCTTTTCATAATGCTTAGCAGCTTGTGTAAAATATTCTTCTGCCTTAGTGTGCTCACCTGCTTGATTAAAGCAAACGGCTGTCATGTGCAGAGCCGCACCAATGATTTGACTCTCATCAGAACTCTCAGCAATTTCTTGGTATTTTTTGCGGCCTCTAATGATTGACCTTGGTTACGCAACCTATCTGCTTTTAAAAATATATGTCATATTTAATATTCTATACCAGAAGCTCTTAATTTGGCTGCCGCTCTTCTTTTAAAACTATTCCATATGCTTTTAACAGTCCCAAGGGGATATCGAGTTCATCAGCTATAGCCTTAATGGTGTAATCATTAAGGTACTTTCTTATTATATCTTCATGGAGTTCTTCTCTCTTCTGAAATCATACAAAAACTGGACCTATCAAGTCTGATAGTATTATTTTATATTCTGCTACTGCAGCGGGATCCATCATCTCTGTCCCATCACTAAACCTTACAATACCATATATATCTTTACCCTCATCGAGACCAGGGCTCGGGAGCCCCTTCGCTTTATAATAGGCTCTTCTTTGTGCACAAGATCCAAGTACATTAGAAGAAGTTACAATTTCTTGACCGCTTAATGATATTTTAATTGCCCGTAGATAAGCATTATTTCCTGACAAAGCTCGGGCTGCCTCCCTCCTAACACTACCCTTTGCTACATTACCAATAAAACTCGGTGAACCCTCTAAGGAATTAGACCCTTTTGTTAGTGCCAATACCCAAACATCTTGGGCGGCATCTTCAATACTCATTCCTGGTGGCAGTTGACTACCTACGGCGGCTCGAGCAATTGATTCTACTCTTTGCATATCTGTTGCCGTAACCTGGGGCTCAATTGACCCTAATTCTTCCATACTGTATATTATACAATATTATTGTTTTTTTAAAAAGTCTTTTACTAAGTTTAAGGCCTCTGACTTTGTTTGGATATTATGCGAATAGTCCCAGCGTTTAAAAAAGGTTATTTGGCGCTTAGCATAATGCCAACTTTCTGTATTAAGTTTAGTGAGCATTTCATCTTCAGAATCGAATCTTTCTTCTAAATAATTTGTTAAGAATTTATATTCTAAACCGAGTGATTTGAGCCACTTTTTACTAACACCAGATTCTATAAGAGATTCAACTTCATAGATCATGTTTTGTTTTTGCCAGCGCTGAAGCAATCTTTTTTGAATATTATGTTTAATTTGATCTCGGTTAGGACTTAAGATTAGGACTAAAGTATTAGGTCTTAGACCCTTCTTCTTAATACTCTTTTTTTTGAATCTAGAGAATTCATACTGCTCGACTACGCTTTCTATATATAATCCTGTTCCACCTACAATAATTGGGATTTTACCCCTTTGTGAGATATAGTTTATTAACTTAATACAATCTTTTTGAAATTGAAAAACATTGTATTTATCTTCTGGGTTTAAAATATCTATAAGATGATGTGGGACTCCTTTAGATTCATCTTTAGTTGCTTTTCCGGAGCCAATGTCCAAACCCTTAAAGACTTGACGAGAATCGGCAGAGATAACTTCACCATTAAACTTAAGTGCAAGGTTTATTCCTAAAGAAGTTTTACCTGAAGCAGTTGGTCCGGCAATGACAATAACTTTGGGAAGGATTAAATTTTTTCTGATAAGATTCACATACCCTATTATACCTACTCCATTTCATTATATGACTCTTCAAAAAATTAATTGTCCGAAGTGATTTTTTTTATTGGAAGCTTAAACTCTCCTTATCAAATATTGATCCGAGTTCTGTTCTGGTGGATGGAGTTATATTAAGCTTAAACGGGAGCTGTAGGGCTCTTTGATCCGGCTTTTCTCCGAAGACTAAGATAATAGATGTCACACCTTGATTTTCATCGACTAGACTCTTAAGCTTAATCAAGTTGTTTTCGTACTTACTATCAGCAATCTTTATATATAGCTTTTGGATGACTTGTTCTTTTTCAGATTCCAGTTGAACTTTTGCGTTCTTCTTTAGTTTAAGCTTAGATCCTGGTCCATCATGAACAACTTGCTTAGTTTCTTTGTTGGATTTTGGTTCTTTTTTGGGAGGTTTTGTAGGGTCAAAATTTTTGAGATCTTCTTCCGTCACGAGCTCGACTTCATTAACCATCATTTTTAGATCATCAGAGAGATTTCCATCCCTATCTTTAGCATCAAATTTACCTTTGGCAATAATAACTGCATTTGGTTTATTCAAGATAGTGGCGAATTTTAAGTAAGCTTGAGGGAAGATGATGAGTTCTATTTCACCAGCTAGATCGGCAACTGTCATAAAGGCCATTTTATCTCCTTTTTTGGTAGTGATTTCTCGGCTCGCAGTTATTGTTCCTCCAACTATGCCAGATGCGCCATCAACTTCTTCTGGCTTAAGTTCAGAAATGTCTTCTGCGTTGTGTTTTAAATACTCTTCGTATTTATCGAGAGGATGTGCACTTAAGTACAAACCTAGAAGCTCACGCTCCCAGCTGAGCTTTTCGTGCTCTGGAGCCTCTTCTTCTGACTTTATAAGATTAAGTTTAGTCTGGGAATTAGTCGAGTCACCAAAAAGGTTAGATTGGTTACTCAGAGCCTCTTTATCTCTTTTTTGGGAAAATGCTATTAGAGTATCCAACTGATTTAGAAGACTTTGGCGAGTATAACCGAAGGAATCAAGGCCACCAGTTCTAATTAACGATTCAACTACTTTTTTATTTACTGCTGATGAAGATACTCGAACAAAGAAGTCTTCTAGATCTTTAAAAGTACCATTTGCATCACGTTCTTCAATTATTTTTTCTGCTGCTCCATGACCGACATTTTTAATAGCTCCAAGACCAAAACGAATTGTATTTTGATTTTTTACAATAGCGAAATCTGCAAATGATTCGTTTACATCTGGGTTCATAACTTTAATACCAGACTTTTTGCAATCTGATATTTCAATAGTGAGTCTATCAATATTATCTGCATCAGAGGTCATAAGAGCCGCCATAAAAGCGTCCGGGTAGTGCGCCTTCAAATAAGCAGTCTGGTATGCGATTAGACCATAACATACAGAGTGAGACTTGTTAAAACAGTAGTCAGCAAAAGCCTCTAGCTGAGACCAGAACTTTTCGGCAAACTCTCTTTTTACCCCACTATGCTCGATCATCCCTTCGACAAAGTCAGGTTTGACTTTATCCATCATGGCTCTATTCTTTTTACCAACTGCTTTACGCAAAGTGTCAGCTTGACCTCCGGTAAAGCCACACATGTCTTTTGAGATCTGCATGAACTGCTCTTGATAGACTAGGATCCCATAGGTATTTTTTAGGGCGTTTTCAAAACCAGGATGATCGAAAGTAACTTCTTGTTTGCCGTTCTTTCTTTCGATAAAGTCTGGGATAAACTGAATTGGACCCGGACGGTAAAGAGCAGTCATAGCGGCAATATCTTCAAATTCTTTAGGGATCAATTGTTTGAGATATTTGCGCATCCCACCAGACTCCAATTGGAACACTCCAGTAGTATCTGCCCGTTGTAACAATTCAAAAGTTTTTGCATCATCAAGTGGAATTGTGTCTATATCGATATCAATGCCATAAACTTTCCTGATAATTCTAAGAGCATTATTAATAATTGTTAAGTTACTTAAGCCTAAAAAGTCCATCTTAAGTAGACCTAGATCTTCGATTGGATTCATTGTGTACTGGGTTGCGAGACCTCCGTTTTTAGCAACGTAAAGAGGAGCGTAATCAGTAATATCTGATGGTGCAATAACTACTCCGGCTGCGTGGACTCCAGCATTTCTGATTGTCCCCTCAAGTCTAATTGCGATATCTAATATCTGTTTGTTCTCAGGATCCTGATAAGCAGCTTGTAATTCTTTATTTTCTTCTAAAGACTTTTTTAGTGGAATATGGCGACCCTGAACTGGTGGTGGAACCATTTTTGCCAGTTGATCAACCTTCCAAAGTGGAATACCCAGGACTCTACCTACGTCTCTTACGGCAGCACGAGCGGCCATTATGCCGTAAGTTCCAATGTTGGCAACTCGTTCAGTTCCGTACTTTTCGACACAATATTGTATGACTTCTCCTCGACGAGAGTCTTGTATGTCTATGTCGATATCTGGCATTGAGATTCTATCTGGATTTAAAAATCTTTCAAACAGAAGATCGTATTTTATTGGATCAATTTCTGTTATACGGATTGCATAAGCAATTATGGATCCCGCCGCAGAGCCTCTTCCTGGGCCAAAAATAATCCCCTGTTCCTTTCCCCAGTTTATAAAGTCCTGAACAATTAAGAAGTAGCCATTGAAGCCCATATTATCAATAACACTAAGCTCATATTCTGTACGCTCAATAATATCTTTTGGAATCTTCTTTTTAGCCTCTTCGATTGTAAGATTAGCTTTTTCATCTTCAGACACCCCACCATAACGCCACGCGACTCCTTGCCAAACCATTTTGTGTAGAGCCTCTTCTTCTGAAGAACCATCTTCTGTCTCAAACTTTGGAATTAGTATTTTGCCTAGCTCAAACTCTAAGTTACATCTATCTGCAATTTTTTTTGTATTTAAGATTAAATCTGGATGATCTTTCCAGCGCTCTAAAATATCTTTTGGGTCTGTTAAGAATAAATTAGTGTCTTTAAGAGAGAATCTATTAGGATCATCTAGATTTGAGGCTGTTGAAACACATAGGAGTACTTCGTGGACGTCTTGGTCACCATGCTCCAAATAGTGAGCATCACAAGTTACTACAGCTGGGACATCGAGCTCTTTACTAAGCTTAAGTAGTTGGTCGTTAATCTTTCTTTGTTCTTCCCAATGATGGCCATGATCTTGGAGCTCTAAATAATATCGATCTCCAAAAATATCTTTATAAAGATTGATTATCTTTTTTGCTTTTTCTACATGACCATTTCTGAGTGCATCACCAACCTCACCTCCTATACAGCCTGAAAGGCAGATGACACCCTCTGAGTATTTCTTGAGTAGATTGTGATCGATCCTAGGCTTAAAGTAATACCCGTCTCGATATGATATTGTAGTAAGTTTACAAAGATTTTTATAACCTTGCTCGTTCATGGCGAGTAAGATTAAATGAAACCTTTCTTTGTCTTTATCCTTATCTTTATCGGTATGTTTTCTAGCAGCTACGTAAAACTCGGAGCCAATGATTGGCTTAATATCTTCAGCTTTACATTTTTTATAGAGTTCAATGGCAGCGCCCATTGTCCCATGGTCAGTTACGGCGATAGCATCCATGCCGTATTCTTTAGTCTTAGAAACCATTTCTGGGATCTTCTGGAGCCCATCGAGTATCGAGAAGTGGGAGTGATTATGAAGATGTACGTAATCTGACGGCTTAAGATTAAGTGGGCTAGTAGAGGCTTTTTTAGTCTCTCTTTTTTTTGCAACACCAGTGCTGGCCTCTTCTATCAAAGCTCTACCCTCTTAAAATTACTCTCGCTTCAAACTTAAGCTTAATTATAGCACCAACAAAATCCCATGAATGAAGATAAGTTAGCAACAACCCTAATTTGCTAGCAAGATTTTTTCTCCTACTGGACTGTTTTTTGTGACTACCATATGACCCTCAATCATTTCTCCAGTTCTCATTGAGAAATCACCAGCTAGATAGACCTTTACTCTTTTACCATTAAAGTCAGCCTCATATTTTTTACCTAATGGTGATTGACTTTTAGTGTCTATAACTCTGTATTCTTTTATTATTCTCTGAAGTCTTTCTTGCTCAAAGAGCAAAACTGCTTCTTTGGCTTTTGCATTATCCCAAGGTGAGTTATCATGCCAAGTTTCTGAGCTTTCTGATAAAGTCTGCCTAAATTCATCAGTTAAATCATTTAGCTCTCTTTTGATTTGATCTAATCTTTTTAAGACTAGGTCTTTATCTTCTTGTAATATTTCCATATTTTTTTTACTTTAGTTTATATAATATGAAAATGCCATTACGAATATAAAGTAAAAAACACCTTCTAGGTGCCTAAGGGAGCTTATTAGCTCCATCTTTTAACAAACATTATAGCAAAACCACTTGTGTGTGACAAGTGGTTTTAAGGGTGATCGGTTAAAATCTTTTGTTTATTTATGTGTTTATGGAGTCTCGTCGTTCATTTTTATTTTATTAATTTGTTTGCTAATTGATACTATTACAAAAAATTAATATAAAAACAAGACTGATAATTTATGTGTTTCTATTGTACTTGAGTTTACAAATAAAATTACATTTTGATCTCAACGTCGCACCCCGCAGGCAGATTTAGACTCATTAGCCTGTCAATTGTCTGTGGAGTTGGATCAAGAACATCAATAATGCGTTTATGAACACGAGATTCGAACTGTTCCTGAGAGTTTTTATACTGAGAAGGAGCTCGAACTACACTATATAAAGTACGGCGTGTTGGTAAAGGAATTGGCCCATTAACTTTAGCGCCAGTTCTAGTAGCGATATCTACGATCTGCTTTGCAGATAGATCAGCTACTTTGTGATCGAATGCTTTAAGGCGAATTCTGATTTTTCCGGTTGCTTTAGTTGTTGTGGCCATATTCCTTTATTTACTATGATCTATTTTTAAGATTATTTAACGATCTTTGTAACAACACCGGCACCTACTGTGCGTCCTCCTTCACGGATAGCTAGGTTTAGACCTTCTTCCATTGCGATTGGTGAGATTAGTTTAACCTTGAAAGTGACAGTATCACCAGGCATGACCATCTCTTTGTCGGCTGGAAGCTCAACTTCTCCTGTTACATCAGTTGTTCGGAAGTAGAATTGTGGTTTGTAGCCTTTGAAGAATGCAGTGTGACGTCCACCTTCCTCTTTAGTTAGGATGTAAACCTCAGCTTCAAACTCAGTGTGCGGAGTGATTGAACCTGGTTTAGCTAGAACCTGACCACGTTCGATCTGTTCACGCTCAATACCTCGTAGGAGAAGTCCGGCGTTATCACCAGCTTGACCTTGGTCTAAAGACTTTTTGAACATCTCAACGCCAGTGATTGTAGTCTTTTGTGTATCTCGGATACCAACGATCTCTACTTCTTCACCAACTTTAATAACACCTTGCTCAATTCTACCTGTAGCAACAGTACCGCGTCCCTTAATTGAGAAGACGTCTTCGATTGGCATTAAGAATGGCTTATCAAGATCGCGAACCGGCTCTTTGATCCATTCATCAACAGCAGACATGAGTTCCATAATTGAGTCTTCAGCAGCACTATCACCTTCTAACGCCTTAGTGGCAGAACCTTTAACGATTGGAGAGTTTTCATCAAAGCCTTGTTTCTTGAGCTCTTCACGAATTTCATCTTCAACGAGCTCTACAAGGTCTGGGTCTGCAAGATCCATTTTGTTTAAGAAAACAACGATAGATGGTACACCAACCTGCTTTGCAAGAAGGATGTGCTCCTTAGTTTGCGCAAGAGGACCATCATTTCCAGCGACAACAAGGATAGCTCCGTCAATCTGAGCAGCACCAGTAATCATATTCTTAATGTAATCAGCGTGACCTGGCATGTCGACGTGAGCGTAGTGACGCTTTTCTGTCTCATACTCTACGTGTGAAGAGTTAATTGTAATTCCACGCTCTTGCTCTTCTTTAGCACCGTCAATTGTTGCAACAGTAGCGACTACGTCGTTAGCACCACCTGGTACTCTTTTTGCTAGTACAGCTTTAATAGCAGCTGTTAGGCTTGTTTTACCGTGGTCAACGTGTCCCATTGTTCCGACGTTAACATGTGGCTTGGTTCTTGAATAAGTATCTGCCATATCTTTTTTTAGATTTTAACCTTTTTTAATTAATGTTTTGATTAATTTGATATTTCAGTTTTCTCTTGAAACAATCTTTTAGCCCGCTAGAGTTACTACACTTTAAAATCTGTAGTTTTTCTATTGATACAGCCTTAACGTTTTAGCCTGCATCAATAGTTATCAGTGGAACTCGGATCAGCTCAGAGAAATACTAAACTTAATTTTACACTAGAGGTAGTGCATTTTGCAAACCGCTATTAGCTCAACTTAAAGAAATCTTGCCCAGGGTCTTTCGTCCTCAAATGGCCAACTAATTATTTTAGGAGGTAAATCAAAAGCGATATTACTTACTAGTGCACCTATATTATCCATAAATAAAGTCTTAAGTAAGCTAATAGCCTCTCTATGAGGGATTACGGATGGTAAGTCGAGATCTTCTGGAAAGTGACTTGATCTAAATCCCATGTCTTCTTCGGCATCTTTTTTTAAATCTTCAGAGTGAGGATTATCAGCCAGCTGAAGAGTTGGAGTTTTTTCCGGATGTAGCTCTGCCTGCGCAATAGCCATAAATAAAACCGGTTTAATTAAACTTAACTGGAATTATACGCCTACTATGTATTTAATCAACATCTGTTGTTGTATTGTCTGGGCTAGAATCTGCCTTCTCCTGATTATCAGTGAGTGGAGGGATTGATAATAAGTTTTCAACACAACTAGGAAAATGTGAGGTTATACGCCATACTTCCCGGGCAATGCTACAGAGATACTCGAGTGGCTTAAGTCCCTCAATCGTTATGTCTGGACTCTTTTTAAAAGGGCTTGCACCAATATTCTTAGTCATGCTTCTTGTCATAAAGTTTACCTAAGTCTTCTATCTCGTTTTTTGCTATTTCTCTAAAGACCTTATCGACAATTGCCCCCATTCTTTCTACTTCGCCTCCTGATGGTGGTGGAGTGGCTGACGGACCTATAGCATACGAAGGATCTGTAGCACGAGTAACTGTTGCCCCAATCCCAGGTCTCTTACCCGTAAAAGACCGGTCGCGTGGGGCGCGATGCATCTGGGCTTGGTGGATAGAAGCATCTTCCTTTGGAACTCCACCGTACATATTATTTTCCTTACTCCTCGGATTTTTTACCGCGCTTAGAGATGATCTCTTCGGCTACATTTGGTGGAACTTCTGCGTAGTGGTCAAGCTCCATCACTGAGTTTGCACGACCCTGTGACATTGATCGAAGATCAGTGGTATACCCAAACATGTTGCCAAGTGGAACAAAGGCAATGACTTCTTTTGCACCGTAAGCATCTTCCATACTTTCGATACGTCCACGTCGAGAGTTTAGGTCTCCGATAACATCTCCCATGAATTCTTCTGGAGTTGTAACTGTTACTTTCATGATCGGCTCCATGATGATTGGGGCAGCAACCTTAACGACATTCTGAAGACCGATAGAACCAGCAATTTTAAATGACATTTCTGATGAGTCAACATCGTGGTATGTACCGTCAAACAGAGTTACTTTAACATCTACAACTGGGTAGCCAGCAATAACACCGCTAGACATTGCCTCCTCGATACCAGATCTTACAGCAGGACGATACTCTTGAGGTACAACTCCTCCTTTAATTTCGTCTACGAACTCAAAACCAGCTCCACTTTCTAATGGCTCTATTCTTAGGTGTACATCTCCGTATTGGCCACGTCCTCCTGATTGACGGACGAATTTACCTTGAGCTTCAGCAGTCTTTTTGACTGTTTCGCGGTAAGCTACTTGAGGAGCTCCAATATTAGCCTCTACTTTGAACTCACGCTTCATCCTGTCAACCAGAATCTCTAAATGGAGCTCACCCATACCACGGATAATAGTCTGAGCAGTTTCAGGGTCAGTTGCTACTTTAAAAGTTGGATCTTCTTCTGCAAGACGTTGCAGAGCAAGTGACATTTTTTCTTGATCTTGTTTAGTTTTTGGCTCAATAGCAATTGCTACAGGTGGTTCAGCGAAGGTAATATTTTCGAGTAAAATTGGCTTTGCAACATCACATAGTGTATTTCCAGTAGTTGTACCTTTAATACCAACTATTGCAGCAATATCACCAGCGCGAATCTCATCGATATCTTCACGCTTATCAGCGCGGAGTCTTACTAAACGCCCCACACGTTCTTTTTCTCCGGTAGATGAATTTAATACGTAAGAGCCTGTTTTTAGAACTCCAGAGTAAACACGGAAGTAACAAAGTTTTCCTACAAATGGATCATTAGTAAGCTTAAACGCTAGGCCAGATAAAGGCTCGCCATCATCTGGCTCTCTTGAGATTTTATCTCCAGATTTTGTATCCTCTCCCCAAATGGTTCCAGCATCAATTGGTGAAGGTAGATAATCAACCATTAGGTCTAATAGAGCTTCGACAATTACCCCTCTACCGTCACCTCCAGAAACTAAATATATATCCCCGCTTATAACGGCTTTTCTTAAGGCAACTTTTAATTCTTCATTAGTAATTGAGTCTTCACCCTCTTCTAAGAAGCGCATCATCAACTCATCATCCGCTTCAACGGCATTCTCGACTAGCAGAGACCGTGCATTTTTTGCTTTTTCTAGCATGTCTGCTGGGATTTCTCCTTCAATCAGCTCTTTATCAGCAAACTCTTTGTATGTATATGCCTTCATCTCAACCAGGTCGACAATACCATTAATGTCTTTTTCGAATCCTATTGGTAAATGTACTGGAATTGCTTTTTTGCTAAGGCGAGCGTGAATACTTTCGAGTGACTTGTAGAAGTCTCCACCGATTTGGTTAATCTTATTGATAAAGCAAAGTCGAGGTACTCCATATTTTGTTGCCTGACGCCATACGGTTTCAGTTTGAGCTTCGACACCAGACTTACCATCAAAGACAACAACAGCACCATCGAGTACGCGCATAGAACGCTCAACCTCAACAGTAAAGTCAACATGACCAGGAGTATCAATAATATTAATCTGTTTGCCCTTCCAGAAGCATGTTACAGAAGCGGCTACGATTGTAATACCACGTTCACGTTCCTGCTCCATCCAATCGGTAGTTGTCTCACCTTCGTGTACAGCACCGATCTTATGGCTCAATCCTGTTCGATATAAAATTCCTTCTGTAGTTGTAGTTTTACCGGCATCGATGTGAGCGATAATTCCGATGTTTCTAAAATCATTGATATCTGTTTTGGCCATAATGTCCTTCTCTTTTAATTATTACTTCTTTAAGATTAAAAAGTCGAGATTATAGTAAAGAGTAATCTCGGCTGACTTTTATACTGTTATATTGTACCACAAACTGTAATTAATTCTAAGATGAGTTATGATTGTTTAAACATGATAAGAAAACAAGTTGTTATTTACATCCCAGGCCTAGGAGATAATAAACCAAGAGGACAGAAGCTTGCTTTAAATTTATTTAGAATATTTGGCATTAAGCCATACTACTTTCCGATAGGCTGGGCAGATTCTGATACTTATGAAAATAAGATGGATGAACTGGACAGTTTAATATATAGGTTTTATAAAGACTCATCCGTTAATCTGTTTGCGGCCAGCGCTGGAGCAAGTGCTGCAGTTAATTCTTATGCCAGAAACCTAGATAAAATAAACTCAGTAAGTTTAGTTTGCGGAAAAATACAAAATATAAATAAAATTCACTCTAGTTATTATTCTAAAAATCCAAACTTTAAAGATAGCGTAATCGAGCTGGAAGATAGTTTAAGCAAACTAAATACAAATTCTAGAGCCAAAATATTATCAATTAGACCTCAAAAAGATCCTGTTGTAGCACCAAAAGATACAATAATTGAAGGAGCCAAAAATTTACAAAGTTTCACCTATGGTCACACCCCTACAATAATCCATTATCTGACACTTGGAAATCCAAGAATAGTTTGGTGGATTAAAAAAAATAGCAAGAACTAAATTTTTCGGGTATAATATCTTACTAATCACTTTAGGAGAGGTGTCCGAGTGGTTTAAGGAAACGGTCTTGAAAACCGTCGTGCCGGCAACGGTACCGTGGGTTCGAATCCCACCCTCTCCGCCAGAAGTTGAAATTATATGAATTTTGTTGACGTTAACGACTTAGAGAATGTTTTAGCCTGCCCTAAATGTGGAGGGCCACTTAAAAAAGTGAGCTGGAAGATAACTGCGGGTTTTTTTGATCCTGGCAAAGAGGTAGAACAAACCGCACTGCAATGTCCTGATGATGATGAATTTATTAGTTTTGAAGTATCTACTGGAAACTTATCAAAGTTCGCTATTCTTCCTGATGACTATGATGATGGACAACAATCAAATGAATTAGCATAAATATAAAGCCCTAACGGGTTTTTTGTTATATGATTTATTTATGATGAAGAGAGTTATTGTTAATGATTTGATGCAACAAGGTTACACTTATGAGTTAAGCGAGCCCGTTGGAAAGAATTTTGACGCTAATTTCAAGCCAGAGCTAACTCCAAAAGAAATATTAGAGTTGGGGGTTTTTGGTGGCAAATACATGACTGATTGTAAGGATGAGTTTCCGGATGATTGGTTTGAAAATGCAAAGTTAAACCACGAGTTTCATGATCCTAAATTAAATTGTTTTGGAGTCAACGCCTCGCAAAGCTTGCGAGTTTGGAGAGAGAAGGGCTGGATACATGAGGATGACCCTAGGGGTTGGTTCCAGTGGTACTGTAGGTATTATATGGGTAGACGTCATGAGGATGATGAAAGACAAATTAAACGATGGGTTAACATGAGACGCCATACTTCGCAAATTAAAAAAGCTTGCATACAAGGAGATTTTGATTGCCACAGAAAACAACGTCAAGCCGTTTTGCACTGGGCTTACGACAGTAGAAAGATCTAGTGAATAAAACTTAGGTGATTTTTCTGTATTTTTTCTGGAAAATAAACTTTATTTAGTACTTTTTATTTTTTCACTTTTTTTAAACCTTGCCGGGCAAAAGCCAGAGCATGGACTTCTTTTGCCCCTGCTTGTTTTAGAACACTGGCTGCCGAATTCAAGGTTGAACCTGTCGTGACTACATCATCAATCAGGATAATAGTTGAATTTTTTATAAGTAGTTTTCTGTAAGGTTTAAAGAATTTTTTTGATTCTTGCGATCTTTGTAATTTAGTGGAACCAATCTGATCGAATGAACTCACTCTAATTAGAAGTTGTCTGTACTTGAGTTTCTTACTTTTTGCCGAAGACTTTGCGATTATTCGGGCTTGATCCCAGCCCCTTTTTCTAGCTCTAGAGCCTGCAGTGGGGGCTGAAGTTATGATTATTTGATTTTTATCTTCAATATTTTCAACATTATTTACTAAGCTTAATATCGCTTTAGAAATTATTTTTGATGAATTATAAAGATTCTCAAATTTAAGTGATTTTACTAACATAGAAGTTGCAGAAAAACTATAATCTGAGTACCATACGACTGAGTCTAAACTTTGATGTTTGTAGCATTTTTTACATATTCCATTGAGAGAACACTTAATAGGCTTACTGCACAAATAACATATTCTAGACGCATGAGGATCTCGGATTTGCTCAAGGCAATTTTGACAACATATCTCGCCTTCTTTTCGACATCCTATACAGTGGTGAGGAGCTATCGAACTAAGTAGTAAATCAAGGTATTTCATGGCAGTATTGAGGTTAAGTTTACTCGGCAATCTTGCAATAACTCTTATTATAGGTTTAGAATGTACTTTAATACAAATTTATTTTTGTGAAATAGAGAAAAACCTGGAGGGGTAGTAAACTAAGATAGCTATGGCTAGAAGAAAACAAGTGCCTACAAACGATGACAGTATGCTGCTAGAAGATGATGCATTTGGCGCAGCTTTTTTAGATGAAGAGTTAGTACTGGATGGCGACCAAGAACCAAATATGGATGAAGAGCCTACTGACGTAGCCGTAGTAGAAGAAGAAGTGGTTGAGCTTGAGGAAGAGGACGCCCAGCTTGCTGTTGACCTTTATGAAACTGAAGATAAGTTAATCTTAAAAGCACGTGTAGCAGGAGTTGATAAGAGCGATATTGATCTTGAGCTCAATGAAGGTGTAATTACAATTAGTGGAGTTTTAAGCAGTAATGATAGTGATGAAATTACTCAATACCATTTACAAGAATGTTACTGGGGTAAGTTCTACAGACAGGTAAAGTTCCCGGTTCCTGTTAAAGAAGATGAGGAATCTATTGATGCAGTACTGGATGAGGGTGTATTAATCCTAACTTTCATCAAAGAAAAAACTGATACTGCAAAAAAGATTAAGATTAGTTAGACTTAATTTTAAGAGCAAATTGAAAAAGACGCTTGAGACATCAGGCGTCTTTTTGTAGAAAGGCACTTAATGCGATCGTTTTACTTTCTCTACTATTTTACTAACTTCTGGTGTATTGAGAGTCTTTTCAGGATGATTAAACTCGATGGAGAATGCTATTGATTTATTGTTAGAATCCTCTTTTTTGAAGATAGATATCGGTCTTAGCGTGAAGTTGATTCTAGAGTTACCTAGATGTTTCTTAAACTTAAGTCTAAGTTCTGATTCAACCTCGGCGAAGAGAGCCTTAGACGGTACTTTAATGGTGATATCTTGTAATATTGATGGGAACTTAATGAGTGGGTTGTAATTAGGATCTAAGCTAAAGTTTTCGCTTATAGTTACAAGGTCGAGCTCAAAACCTGCTGATGATTCTGGGAGCTTGAAGTTCTTAGTAATATCTTCGTTAAATTCACCGACAATTCCGCGGAGTTCAAACTTTGAGCCAACTTTAACTTCTAGACCAGCTGAGCGTTCTGATTGGAAAGGTGATGATATTGGAGCCAACGATTCAAATGCCTCTTTTTCAAGAGTAATGAATCTGTGCTCAATATTTAGGTAACTTAGAAGATTCTCTAAGTACTTTTTTGCGATATAATAAGTAGCTCCGTTGGATTTATCTTTATTGGCGTAAACAAAGCCAAGCCGCTGAAACTCTAATGGCAATTTAGTATCTTTTTCTAAAAGATTTTTTATGTGCGACTTCCCTAACTCAAATAGTGCAAACTGATCTTGACCAGATTTTAAGTTTGAGTGAATCTTATCAAGTAGATTTGGCACTAAGCTTAGCCTATAACATTGGAGCTCCGGACTTAGTGCATTACGGATCTTATAAGCCATCTCAGGATCCTGTCCAGCTCGCTTTAGTAACTTTTCGCTAACAAAGTTATAAGTTAAGACTTCGTTCGCTCCTAGTTTAGAGAGATGGGCTCTAATTGCTTTTTTTAGTTCAATAATTGGATCTTTTAGTACTGGAGCGACTCTTCTGATTGGGAGTTTTGCGTCAATTTTATTAAATCCGTAAAGTCTACCGATCTCTTCAATTATATCTTCTTCAAGTTCGAGGTCTGTTCTCCAAAATGGTGGCGTGACGCAAACTTCATCTAACATCTCGTGAGAATATATTTCTACAAGATTAAGGATATCGGATATTTGCTCACGACTTAAGTCTAGACCTAAAATTGTATTGACTTTTTGACGAGGCAAATTTAAATGCTCATATTCAAACTCTTTTTTATTACTAATTATTACTTCACTAGATTTTGAGTTTGGTAAGAATTCTTTGACCATATCTATAGCTTTTGCTAAGACAATCTTGGTTTGAGCTTCTGGCTGGCTTTTCGTGAATCTAGTTACTGCGTCTGTAAATAATCCGTGGCGCATGCTTGTTCTACGGATTGCATACATATTAAAGTTCGCTGATTCTATAACTATATTCTTTGTATTATTATCAACCTCGGAGTTCGCCCCACCCATTACACCTCCAAGAGCAATTGGATTCTTTCCATCTGTAATAACTATGTCTGATTTATCTAAAGTGATTTCTTTGCCTCCTAAGATTGTAAGCTTCTCACTATTTTTAGCTTTTCTAATATTAATCTTTGTGCCTAAACCTGATTTGATCTTGTCATAGTCAAAAGCATGTAGAGGCTGTCCTGTTAAAATCATTAAATAATTGGTTATATCTACAATATTATTAATTGGTCTAATGCCAAGTTTATAAAGAGTCGCTTTGAGCCAAATTGGACTCGGTTCTACTTTGATATCCTCGATACAAACTGCGCTGTATTTTGGGACGACATCTTCGATACTATTCTCAACTTCTAACTTAAGTTTAGAAGTAGCTTTTGGGAAAATTGGGTCTATATTTTTATACCAATCTGGAGATTCAAAATTAATTGATTGTATTCCAGCAATTTCTCTAGCGATACCGATGTGTCCAAAGCAATCTGGACGATGGGTAAACATCTTGTTCTCGAAATCTACGATAATGTCATCTAGACCAAAAAGATTTTTAAAAAGAGTCCCAGGTTTTAGTAATTTTTTGTTTAAATCTTTTTCTGTTAATTCTAGTATTCCAGAGTGATCTTCACTGATTGCAAGCTCTTTTTCGGATGCAAGCATTCCGTTGCTCTCAACTCCTCTAAGCTTAATTTTAGAAAGTACAAACGTTTCTTTATCATCATAGGTTGATGGGACTGTAGAGCCAGGTGAGATCCAAGCGACCATTATTCCCTCTTTGGCGTTTGGAGCTCCACAAACTACTTGTATTAATCCATCTTTATCTCGCTCTACCTTTTTTGCTGCTCCTCCATCATCAATTTTGCAAATATTAAGCTTATCAGCATCTGGATGCTTTTCTAGCTTTACAATTTTTGCAAGGTAGATTCCCTCGTATCTAGCGCCCCAGTTTATAATCTCATCAAATGCCCCGATTTGAGAGTTCAGCTTTTCTGCAAGATCAGCAGAACTTAAGTTTAATATCTTAGAGATATCCTTTTTTGAGATTTGCTGACCGAGATTAAATGAGTACTTCATAAGATTATTTTAATATTTAAAACTGTTTTAGGAACTTAAGCTTAGCGCTATGGAATAGGCGGACATCTTCAATACCATACTTCATCATGATTAATCTTTCGATACCACATCCAAATGCAAAGCCTGAATATTGTTTTGAATCTATACCTGCCATTTCTATAACATTTGGATGGATCATTCCGCAACCGAGGAGCTCAATCCAGCCTGATTGTGAGCAAATGTGGCATCCTTTTTTATCGCAGAACGGGCAAGAAAGAGCAAACTCAAAACTTGGTTCTGTAAACGGGAAGTAAAATGGATTAATTCGAGTTTCAACCTCTTTGCCGTAGTATGCAGAAAGAAAAGTCTTAAGTGTGGCTATTAAGTTGCCGACATTTACATCTTTATCGACATAAATTCCTTCGACTTGGTAGAAAGTATGCTCGTGCCGAGCATCGACGTCCTCATTTCTATAAACTCTATCTGGCACCGCTGCAGCGATTGGTAATCCAAGCTTCAGACTGTCTTTTCTTAAGCTTAAGATTCTGTTTTGCATCGTAGAAGTATGTGCTGGTGCTACTAGTTCTTCTTCTGTTACAAAAGTATCGTAGTCGTCTCTGGCGGGATGATCTTCTGGGAAGTTAAGAAGTAAACATGTGCCATGCATCATCAATATTTCTAGATTCAAATATTTCAAATCCAATTGAGTTAAATATTTCAGAAACTTTTTCGATTTCTTTTGAGAAATCGGATGGACACTTCCATCAGCATTCTAATAAAATCTGGTAGAGGAAGCATTGACATCAAATGGAGCGGTAACATCTATTGATTTAAGTTTAGATGAGGAATGTTTTTTAGAATCTTCTTTAACTTTAGCCTCGAGCTCATCTTTTAATTTATTAATAGCTATGCCTAAATCTTTTTTGCTCAGGGCTACTTTTGGTAGAAGAGCATAAAGTGCCTTAAGCTTAGGAGATTTTAGAATGCGAGATTTATCATCTAGCTCAATAAACTCCTCGTTCAAGGAGCTCACGAACTTTTTCGATTTCTTTTTTATAATCCATTTTATTTATCTCTTAGCTATTATTTTACAACAAAAAAGATGCTGATTTGTGCTAAAATAGCATCTATATGGAATCAGCGTTTAATATTTTAGTAGTTATTTTAAGTGTCTTTCTAGCAATCTTCTTAATTCTTTGGATATTAGTACTTCTTTACGCATGGAAAATAGCTCGAGCCGCTAAAAATTAAGTTCAAAAGCTGAAGCAAGCATTAATGATGCTCAGTCTTTTATTAACAGCGCTAAAAGATGCTGTAGTTCCTGCAGTTGCAGCCAAACTCCTAGCTAAAACTATCAAAAACTTTACCAACAAAAGCAAAGTAAAAGTTAAAAAGAAGTAGATATTTCTAATTTAGCTCTCTCTAGTATATCCGACTCATTTATATCAGAGATTTCTCGTTCCTTATAAATGCTTTCCATTATTTGGATTCCTTTATCTAAATTTAGCCATTTTATCTGGCTAGAAGACTCAGGATCATTCTTTAATCTACTTTTTTCATCTATATCTTTTAACCGAACTAAGAAATAAAGAGTAGTTTTCTGAATACTAATTCCTTTCGACTTGTAAGACGTCTCTTTCGAGCCAATAAAATTGAGATAATTTCCCAACTAGCACCAAACTCTTCCATGAGACCTCTAACTAAAGATTCTTCCAATCTTCGCCGTCTTCTACAGATTCTCTCATCAATATACAAACCTCTCCCCCTATTACTGGAGCATCAACAAAATAATGACAAGCTACTTCATTCTTATCATTTAACAAAACAGCGCCTACTGATAGGTGGTAAGGGTGGTCTGATCTTCCTTGAAAGTAATTTTTTCATTAATAATACCTAGATTAACCTGGGTATTATTATAGATTAAAAGGATCTTTTATTTCTTTTTAATACTATAGCGTTGTTGAATGAATAGTAGTTCGTCAATTATTTCTTGAAGATGATGAGCCTGAACCTCATTTCCTTTTTTAAGCTGATCGCTGAGTCTATCAAGTTTTGTGGCTAATGTTGCAAAATACTGGCCTGATCTTACTAAAGCATCGGTTTCTGTAATATCATCTGCTTCGACATATTTAGTAACATCGGCTAAAAATAGCTCATTAGTTAATAAAGAGTAGGTATCTTTTTCTTCGGTATCTCTCATAATTTTCTTATTTCTTAACATTTTTTAATCATTATTTTTTATATGGACTAAAACGCTACTAAAGCCTTCATTTGTAACTACTAAGTGGTCGATCAGTTCTACGCCAAGGACATTACCGGCCTCAACCAGTTGTTTAGTGGTTTGGATATCTGCCTCGGTTGGTTCTAGGGTACCGGAAGGGTGGTTATGTGCTATCAAGACAGCTATTGCTCCTTGCTCAATTGCTGGCTGAAAGACCTCTCTCGGATGAACTATGTTAGATGTTAGACTGCCTACAGAAATGATCTCGTCATGTATTATCTGATACCGACTATTTAAATAAAGTGCTCTAAGCTGCTCTTTTTTTCCGTAAGATATTACTTTTAGGTGCTTATAGGCTTGAGCCGGAGTTTTAATATAAGCTGGCTTGCCATATTTTTCGCTAAAGAATCTTCTACCAATCTCAAGCGCTGCAACAATCTGTGATGCTTTTCCGATTGGTATCTCTACTAGCTCAGCAAATTTTTTTGGGCTTAGCTCACTAGTTAAAGCTTTTTCTCCATACTCTCTTAAGATTCTCTGCGCCATAGACATTACCTCCTCTTTACGAGTTCCCGTACCTAAAAGAACAGCTACAAGCTCAGCAACTGTTAAATATTTTGCACCAAGAGTAGCAAGTTTTTCTCGAGGTTTTTGCTCGATAGGAAGATCACGAACTTTTATTGTGTAGTGACCAGAAGGGATATCACTGTGGGCTAGTGTGATATCATGGTCTATGAATTTGTAGGAGTTAGTAAGAGACACTTTTGTATGTTACAGCTTTTAGTTAATTTGAACTTAAGCGGCCGTAAATTTTTAAAGTGGCTCAATATGCTAAAATTAAGCTTTATATATTATGGCAGGACATAGCAAGTGGGCGCAGATAAAACGCGCCAAAGGAGTCAACGACGCTAAACGCGGAGCTTTGTTCACGCGTATCGGAAACCAAATCGCAGTTGCTGCTCGCGCAGGTACTGATCCTCTATTTAATCCATCTCTTGCCGCGGTGATTGAAAAAGCCAAGGCCGCTAACATGCCAATGAGCAACATTGAGCGAGCGATTAAAAGAGTTTCTGATAAGAATGCTGCTCAACTAGAGGAAGTTTTATACGAAGGCTACGGACCAGCTGGTGTTGCTGTAATGGTTGAATGCGCAACTGATAATCGTAATAGAACCTATCCAGAAGTTAAACATGCATTCTCTAAGTTTGGTGGCAGTATTGGAGAGGGCGGAAGCGTTGCTTTCCAGTTTGAAAGAAAAGGTGTAATTGTAGTTAAGGCTAGCGGAGAAGATGCGCTTTTAGAGGTACTAGAAGCTGGAGCTGAAGATGCTAATGAGGAAGACGACATTATTGTTGCATATACAGACCCGAAAGATCTGCACTCTGTTAAACTTAAGTTAAACGAGGCGGGCTTGGAGACTGAAAGTGCTGAGCTCAGCTGGGAGCCTAAAAATCATGTTCCTATTGATGAAGAGGCGACGCAGAAATTAGAAAAGATTATTGATGCTCTTGAAGAGCTCCAGGATGTGGTAAATGTAAGCCATAATGCTGAAGCTTAAAATAGATTATTCTTGAGCTATAAAGCTTTTAGTTTTACTTTAAGATCAGAGAGAACCTTTAAAGATAAGTTCGAGAAATCATCGTTAAAGATATTATGTTTCTTATACTTAAGTTTTTTCTCGATATAGTTAAGTACGTCTTTGGTCCCAAGAACATTTCCGTAACAATTATTAAGCTTAGTTTGAAGTTTTTTTAACCATCTCCTATCATATGTTGCCCATACAAAATCTTCCTCAATAATCTTACCCTTGCTCCTATTGCATAATAATTTGACTATCTCTGTACGAGCAAAATATGTATGTGTTCTCGGTATGCTCTTTTTTAATGTTTCGTTTCTTGATATTGATAACAGCCTTAATGCCATAAGCTCTGTAGTACCTTCGACTATGCTAGGGAACTTATTAAAGAATGACCCTTCAACGAAAGACTGTAAGTAGGCATGGCAAAGTTCATGGAATATAAGCTCTTCATCAACTCTATAGTATGGGTAGTTAAGCTCAATTGCTTTATTCGCAATATTATAGCTTGCGCCCACATCTCGTAATAAGGGAGTTAGCCTTGCACCCATAATGATGGGTCTATGGGCCTTAAATCTTACTCGAGGAGATACCCTCAAGTATCCTTCCTCATGAAGCTTTATAGATGCTGACTTAAAGTCGGCCACCATTGAATCTGTGTCTCCTTTAAAGTGCACCTCTTTAAAATTACCCGAATTAGCAACTTCAACTGTAAAATCTTTGAGCCATTTCCTTATTTTATATAAAGTTTTAGTATCAATATCCATAAGCAGATCTACCCAGGATCCTGCTTTATTCTTTAATGAATTTATTCCGTAATCCGGCTTTACGTTGAGTATGTTGTTTAGGCTATTGTTAATCCTGTATATACCATTACTCTTTATCAGAACTCTAGTTAGTTCCTTGGTCTTTGATACATCATCAACTGTTGGCCTAGAAATTGCGTATGTGTCCCTAAAATCGCTCATTTTACATTTGTGTTTTAAGCAAGATTTTCACTTCTTCTAGGCTTTTGCATTCCATGAGTTTAGCCCGCAGATCACCTGCGCCGTCGAAGTCTCTGATGTAAATTTTAAAGAATCTTTTTAATGGCTCAAACTTTTTTTCTGGATGTTCTTTTAGCTCTTCTTCAAAAAGTTGGATGTGGTAATTTAACATCTCAATTAACTCTTCTTTTGTTCCAGATCTAGGCTCATCTCTAAAACAGTAGATGTTTTGGAATATTCCACGCCCGATCATTACGCCATCTAAGTTATGTTTTTTAGCTAAGCTTAAGCCCTCTGTTTTAGACATAATATCACCGTTGCCGATAATCAAAGTATTAGGAGATATTTGATCTCTAAGCTTAACTATCTTTGAGAATAATTCATGGTGTGCGGGAACTTTAGACATCTCCTTTTTTGTTCTTGCGTGAATTGTAAGCGCTGCGATATCTTGGTTTAGTAAGAACCCGAGCCATTCTGGCCACTCCTCTACTTTTGAATAACCTAAACGTGTTTTGACTGAAACAAGAAGACCGCCAGTTTTTGCAGCTTGAATCATTTTGCCGGCTAACTCTGGGTTACGAATTAATGCAGAGCCGGATTCGTGCTTAGTGGCAGTTTTGACAGGGCAACCCATATTAAGATCGATGCCGTCAAAGCCAAGTTTTTTAAGGTCTTTAGCCATTTTGGCGACGTTTTCTGGGCTAGAGCTCCAAATTTGGGCAATGAGTGGCTTCTCTACTTTCTTAAACTTAAGTCTCCTACCAACTACGTGATTACCTTGTTTGGAGTTCCAACCTTCGGCATTGGTGAATTCTGTAAAAAAGAGATCCGGACGCCCGGCTTTAATCACCACTCTTCGAAAGACTGTATCCGTTACAGCCTCCATTGGGGCAAGAACCGTAAACGGCTTTGGGAGCTTATCCCAAACTGTCTTCTTTTTGAATATCATTATTCTTATTATAACAGTGATGAAACTCTCTATATGCTAAAATTAACTTAATCACCTATGGCATCAAATATTCCTAGTAAAAATAAAGCTAATAAAAAAAATACAAATATTCTTTCAAAGATAAAAAAAGAATTTAAATTAATGTATAAAGAGTTCTCTAACTGGTTAAAGAGAAAAGTTGATAATAGAAAGATTGAGGGAGCGCCAAAGTCTTTTAAAAAATCCAAAAAACAAAAAATTGAAAAAATTGAAAAAAGTACTAAGCTTATTGCTGATAGCCTGAAGTTTATTGGTGAGCATTGGAAGACTCTGACCATAATCTTACTCAGCTATATTGGGGTTTATTTTTTGTTAGCATATGCAACTCCAAATATAAATTTGCCAGATTTGTTTAAACAGGCTAATGACTCAGGAGCTAGCCCAGGCATAGCAGATAAGTTTAAAACTTTATCTGGGGCTTTATTTACTTACAGGAGTGATGCAACTGATTTTGCTCGCTGGGCGCAATTCTTCCTAGCAATAATTTTTAGCTTGATATTTATTTATACGATCAGAAATTTGCACAAGGGCTATAAGTTAAGAGCTCGTGATGCTCTATATAACGGAACAAGCAATTTAGTGCCTTTTGTATTAAATATGTGTTTTATAGCTATCCAGCTCATCCCATTTACTTTAGTCGGAGTAATTTATAATATCGGCATGTCTCGAGGACTGTTTATTGGAGCCCTAGAAAAATATACAGCGACAATAGTACTAATCTTTTTTGGACTACTTACTTTCTGGTTTATACCTACGGCAATAATTTCTCTTTATGCCGTAACAGTACCTGGAGTCTACCCAACAAAAGCCATGCAAGCAGTAAGAATTATGGTCTCTAGAAGAAGATTAGAGGTGGTACGACATCTCACTGTATTTATATTATTTATCTTCCTTAGCTACTTAATTCTTTTACTTCTTCTTGTTACTTACTTACCAAGATTTGCCAACTTAAGCTTAGACCTCTTCTTTTTAATCGCTCTACCGCTTATACATGTGATGATGTACAAGCTTTACTTAAAACTTCTTGAAGGAGCCCAAGAGCAAAACATTTAGACGACTAACCAAATAAAAACTGTTAACTTTCTCTATAATATTGTATAATATATAGTTAATATGGGAGAGCTAATTAGAATTGGTGCCGAAGATTTTCGAAAAGGTTTAGGGGCATTAGTAGATCCGGCCGGGGCCCATGTTGCAGAACTAACTCTAAATGGAATGAATGTATTCTATCCAAAACAAGTTGTTGATGTGGATGGTGCACAAAAAACAAGAGGAGGTATGCATCTATGCTCTCCATACTTTGGTCTCCCCGACTCAATGAAAGCACTAGGACAACCCCAGCACGGTTATGCAAGAGATGTTGAGTGGGAGGTCAATGCAGAAAGTAGTAGCTCGGTTAGTTTATCGCATGTGCAGACTGAAGGACCATTTAGTGGCTTAGTGCAACAGATTGAGTATAAGATTCTACAAGCTGGCGACAAAAGGTTCGATGCGACCCTTTGCGCCATGTTAAGTTTAAGAAACACAAGAAGTCGAGCAGGAGACATTCCTAAATCTGATAGAGATATAATTGTAGCTCCAGGATTTCACCCATATTTTGATGAGCTATTTGATCAAACGCTTCATATGAATACACCTAGAAGATCAGATACAGCTAGAAGAATGGGAATATCTGCTATACAGACAATAAGAACTCAAAGTGATTTAGAAGTTGTTATTTTAACTAGTGGATTGCCAAATCTAATTGAGTGGACTGATGGCGCTGGGAGATATTCTTGTGTAGAACCTACTTGTGCAGGGGAGTCATTAGACACTTTTGAAGGTGCTTATATTATAAAACCGGGCTTTCAAAAAGATTTTGCAGTTGAGATTGCAGTTAGGAGAGATGATACCAATCTTTTCATGCTTTAATATACACTTTGCTAAACTTAATTAGTATAGATGAATAAAAGATCTGCTGAAAAAAGAATTCATAAGCTTAGGGAGTTAGTTAATGATTATCGCTATCGTTACCACGTGCTTGATGAGAGCACTATGAGTGAGGCTGCTGCAGATAGCTTAAAACACGAATTAGCTGAGTTAGAAAAAGAGTTTCCAGATCTAGTAACTCCAGATTCACCTACGCAGAGTATTCCGGGTGAGATTGCTAAAGGTTTTAAAAAAGTTCAACATGCAACTCGAATGCTAAGCTTAAATGATGTTTTCAGCAAAGAAGAAATTGAGGCTTGGGAAGCGCGAGTTCAGAAATTTACTCCTAATGAAAGGTTAGAGTTTTTTGCCGACATTAAATTAGATGGCTTGGCGTGTTCTCTAGTTTACGAGGATGGACTACTTGTTAGAGGAGCAACTCGTGGTGATAGTTTTATTGGTGAAGATGTGACTAATAATATTAAAACTTTAGAAAGTATTCCGCTTAGGCTTAATGACTATAAAGATTTTAGCAAAGGAAGAACTGAAGTTCGTGGAGAGATTGTTATCTTTAAAGATGAATTCGAGAAATTAAATACTAAGCTTAAAGAAGAAGGTTCTAAAACTTACGCTAATCCGAGAAACTTAGCTGCTGGAACCATCAGACAGCTCGACCCTAAACTTGTGGCCGCACGACCTCTTACTTTTTTTGCTTACGATTTAATCCATGATGGCTTCATAGCAACTCACCAAGAAGTTTATGAGAGTTTTAAGAAATTAGGTTTTAAGACTTCTGGAGCCTGGCAAACCTTTGAAGATATCGATTCTTTAGAAAAACACATAAGCAGTTGGTCAGAAAAAAGACAGGTTCTTAAGTTTAATACAGACGGTTTTGTTATTAAGATTAATGATAGAAAAGTATATTCTCAACTTGGAGTTGTTGGTAAAGCTCCGCGTGGAGCCGTGGCATTTAAGTATCCAGCCGAGCAAAGCACAACTAAAGTTCGAGATATTTTTGTAAGTATCGGTAGAACGGGCTCTGCTACTCCTGTAGCAATTTTAGAACCAGTAAACTTAGCGGGCACTACAGTCTCTATGGCTACACTTCATAATGATAGTGAGATTAAGCGTAAAGATATTAGAGTTGGTGATACTGTAATTGTAGAAAAAGCAGGAGATATAATTCCGGCCGTAATTGAGAGTTTAAAAGATTTAAGATCCGGTGATGAGAAAGAGTTTAGCTTCCCTAAGAACTGCCCAGAGTGTAATACTATTTTAACTAAACTAAAAGAAGATGAGGCTGTTTGGCGCTGTCCTAATAATTCATGCCCAGCAAGAGTGAGTAAGAGAATTCAACATTTTGCCTCGCGAGGAGCTTTAGATATTGAAGGTATGGGAGAAAAGAATGTAGAGGCTTTGCTTGATGCTAAGTTAATTAAAGATTCTGCTGATCTTTATTCCCTGAGATATGAGGATGTTCTAAATTTAGAAAGGTTTGCGGAAGTTTCTAGCAGAAATCTAATTGATGCGATTAGCGAGAAAAAGAATCCACCTTTAGCTAAATTTATTTATGCTTTAGGTATAAGACAGGTTGGATCTCAGACTGCAATTGATCTTGCTGAGAAGTTTAAAAAATTAGAAAGATTAAGCTTAGCTAATCTGGAAGAATTATTAGAAGTTGAAGGAATTGGAGAGGTTGTAGCAGAAAGTATTTTGGCCTGGTTTGGGGATCCTGAGAACAAAGAACTGCTAGAAAAGTTTAAAAAGAATAAAGTTGAACCTCAAGAAGTTGAAGAAGTTAGGGGTGGCAAGCTTGAAGGCTTAAGCTTTGTGATAACTGGAAGTATCAGTGGAATGAGCCGAGAAGAAGCTGCCGATAAGATTAGGGCTCTTGGTGGAACTTTCCAAAGCTCAGTTGGAAAAGGCACAACTTATTTAGTAGCAGGAGGAAGTGTTGGCGAATCAAAACTCAAAAAAGCCGAACAATTCGGAACTAAAGTAATCGACGAAGAAGAATTTAAACGACTGATATAATTTATAACATAATGAATAACCTAGAATTGATTAAAGAGGCAAAAGAAGTCCTTAATCCTTTAAGGATTGGTGATGACTGCGTTGGTGATGTTGGCGCTGCGATACTAACTAGCGATGGTAATGTATTCAAAGGAGTTTCCGTAGACTTCGGATCCGGTCTAGGATGCTGCGCAGAAAGAATTGCTATTGGTAATATGTTTACAAACAAGTCGTACAAAATAAAAAAGGTAGTTGCAGTTTGGAATAATAACCCAAAGAAGGAGTTATTTGTTTTACCACCTTGTGGTGCATGCAGACACTATATGTACAATATCGTAGAAGATGGAGGAGATATTGAAGTAGTTCTTTCTGCCTCAAAGTCAGTTAAACTTAAAGATCTTTTACCTCTTGGTGGATGGGACGTAGAGAAAGTTAATATATAGAAAACTTTGGAAGAAGATAAAAAGGTGATGTGCAAGGTCGCAATTATTTGCGGGACGAAAGTCCTGGTATTAAAGCGCTCTTGGAAGGTCATCTATCATCCACATAGATGGGATATCCCTGGTGGAGCAAAAGACTTTGGCGAGAGTTTAGAGGATGCAGCTTCACGAGAATGTCTAGAAGAAGCTGGCTACGAAGTCGACCCTACTAAGCTTAAATTGATTGATACTCAGTCCAAGGTGCGTGATGGAAAGCCTGCGGAAAGATATTGCTTTGCTTTTTATGCTGAACAGGAATTTGAACCTAGGTTAAGCTTTGAGCACTCAGAATATAGGTGGCTAGAGATAGGCGAACTAGATGAAGTAAACTTACCAAACTTTTATAAAGATTGTATACGAGCTTGCTTAGCCGATGTCGAACTTCTCTAGCTTCTTTTTGGCTTCTTTTGTGCCAGAGTTTTGGAGCTCTAAAAGCTCTGAGTAAACCCCACCAGTTTTGGCGAGTTCTTTTGGTGAGCCAACTTCATCTATCTGACCATTCTTTAAAGTTACAATAAGATCCGCACCAGAGATTGTTGATAGCCTGTGCGCAATAATAATTGTAGTCTTGTTATGCATAAGATTATCAAGAGCAATTTGTACTTCTTTCTCGGCTTTAGAATCTAGTGAGCTTGTTGCTTCATCTAGGATCAGAATTGGTGCATCTTTTAAAATGGTTCTAGCAATTGCTACGCGCTGTTTTTGACCTCCACTAAGCTTAACTCCACGCTCACCGATATAAGAGTTGTAACCATCTTTGAATTTAGAGATAAACCCGTCTGCATTGGCAGCTTTTGCTGCTTCCATAACCTGCTTTTTGCTAGCTTTAGGTTTTCCGTAAGCTATGTTTTCTGTAATTGTTCCGGAAAAAAGTGCGGGTTCTTGTAAGACTAAACCGATTTGTTTACGGAGCGATACTGTCTCTAGATTATTTAGGTCGTGACCATCTAGGAGAATTGTTCCTGATGATGGATGATAAAGCTTTAGAAGTAGGTGTGCTAACGTTGATTTACCTTGGCCTGATTCTCCAACAAGAGCTACTTTTTGTCCTGGTTTGACCTCAAAGTTTATGTTTTTAAAAACTGACTCACCTTTTTTGTATGAAAACTCGACATTATTAAACTTAATCTCACCATTTATTTTATCTATGATTTCTGTGGCAGATCTATCTTCTTCAACCTGGTCTAAAGTTATGAAGTAGTCTCTGGAGCTAGCAGTTGCAGCCTGAAGCTGACTTACTAAATATGAGATCATGAAGATTGGAACTCTTACTAAAAGCGAGAATTGAATTAGTGCAACTGTATCACCAATTGTGATTGCTCCAGAATAAAGTTGCTGAACAATAGCTATAAAGACAAGGCCGAATATTATGTTTACTACAACTTTTCTCTCGACATCTTTCCTATTCCAGAAAATACTTTGCTTTTTATGTATTGGAGTAAGCTTCTCCAAAGTTGAGTTAAAATACTTATGCTCGCTATCCTCTGATGCAAAACTTTTGATAGTCTTTATGTTACTTATTGCCTCTTGAAAACGTCCAGCAGCGATATCTTTTAATTCGTTCTTTTGGTTCTCATAATTTTGCCAAGTACCGGAACTTCTAACTGTCATTAGAATATAAACAGGATAAATTGCAAGAAGAACTAGTCCCACAACCCAACTAATACTAAATATAAAGAATAGGGAGAATACAGTAGTTGCTATGAATCCTAATAAGTTATTAGAAAAAGCCTGCATAAATGCGGCCAAACCTGTTGTTGAGCGATTAAGCTTAGAGACAATGGTTCCGGTTAATTCTTGGTCGAAGTAATTCTGAGGTAGTTTTAAAATCTTTTCATAGAACTTATCTGAAAGAAAGTTTGATATTTTTAAGCTTAACTGGTCACCAAAATATCCATTTACGTTATTAAGAAGTGTTTGAGCAATGTCTGCTATAAATATGGCAAGAACTAATAATAGCGCTGAGTTCCTGACAAGACTTCCCGAACTAAAGCCGTCTATTAATTCTCTTGTTATCAGCGGCATTACTTGCCCGAGCATGGCTACTGTTAAGCTTAAAAGCCCAATTGCAAGATAGTATCGCCATAAATGACCAGAGAATTTTAAAATTTTAAAAATACTACGCATCTTATTTATTATAACTTAAGCGAGTATTCTGAATAACTTTTGCCATTGTTCTAAACTTAATTCTTCTGCTCTGGTCTCTAGGTTTAAGTTTAATTGGGTCAATCTTGTAGAGACCTCTTGTTTCGATATTCTAAGACCTGCACAGAGATTATTGACTAGAGTCTTTCTGGGTGACGAAAAGCTAAACTTAACAAGTTGAGAATATCTTTTAAAGTCTATGTTAAACAATGTTTCTTCTCTTGGTTCTAGAATAATAACTTGAGATTTAACTTTAGGCGGAGGAGAAAATGATTCTATACCTACAATAATCCCAAGTTCTGTTTTATAGAAGTAGTTTATAAGCATAGCAAGTTTATTTGAGTTACCGTTTTCTGGAGACTGCGCCATTTTTTCTGCGACCTCTTTCTGGACTAAAACTACAGCCAGTGACGGCTTGTTCTTCATCTCAATTAAGTTTCTAAAAAATATACCTGAGATGTAGTAAGGTAGATTTGCTACTAGTTTGTAATTCTTTTGGAGCTCCTCAAAGTTAAAAGTTCGTATGTCAGAATTTACAACTTCTAGATTAGTTTTGCCTGGGAAGCTTTTTGGTAAGTCTGATGCTAGCTTTTCGTCAAATTCTATTGCTAAAACTTTAGCATCAGATTTTAAAAGTTTAGATGTGAGAGTACCTAAACCTGGTCCGACCTCAACGACAAAATCACTTTTATTAAGCTTAGCGTAGTCAGCAATTGCTTGCAGAATTAATGGATCTTGCAACCAGTGCTGACCAAGCTTTTTATTAGCAGGCATTTTTAAAGACTTTCTAGAACTTTAATGCGCTCTTCAATTGGAGGGTGTGTTGAAAATAATTTAGATAGAGACGAGGCCTTTAGAGGATTTGCTAAGAATAGATGAGCAGTAGCACTAGATTGAACTTTAAGTTTAGATCCTTTAGTGCTGATCTTCCTAAGAGCATTAGCAAGTTGTTTTGGTTGGTTAGTTATCTCAGCCCCTGAGAGATCCGCTGCGTATTCTCTCTGCCTAGAGATTGCGGCTTGGATTAATATTCCAACAAAGCTAGAGAGAATTGAGATTACAATATAGCTTAAGAAGCCACCACGGTTATCATCTCCGAATAATACTGAACGTAAGAAGAAGTCGAGAATTAAGTTTAGTGATGTAATGCAAGCAAATACAATCATCATTAGACGAATATCGTAGTTTTTGACATGTGAGATCTCGTGCGCAAGTACAGCCTCTAGCTCTTCGTCTGATAGAACTTCTAAGATTCCGGTCGTTACTGCTACGTGGGCTTTTTCTGGAGATCTTCCTGTTGCAAAAGCGTTAGCCGCAGAATCGTTTACAATATAGAGCTTTGGCATCGGCAGTCCTGCTTTTTTTGTTAGACCTTCAACCATTTTAAAGATCTTCGGATAGTCTTTTTTTGAGATTTCTTTGGCTCTATTAAGCTTAAGAGCAACTTTAGAGGCTGTAAAGTAGCTGATTAAAGCGTAAACTGCTCCGAAAAGGACTGAATAATAGACTCCGAATATATTGCCAGTAAATTGGTAATAGAGCCAACCTAAAAGGGATGTAAAGGCCAGAAGGCCTACAATAATTAAGTTTGATTTAAGCTTATTTTTAGAACTCGAATGTGTATGCATATGACCCTATTATATCATCTACCTCAGTAAAAGGCACATATAGATATATGGTTTTATCTTACTATTAGAATATTAAGTTGAAGAATCACTTGATGCTTTTGCCACTTCTTGCTCCAACTCTTTCCGCCGAGCAATTGCTCTTTGACTTCTAATACGTCTACGTTCACGTTCGCTTAATCCTCCCCATATGCCAAACCTTTCTCCTTTAGACATTGCGTAACCTAAACAATCCTCTCTGACTGCACATCCTTTACATACTTCTTTGGCCTCTCTAGTAGATGCCCCTCTTTCAGGAAAGAAAAGTTCGGGATCAGTCCCTAAACAATTGGCAAAATCTTGCCATCCATTTGATTCTATTCCGTCTCTTAACACTTTAGACTTTGAAGCAAAAGAGCCAGCATTACTAGCCCTATGTTCTGATTTATGTTTTCGAAGCGCCTCTTCCGCCTCGTCAGTATAGCCTGGAGGACAATCTTCAGTATCCATTCCACCCAAATCTGCTTCGATTGACTCTAGATCTTCATCTGATGGCTCAACACCCAGAAAATCATCCAAAGTTGGTGATGGGGAAAAACTACCAGAATATAAATCTCCACCAGTTGTACCTGCTGCCATGTTTGCTACCTCTCTTTGTATAGTATTTTAAATGATAAGTTAAGTGCAAAGTAGCTCTAAACTTAACAACAATTTTATAGAGAATTAATTTAATTAAATATTTAAGAGGCTGATTTTTTGATGAATTCTGCTTCTTTTTCTAAGGTAACTTTAAGCTCGTAAGATTTACAAAGAGCATTACTGCAGTCTGCCGGATAGTATCTATACTCTGCTCCTGAGTTGCCAAGCATAATACCATTTGTATCAACGAGTGCTTCTGGATCTATACCAACTAAGTTATCCTGAGTTATGACTTCAGGGTACTGACCATCTTTTTTATTAGCCTCTAGGGCAAAGTAAATCGCACTAATATCACGTTTTCGTTGGACATCACGAGCATCTGCTGCATTTTGTCTGAGTAAATATGAAAATAATATACCTAGAACGGAAAATATTACTATTACAACTAATAGTTCTAAAGCTGTGTATCCTTTGTTATCTAGTTTTTTTAGATTCATATTACTTAAGTTTAACATAACTATATACTCTATGTTACAATATAACAGTGATGCGGGTGTGGTATAATGGCTATTATTCCTGCCTTCCAAGCAGGCGATGAGAGTTCGATTCTCTCCACCCGCACCAAGCCTAGGATTTTATAAAAATTACAAAATACGAGCACGCTTGCTTAGTTATCGAAGATAACGGCAAGGTGCTCGTTTTAGATCCATGAGTACTTGCTAATTTGCCTGAACTAAGTAACGTTTGCACCGTTTTAATAACACATATACGTGGTGATCACCTCTTGTAGTGTATAGTTAATTTATGAAATGAAGAAAATCGTCCTCACATTACTTAGTCTTTTAGTTTCTGCTCTTGTTATAGCCGGAAGCACAAGAGCTGAAAGTTATATATCAAATATAACTAGCTATCCATCAGATAATAAAGTTCCAAATATAATTTTTAATAACTTTGTAACTACATCTGAGGGAAAGATTATCTTCCGCACAGGTAAAACTGAGGGTACGAATAATGAAAATGAATTTAATATAGTCACTTTCGATCCTCTAAATAATCAATATAAGTTAGATCCAATACCTAGTGTTGGCCCAAATATACAAGATAGAGCTAGCCTCGGGACTACCGCTATAGACTCTGACGATAACATCTGGTTTACTGATACAGAAGTTGCTGACGTTAATAATTACACTGGAAGTAGCACCAACTACATACATAAAATAACGCCCACAGGTCAAAAATTTGACTACGTCTTACCCAGCCTACAAGCTAATGGATGTGATGCTGCACTATTTGGACTTGAGTTTATGCCAAATGGGGAGCTTTGGGGTTATGGAGGCGATATAGATGTGTGTAATAGTGCTCCTGGGGGCATAATAGTAAGGATAAATCCTGTAAACGGATCCATAATTAATACCTATGAAACTGATCTAGGGTATATAGGCGGTTTGTATCAGATTTCTGATACATTAATTGGATACTATGGTGTACCCTTCGACAATAATGGCAAATCATTTGGATATCTAAATAAAAGTAGTGGAGTATACACAAGCATTGCTAGTGGAGGTGGAATTTTAAGTAAACCAGTTCTGGCAAAAGATGGAAACTACTGGGCAACAACATCAAACGATAGTGGTTATCAGTTTATACGTATTAATTCCGATAACTCATTCGACAAGTTTGAAGCGCCCACAACTTACTTCAGTAATCTAGCAGTGGGTAAAGATGGAGAAATCTGGTTTTATTCTGTTGATATTCATGACGGATATACAGGGTCTATAGGAAGGCTTAATCTTGATGGAAGCTATAGAATAACAGAACAAATAGGTAAAAAGTATATTATGTATATGTCATATATAGAAAAAACGAAAGTGATTTGGGCGCTCTCTATTGATACAGACACTTTAGTAAATGGAGGTGGAAATAGCACTGGCTTTCCCACTGAGCTTATAAGTCTTGAACTAGCAGACAATAGTCAAAGTACACAAACAATAACACCTAAGATACCAAGGTCTGGTTTAGTAAATCAAATAATGCTTGCTGTAATCATTCTAATATGTACATTAACTGCTATAACCGTATTTACTATTAGAAAAATGAAGATGAGTAAACTGATAGTAAAATAGAGTGCCTATTTACTCCATCTAAGCGCCTAACTCCTCTAGAGCTTTACTGGCGGCGGCTTGTTGTGCAGTTTGTTTGCTGTGTCCAGTGCCTTGACCATATATTTTACCCTTTATAAACGCACCCAGAGTAAAACTTTTATCATGGTCTGGACCATATTCATCCAAAACTCTGTATACAGGTGGAACACCAAACTTGGACTGAGCTAGTTCTTGCAGTATAGACTTTGGATCACGCCAACTCTCAGTTTCTATCATAGTCTGAGTTTTGGTTAGTAAATTATCTGATATAAACTGCTCTGCAGTTCCAAAACCGAATTCAAGATATAGCGCACCAACAAATGCCTCAAAAGTATTTGCAAGTATTTGTAGACGAGACCTCTCAAGGTTTAATTTTTCTCCTTTACTTAATCTCAGGAGCTTATCCATTTCTAGGGCGTCAGCAACTGCGCCAATGCTTTCTGTACGGACTAAAGCAGATCTCCAAGCTGTTAGTACTCCTTCTGGCTCATCAGGATATTTTGAGTAGAGATATCTAGTTACTGCCAACTCTAGCACTGCATCTCCTAAGAACTCTAATCTCTCGTTGTTTTTAAATTTAGATTTCTTATGCTCATTTACATAGCTCCGGTGAGTAAAAGCATTTAGTAATAAGCCTAGGTTTGAAAACTCTTTTTTAATAATTTCTTTACAGAAAGTTTGATAATCTGACATATCAACACCTTGGAAGAATATTCCGGAATTTTGATTTGATTTCTGAGATTGAACCCCATGAGGTACTTCTTGAGGTTTTGGTTTTAAACTTTGTCGTGGCATATTTTTATATCCAGTTTAGCAAATTATTAAATCTTTAAGCAGATATTTTAGCTCCAGGAGTTCTTTCTCTTATTTTTCTTAATCCTACTAACATTAATGTCTCAATTGCCTCATACTGTATTAAGTCGAGCGCGGTAGAGAACTCAAACCACCCAATACTCTTCATCCATGGATCGACTGTTCTAATTGCAGAGGTATCTCCTCGTGCTTCAATTAAAAAGATGTGCATAGTCATTAATACTAAAGTATTTTGGCGTCTATACTGGAAAGTGGATTTACCCAAGTGCTCATAAACTTTCATCTCCTGAAGATCAGTCTCTTCTCTAACTTCTCTTTCTGCAGTTTGGCTAGTAATCTCTCCTGGTTCTACATGGCCTTTAGGTATGGTCCACCTATCCCTTGAGTCTTGAGCGAGTAATATTTCTATAACCCCTGCTTTATTTATCCTATAAACCACCCCTCCAGCAGTTACCTCTTTAACAGCCTCTTTTATAAGAGGTCTTTTAACAATTCTGCCGAAGCTTTTTAGTGGAGAAGTCGACTTAAGTTGCTTGTTTTGTCCTTCAGTGCTAAATTTATCTTCTCTTTTGCTAAAAGAATTTTTGCTCTCTTGATTATTGGAGTAGTTTACTCTTTTATTACTCTTTTGATTTTGAGACATTTTTATTATTGGTTATTTATATTACTTAGTTTTAACGTTTTTTGTTTTGGTTTTCTGATCTTGAGATATACTTTTGTAAACACTACCGAGTACACCATTGATAAATTTAGCAGCGTTATCCCCACCAAACTGTTTAGCCAGCTCCACGGCTTCGTCAATGGCAACTTTATAGGGGACGTCTTGATATGGGAACTTTAGTTCATATACTGCAAGACGAATGATAGACACTTCTACCATAGGTATTTGATCAAGAGGCCAGTTTGTCGCGAATGGTAGCCAAAGATTATCCAGCTCTTCTTGTTTATTTACTACACCGATTATTACATTACTAACAAACTCAGTGTCTTGAATGTTTTCTCTATGGACAGAAAGGGCTCTAGCAGATATATCTTCAATGGCAAGGTTAGGATCTTTAAGACTACTCCGAACAAAGTACTCGTAAAGAGCCTGCATTGCTACTATTCTGCCAAGGTGCCGGTTTGCCGCCATAACTAGCTTAATTCTAACCTAATGTCAGGTGAAATTGAAGTGATTTATATTTACTTTTTTGCTCGGACTTGAGAAGTGACTTTTTTACCGCTCTCTTTTTTTGTGGTAAAAGCTTTTACCGGACTCTTGCTATTAACAGCTCTAGCTAGTGTTAACCTTAAATGAGACCTTCTAAGGCCAGTTTTTCTGTGTGAGGTTCGCCTCTTAGGGACTGTATTTTTTGCCATTTTCTATTTAATCTTATTAAGTGTAGTATTGTTCAGTGTTACGATTTAATATTGTAGCTTAACAGAGCTAAAAAGTCTACTCTCTTTCAGTAATACGATGTTTAAGCTTAGTCTTTTTAACTCCAAAAATCGATGTACCTATTGCAGTAATACTAGCAGCGATTATTATACCTACGGTTAAGACTGACCCTGTTTTTGGTGGCTTAACCGTTGATATGCCAATCCCTTCTGGAGAACAATTTGCATCGTCATAAGTCACCTCTAAATAAGCGTAGTCCAAAAGACCTGTGACCACTTCTGGTTCAGTTTCTCCCATGCTTATTGCAATTTTTGTCAATGGGTTAGATAGCTGTGATTGTGATGGAATTATCTGGACAGGAGAGCTGCTTTCTGTCAACTCATTACTGAGTAATCCAGAGAAACTTGCTCCTTCGATATTTAATGCTGCTGGATTTACCAACCCACCAAAAGCGTTGGAATCTAAAGAAGCCTGAGACGAATCCTCACTCATCTTAATATCAAAGCTCGGGTAACCTTGGTAATCTTCGGTGGTGACTAATATAGCAGCGGAAGTTGGCTGTGTTTGTTCGATATCAGACTTCCATATAGCATGCACTACTACTTGTTCGATTTGCGAACCCAAACAAATCACATCTTTTTGATAATCTAACATTACAATAGAGTTTGTGCCGGGTGATCCTATTGGACCGGATATTGAAGGATCAAGTAAAGCAAACTGTCCGTCCTCAGAAAGAGAGTTTGCTAAATCTGTGCCACCATTACTATAAATTGAGCTTGGCGCTGAAGAACCAAAAGGGTAGATCTTGACTACACCAAGTTCGGCTTTTGTTGGTTTTAGAATAACTGTCTGCTGTGTCGCATATGTATTTTTAGGATTACTTAAGAAGCCTAGGCTAAATATTAAACTAAAAAGTACTAGCGAAATGTGTGTCAAAATTTTCTTCATTTGCACTTTAAGCTTACCATAATTAGGCTTATTCTCTTCTCACTATCTTTTTATTTAATAATCTTATTAGGACACCAATTAATAGATAGCAAACTACCATACCAAGTTGACTAAACTTAAGTTGTATAGAAGCCCAAGAGAGGGAAGACAATCTTTCAATCACTATGATTATTGGCGTTAAAATAACTTTAGGCAGTAGAGCTATAAATCTTAGCTGCTCAAAATCATACATACCGATAACTCCTACAATTAAAACTAAGAGCATAATGAAAGGAATCCATGACACAACTAGTATGTTGGCTAAAATGGATATTACTGAAAACGTACCAAATACATGTGCGATGAGCGGTGCCGTCATTATTTGGGCGCATACAGACTCTATAATCATTGAGATGATTAATCCTGGTCTTTTATCTTTGTTTCTATATATTTGATCTGTTATTGCGGGAGCTAATATTAAGACTCCGAAAAATGCTAAAAAGCTAAGCCACCAACCAATGTCCTCTAAAAGATAGGTGGGATTAAAGATAGATGTAATTGCTGCGGATATTAAGATTAAGTTTAGTGGTGATATTTTTCTTCCCACAAAGCTACATGAAATTGAGATTATACATACTACTGCTGCTCGAACTACACTTGGAGAGAAACCAGTAATTAACAAAAAAGTAAATATTAAGCTTAAAGATATAAGCGCTCTTTGATACTTAGAAAGTTTTTTACCCAATTTACTTACGGCTAAGACTAAAATTGTTAAGTTATAACCACTAACGGCAATAATATGTGTTAAGCCTACTCTCGATAATTGATCTTGAAAGTCTTTGGTAATTGAAGATCTAACTCCTGCAAGAAAACCAATGCCCAGTGAAGCGTGAGGCTCAGGTAGGGACGAATAGACTGATGCAAAAAATTTTAACCTTACTTTTTCTAAAGTAGATGGACTTGAGTCTAAGACTTCAATATTTGCATACGAGATTGAACCTGTTCTAGATCCTAATGCTGGCTTAAGCTTGCCTTCAACAAATATACTATCCCCCCTGTAAACTGCGATATTTTGCTTAGTTCTAATTCTGATTCTGCCAGGTAAGTATTGTTGGTCTTCTATAAACTTTACTTTGGTAATATTAAATTCATAATCACCGTACTGGTTATAAGCTGCATCATCTTGAACGATGGCAATGAGACTTAACTGTCTCCCAAATAACTGATCATAAGTTTTTAAACTATTTTGAAAGTTTGATGAGCTGATAAATATTAAACCGGTACATATTAGTAGGGTTAATAGTCTGCCTGATTTATGTTTCGATTTATAGATTAAGAATGCTCCAGTAAATAAAGTTACAGTCCAAACTTTAGATATTTGTATTGTAAAGTTAAAAGTAAATATCTTACCTAAATAAATTGACAATAAAACAACTAAGCTTAAAAGGGTAATAAAGTGAGACTGGCGATTAAAAGGCTGTGGCTTGGTAAGCATAGGAATTTTCTGAGTTTTAGAAGAAAGGAAAAAGTGAGAGAAGAGGTGAACTTACTTTATCTAGTTTAGACTATAGAAATGCTAGAATAAAGATCAAATATGAGCAAAAAGCAAACTAAATTAGAAAAAGACTTTAGTTTTGAGCTTTCTAACTGGTTAAAGTCCGATAATACAAAATCACTACTAGAGCTTGACACTTTTTTTGGTGATAAGACTTTTGCAATTTTATTTATGTTTATGATGGCGGCAAGTGCTCTGCCGATACCAACAGGGGGTGTAACTGATGTCTTTGCGATCATTACTGTATTGTTTTCTGCTCAGCTTATTTTGGGGAGAAAAAACTTGTGGCTACCTAAGCGCTGGAGAAAGATGAAGTTAAACAAATTGTTTTTGAATAAACTTTTGCCTGGATTAGTAAAATTAATAAGATGGTTAGAAAAATATTCAAACCCAAGGCTTAGTTGGGTTTTTAAAGGAAGATTATCAGATATACTACTAGGATTATCTGTAGCTGTACTGGCAATTGCTACAATTGCAGCGCCTCCTTTTTCTGGGCTTGACACAATTCCGGCACTTGGAGTGGTAATAATATCAGCAGGCATAGTCTTAAAGGATGGACTAATGACATTAATAGGCTGGACAATTGGTGCAAGTGGGATCTTGATTCAGCTGTTGTTAGGTAAGGCTGCTGTTGAGCTCTTTCAAAGAGTTTTTTGATTAAAACATACAAAGTTGTGCATAACACAACTATTTTAATTACGTTAGTGCTTTTACCAATACACGTGAGAAGAATATAATTCAGAGAAAGATAGAATATCTAAATAAAAACTAACAATTTAATTAAATATGGGGGCTTATTATGGGCAGAAAGAAAACAATTACAAAACTAAGTGAAAGCTATGCTTTAAATGCATTTGTTGAGGCACCTATTTTTGATTGGAAACTTTCTAGGATTAGCTATTGGGCCAATATCATTACTCTTTCTGCTTTTACAACTTACTTTTTAGGAAGTTTGCACATGATAGATAAACTTTTTACCTTTATTATTAGTGGAAAAATAATGGGCACAAATTATGAGCTAACTTTTACTAATGTTTGCTGGATTAGTGCTGGGATAATAAGTAGTCTACTTGCATGGTCAATTTATAGCTATCTTAAAGTTGCTAAAAACAGAAACAAGATCAAACTCCGTATACAAGAGGCCCAACCCTTTACCCTCAATGTAAGAATAAACGCCTAGTTTACTAACTACTCATTGGGAGACGTTTACGCCAGTGGGCTGACTCAAACTCATGACGCATCATTAATACTAGATCTTCTTTAGTAGTACCAAATTTGACTCCTGGATTTAATATATTATATGGGTCAAAGATCTGTTTAACCCTGGCAAAAGCCTCATATATACTTGCTGGATACATTGTCTTCATATATGGAGCGCGCAAACGTCCGTCATTATGCTCTCCAGATATTGTTCCGCCTAGATCTAAAACTAATCCATAGTATGCATCCATAATTTTAAATGCTTTTTGGCGATCGCCTAAAATGCTTAGGTTTAGCATGGGTTGAAGATGTATATTTGCATCGCCAGCATGACCCCATACAGCCACATCGAGATTATATTTACTAAATAATGAATAGGTCCCAGAAATAAGTTTAGTGAAATTTCCTGGTGGGACACATCCATCTTCAATAATTGGCACTGCAGCTTTACCACTATGTACTTCTCCCATAATTATCGCAGCAGAGTTTCTAACTTGCCAGATTTTTTCACGGTCATCAGGATCATTAGTTTCTGCAAGAATGGTTGCTTCAACATCCTCTGCAAAAGCTTTAAATCTTTTTACTTTTTTTGCTTGATCTTTTTCTTTTTGGTCATCGAACTCGACTATCAAGATAAAATTCGGATATGGCTCTTCTAGTAATCCATTTAATTGATTCGGCTGTAATTTGTGAACTTGATTAAGCAAATTCTTATCAACTATCTCAAGCGCTGAAGGTGTTAAGCTTAATGTATTTAAGTTTAACTCAGATAAATCCTCTAACCTGGTTAACCCGACCATAATCATAGACGAATTTGTATTATGTAAGCTTGCCTGGAGCTGAGCAGCCGTTACGACACCTAGCGTTCCTTGTGAGCCGACAATAAGTGGAGTTAGATCAAAAGATCCATCTTTACCAACAACTTGAGAAAGAGCATATCCAGAGGAGTTTTTTGTCGTTCCTAGTTCAGATTGCTCTAAAAAATCACCAACTTCGTGGATTAAATCATCGACTTGTCTATATATTTCACCCTCAAAAGTATGCAATGACTTCTTTTTTGCAAGTTCTTTTTTGCTTAAGCGGGTCGTATAAATTGTATCTCCGTTTGAAAGAACAACATCTAATGCTTTAGTCATTTGACGGGTATCACCATATTTAACAGTTCTTACTCCTGAGGCATTATTGGCTACTGCTCCTCCGATTGTTGAGTAATCTATACTACTTGGATATGGAGGTAAAAATAATCCGTGGCTATTTAATGTAGTCTGTAATGATCTGTAATTAATGCCTGGCTGGACTGTGACTAAGCCTGTCTTTGCATCTAAACTTAAGAGTTTGTTTATGTGTGCAGGGAGGGTTAAGATAATTCCATCTCCTAAAGCGCCACCAGCCTGATCAGTACCAGAACCACGGGCAGTAATTGGTAAAATAGTCCCTTTTTCGGCAAGACGCCAACAGAATCTTAGGACTTTCCTTACATCTTGCGCATTTTTTGGATAAACGGCTAATCTTGGGGCAACTGTTAGTACACTTCCATCGGTAGAAAAGAAATCAAGGGTTCGACTATCTGAGGAGACCTCGCCCGAAACATGTTCTCGGAGGTATTCTGCGATCTTATTACTCATATAAAAGTTAGTATAGCACAAGAAAACTGATGTCAATTTTAACCAAAGATAGTTGTTTTTTTAAGAGTTTTATGCTATTATTGTAAGTATACGAAATATTAGTGATTTAGCAATGGTGGTAAAAAATGAAGGCTACAAAAAATAAATCAGAAATGGGTGAGGAATTAGAACAACACTCCGAGGGCTGGTTTTCAAGGAACAAAAAGAGGGTTGCTGGTGCTCTAGTCACTGGTAGTGTGGCAATGGGTATACCTCACGTAGTTGATAATTGGGATGAGTTATGGACAAGAGGCGTAGGCTATGGCATCGCATATACTGTTTTTGGATCACTTTACTTAGCTGGTGGGGCAGTTAAGAGCGCGGGCATGGCAAAAAGAGGCGTTTCTAGGGCAGCTAATAAGAATCAGGACGAGATTAATAAGCCATATGATTCAGAGAACGCCGGGCTTATTGTTAATGGCATAGGAGCAGTAGGAATGGGGGCTACCGCTTTGGGGGCTACAGTTGCTTTACTGCCTGCTAAATCTTGGCCTCTCCCTGTAGCGGCTGCCGCCATTGACATAGTTGCTTCAGTATGGTCGAGAGCGACCTTAATTGAGTCAAAACCCGACTCACAGGAAAAGGGTAAAAATAGTCAAATTGATGTATAATTACAGATATAGATAACTAGCTTAAGCTAATATGCCAACTACCACACATACAGAAACTCCAACTCTTAAAGTCAGATCTGCTGTAGAATCTGACATAAATGAACTTGTAAGACTAGAGCTGGAGACGTTTTCGGACGTATACGGAGATGAGCCAAGCAGCGAGGCAGTAAAGAGCGTTAGACAGAAATATACTGAACGTGTTGAACTGCTAGGCAGTTGGTTTACCGTCTTGGCAGATGAAAATGATAATTTATCTGGGATGCTAGTGTGCTGCACCACCTCAAACGACGATGAGTACTTCTTGGGTAATGGCGAGGAACATGATGACATGACAACTGCTGGGGCAGTTGAGACTATATATGATGCAGACGGAAAAAACTTATACATAGTAAACCTGGCGGTCTCCCATACTAACCAAGCCACCGCAGCTAGTAGTCTCCAACTAATACTAGATGGTATGCAACGAGCAGAAGATGAAGGTCTGAAAAAGGCTTACTTTACCAGCAGGCTACCTCTTTTCATGGAGTGGCTGGGTGAGAATGGGTATGATGGGCTAGACATGAACGACACTAAAGCTGTTACTTTACTGGCAAATGACTATATAAGAGCTACTAGAGAAGATGGTAAGCTTTATGATCCGCTATTGAATCTATATGTTAATGGTTATGGAGCTCATGTAATTAGGGCTATCCCCGAGGCCTGGATTATAGACTATCCGTCTAAAGCATTCGGCGCTGTTGGTGTTTATTACGTGGATAAGAGTGCGCGAGAAGCACACATGGGTGCTGAATAGGTCAATCCTTAGTGAAGAGCATAGAGCTTTTTGCTATAATTTAAGCATAAGCTTAAGTTATGTCTTCTAGTCTAATTTTACCAATTGTTTTCTGTATTCTATCTATTTTTTCTGTCGGGCTAGTAATGGTAACCCACAACATAGAGAAAACCACAAAAACTTACTTCTCGCTTTCTATTATGACACTCGTACTGTGGGTTCTGTCAGTACACTTTTCTAATACTTCCAGCTCATATGCCCTATTAATTAACAGGTTAGCCTTTTTCTTTCCCTTATTATCATTGAGTTTCTTTAGCCTGTTCATCGGTACGGCATACGGTAAGGATCTGGAGCCTGCAAAAGAGAAGACCTATGACTATTTAGCGATAATCTTTGCTACCTTTGGAAGTGTAATATCGCTAAGTGGCTTAGGAGTAGTTAAAGTAAATGAGAAGTTAGGTTCGACTGGACTGTTCCAGGGATATAGTATAGTCCCGGGAAGTCTATATTATCTACTGTTGGCTATATTCATATCGTCAGCCATATGTCTAGGTATTAGAATTGTCTCGACATATAGGGTGGCAGGCGGGAAAAGGAGAGACTCTCTCAGAACTGTAATAACTGGTTTGGCCGTAGCGGTGCCACTTTCAATTGTAACAAACCTCATCGGACCTCTAGTGTTCTCAGACTCATTAGTTGCTAGCACTTTAAGTAATCTTGCAATAATATTTTTTGTACTATCGGTTGCATACAGCATAATCAAGCATGCATTTCTAGACATAAGGACATCTGCCGTACGACTAGTGGGGTATTTTTTCTCGATCGCAACTTTAGTCTTCTTATACTCACTTGTAATATACGGCATAGTGCTACCAATAGTAAGTCCGGGTGAAAAATTTAAGCCTTCCGTATTACTCATGATTGCCCTAGGAACAGTGGGCACCATATATTTCTACGATAAGATTAAACTGCTATTTGATACAATCACTGATCGTCTTTTTTTTAAAAATGGTTATGATTTGCCAAAGTTTTTGGACGAGTTCAATCAGGCTTTGATAACTAGCAGTGATGTAGGTGAATTAAGTTCGTCAATATTCAAAGTTATGGGTGACAATATTAAGACTGAATTTTTTGTTTTGGTAGTTAAGCATGGGAATTTTGAGATTACGATAGACAGCCGCAAACAGGAGAGTATAAGAGAGGCTGACGCCAAGGTACCATTGAGCCTGATTAACTACCATTTCAAGGGCGGCAACAGAGTTGTTTTAACTGATTATATGAATAAGGAGAAGTTCGATGGTCTGCACCAATCTCTTACAGAGATGGATGCGTTGGCTGCAATTGATTTGAGTGAAGGTTCTAAAACTACAAGTTCATTAAAAAAAGTTCTCGCATCTGGCGATTTTAAAGCTATGTATTTAGGGCCAAAAAGAAGTGGAGAAAGTTATAATGCCCAAGATCTTGATGCGCTTAGAATTATCTCTAAAGAATTGGTGGTAGGACTGCAGAATGCAATGAGATTCGAAGAAATTAAATTGTTTAACTTAGAGCTCCAACACAAAGTAGATTTGGCAACTGGAAAATTGAGGGATCAAAATAAAAAACTAATCTTAGCCGATGAACTAAAAGATGACTTCTTATCAATTGCATCACATCAAATGAGGACTCCAATAAGTGCAATTAACGGGTATGCTTCAATTTTAAATTCTGGAGATGCTGGTAAGCTAAATAAGAATCAGCAGAAGTTTGCAAAGATTATTGAAGAAAGCACTAAAAAGTTATCATATTTAATTAACGACTTCTTAACAGTATCTCGATTGAAGAGTGGTAAGTTTAGCATCGAGAAGTCTGACACTAACTTAAAAACATTGCTAAAAAGTGAGGTTGAGGGACTTACAGCACAGTTTAAGTCCAAGGATGTTAAGCTTAGGGTTACAATTGATGAAAAGATCCCAAATATTCAAGCTGACGAGTCTAAGATAAGACAAGTTATGATGAATCTAATTGATAATGCCCTCTACTATACTCCCTCTGATGGTGAGGTTAACGTAACACTGAAGAAGACTAGTCAGGGGATTGTATTCGAGGTAAGAGATAGCGGAATCGGAGTACCAAAAGAAGATCAGCACAAACTATTTGCAAAAATGTATAGAGCAAGTAATGCTCAAAAAATGAGACCCGACGGAACTGGTCTAGGATTATACTTAGCCAAGAAAGTCATACTTGGACATCATGGGCATATTATTTTTAATAGCATTGAAGGTCAAGGAAGTACATTTGGATTTAGGATACCGACTAGGTAGGATATGTCCTTAACCTGATAATCCCCTCATGAGGACCAAGGTGCTGAACAACAGATGTTGAGTTTTTTGAGCCAAATTCTAATGCACTCTCAAGATCGTTTCCCAAGGCTAAATATGAGACAACTCCAGATGCAAAAGCATCACCCGCCCCAGTTCTATCAATTACTTCGACATCGTCAGATATAGGTTGGTAATACCCGATTTGACCATCATGAGCATGAGCTCCATTTGGTCCGTCTGTTACAATGCATATTTTAACAAAGTTACAACCGTGTCTTGCAAGATCTACTGCAGAAGCCTCGCCAAACAATATTGATGCCTCCTGTTTATTTAGTATTAAAACATCAACATCTGATTCTTGTAGCAATAGCTTAGTCTCTGCAGGATTGTCTAGTTCTATGCCTCCAGGGTTAAATGCAACCCTTACCTGATTAACTTTGGCGTACCTAAAAGCGCCCTCTAAAAGGTCTAAAGAATTGAGAGAAGATATATACAGCCATCTTGTTTCCACATCTTCTAATGTCGAAAGTAGAATCTGGTGATTAATTTCTGATCCAGGATAAGCTAGTATCGTTCTTTCTCCGTCTTTACTAAGCAGAATAGTACTATGGCCGATCTTAACATCATCGCTAGAATAGATTAGATTATTATCTACATTCTCTGAGATCATTAAGCTTAAAAGATCATTAGATCTCGAATCTGTCCCAACTTGAGTCAATAGTCCAACGGATAGATTCTGCCTTGCAAAAGTTAAGGAAGCGTTTAACGCATTACCTCCATAAAAAGTGTCGACGTCATCAATAGCTAATTTTTCGCCTATCTGTATGTTCTGACGACATACTCCATGTGAGCAATATGGCTTAAAAACATCTCCGCTTAGTACATTATCCTGAACTGGTCTGCCGATACAAACTACATCGTAGGCTAAGCTTGATCTCCTTTTTTTTATTGACCTTCTCGTAGTCATTTTTTTAGCTTTCAGCCCGACCATCTATCTTCCAAGATCCTGTATCTGTTGAATAAACTACTCTGTAGATTTCTGTAACTGGCTGTATACTTTCAACGTTATTTCCATTTGAGTCTGGATAAACTGATATATAAGTTACACTGGATGTTAACTTATAGTTGTCGCCATCTTTCTCTACTGTAACTATTCTGTAGCTCTTCGGGTAGAAATTAGTTCTTCTTGAAGGAGTCAAAGATGCGTAATCATATTCTCCTTGATAACCCTTAGAAAGAGTAGCCTTTACTCCAGCCTCATTACCGTTAATATACGCTTTATAGTAAGAGTTTCCGACAGATTCTACACTAGCTTTATCTGCAGCTTCTTTGGCTTTTGCTGCTACTTCTTCGTCTTTCTTTTTCTGTTCTTCTTCCTTCTTTTCTTTTTCTATTTCTTCCTTCTTAGACTTAACTTGTTCTATATAGGTATCGAGATCAAAAAGATTAGGACTTATTTCTTCTTGAAGATTTCTCTGCAATCTAAATTGGTATACTTTGGATTTTAAATCTTCTCCTTGTGAGTTTAATTTTGATAAGTCATCTTCACTAATAGAAGAAATATCAGAGTCGGTCTTAGCAAGTACTGTTGCTGAGTCTGAAAAGTATATTGCCATTTCTTTTGTTAAATCAGAGTATTCATTAGTTATTGAAGACTTATATACTAACGAGCTTTTTGAATCTGCATTAAAGCTTGTTGAATTTAACTTTTCGTTAAATGAGTAAAGCTCTTTTGTCAAATCTCTAGTACCCTCCAGGTTGACTTCTGATTCGACCTCTCGGTTAATTATGGAGCTTGAACTTACAAGGTCATGCCAAGAGTTTTTTATGTAGGAGTTTGCTTTAGCGGGTTGAACAACAAAGAACAAGAGTAGAATAACGGTAATTAGAACACCGACTCCGCCGCCTCCAAAAACATAAAGTTTTTTCTTTTTTGACCAGTCGCTCCAAAAATGAAGCTTATCCTTTATTTTTGATGATTTAGAAGAACCTGAATTATTTTTCGAGTTTGGTAGATTTGTTTGATCTTCGACAACCTCATCTTCATTTAAATTTTGACCATTAGATTGAGCTTCATCTACTTGGAGATATTCTTTTAGATCGTTATCTGATTTAGCCATATTATTTTTGGGAAATTTAGTTTAACTTATTTAAGCTTAAGCTTACTATAATTACACTTGGGGTAGCAATAGATATTAAGATAATATTTGATTGATAAATTTAATCTGTTAAAATAATAGTCAATCGGCATATAATATGGCAGGAAAAATTAAGTCAAAAATAAAAAACTCCACAAAAGAGAATACGGTGGGAGTTATTGTAGCGATTGTTGTGCTACTTACAATCCTATTGGTAGGACTTATAGCAATTAGAATTTCTCGATCAAATAATAAGCCAAGTCAGACAACAAAGAGCTCTCAGATTGAAGAAGAGGAATCGTTTGATTTAGTCAGTAATGCTGAAAACAGTTCAGTAACTGCATATGTCGAACGAGGAGTCACCGCAGATGAAAAACATTACTCTATATCAATGACAATTAGTGCTAATAATAGAACAATTAGAGTATTAAGAGGGTACCAAAATATCGAAGATAAAAGTGAAGGTTTAGACAATAATATCGAAGCATATAAAACTTTCTTAAAGGCTTTGGAAAGATATGACTTTACTAAGCCTAGAGAAGACAAGAGTGGTCTAGGATGGCGAGAGGCTTGCCCTACTCAAAAAAGCTACCGATTTCAGCTTAACGATGGGTCCGATCAGAAGTTTGATCGGTGGTATACCTTCTGTAATGGAGAAAGGTTTGGAGACTATGGTGGAAGAGTTAACTTAGTCTACACATTATTTAGAAAACAATTTCCGAACTACAACAAAGTAACTAGTGGCTTATCTTTATAAGCTTTGGGAAGATAGTGGTATTAAACCTACTCATCAGTTCTCGTTAAGTCATGTACGCCTTCAGAAACTAAAGATATTGCGGCACATAACACTGCTCCCTTTACCAGCATGTCACTCAATCTTCCAAGTTCTGTAGCTAACCCAAATGAGACAAGAGATGTAACTCCATAGCAATTTCTAATTATAGCACTAGACTCTGAAACAAATTCTCTCACTTTATAGTTTTGATCTTATTATTTTCTGAGCAGTTGATGGGTTAGCTTTTCCTGAACTTAGCTTCATTATTTGACCGACTAAGAATCCGATGGCTTTTTCCTCTCCGTTTTTTAGATCTTGAACCGGTTTTGGATTGTCTTGCATTACTTGCTCTACTATTTTTTCTAACTCTTCGTCATTATTAATTTGAATTAAGTTTAGCTCAGATGCTAGCTCTTCTGGATCTTGGTCCTTTTTTGCTAAGTGGTTTAGTATCTCTTTGGCCGCGGTAGAATTCAGCTTTCCTTCTTCTACCATATTACTTAAAGTAACTAAGCTTTTTGGATTAAACTTAATATCATTATCTTCATTTGAGTCATCTTGATCTTCTGAAGTTGAGCTAGAGAATATCTGAAGCCAATTAGCAATTCTTTTTTGATGACTAACATCTACACCAAGTTCTTTTGCTTCGATCAAAACTTTAGCAAGGTTTGGTGATTCTACTATAGTCTCCATTTGAGAATGATTTAAACCTAAAGTAGACAATAATTCTCTGATCTTTGATGGCATAGTCGGAAGCTCATCTTTTACTTCGTCAATATACTCTTGAGTTAATACAACAGGAGGGATGTCTGGTTCGGGCATGTATCTGTAGTCGTGTGCATCTTCTTTTGACCTTTGTGAGAAAGTTTTATTCTCTGCATCGTTCCACCCACGAGTCTCTTGTACAATTTCTTCACCTTTTTCTATAATTTCTACCTGCCGTTCAAACTCGAAATTTATACAGTTTTCTACTGCCCTGAATGAGTTAAGATTTTTAATTTCTGCCCGTGTGCCGAGTCTTTTAGATCCTTTTGGAGCAATAGATATATTAACATCAAAACGCATGTTTCCATAATAGAGATTAGCGTCAGAGACATCTGCATACCTCATTCTTAAATTGAGTTCTCTTGCGTAGGCTTTAGCTGCTTCAGCAGAGTGAATGTCAGGCTCTGATACTATCTCGATAAGTGGAGTGCCTGCTCTATTTAAGTCTACCAGGGAATAATTTTCTCCGGTTGGATGAGTTAGTTTACCAGCATCTGCTTCTAGGTGAGCTCTCTCTATGCCCACTTTGATTTTTTCTCCAGATCTTAAGCATACTTCTACTTCACCGGAGCCAATTATTGGCTGTTCAAACTGTGAGATTTGATATCCCATAGGTAAATCTGGATAAAAATAATGTTTTCTATCAAACTTAGAAAATAAGTTAACCTTAGAATTTAATGCATGTCCTGCTTTAATTGCTAAATGAACTGCTTCTTTATTTAAAACTGGCAGTGTACCAGGTAAACCAAAACATATTTCTGAAACTGTAGTATTTGGCATAGCATCTCTTGCATCGTTATCAACTGGGGCAAACAATTTGGTCTTCGTTTTAAGCTGAACATGGCATTCGATACCAATAGTCATCTCATATTTGTCAGCAATTTTTGGATCTAACATTATTTCCACTCTCCTGTTTCTTGGTTATAGTTCTTCCACATTTGTGAAGCAACAGGTTTAGTATCTCCAGAGTATTTAGAAGTAAGCTTATTAGAACCATAAGGTTCTTCTGCGGCTGATGAGATTTTTTCAAAAGCGATTTGTGCTATAGGCATTTTGTAATAAAGTAGAACTGGTATTTCTGCAGTGTTGTGTAATTCTAAAGTCATTTTTAGTTTATTTCCTGGGTCTAGGAAACCTGCTGTCACATGTATTAATACACCAAGTCTTCCTACTGAGCTTTTGCCCTCTAGTCTGCCAACATAGTCGTCTCCGACTCCAGTCTCTTCTAAAATTAAGCCTAGGGCAAATTCTCCTGGATGGAGGACGAATGGCTCATTTTCTGAGATTTCGATTGGTCTCATTAAATTGTCAACAGGTTTTTTTGGATCGATTACAGAGTTCTTTTTTGTATCGAAGACTAAAAAATGCTTATCTAAATGGAGATCATAAGATGCAGGTTGAAGGTTTTTTTCGTCATATGGAGAGACTGAAATGTAGCCACTTTCAATAGCTCTTTTTATATCTTTATCTGATAGAATCATTTGATTGTCTCCTCTACTATTTCTGAGAATTCTAGTACTTTTTTATCGTCACCGTGTTTACCAATTACCTGCAAACCAACCGGCATATTCGATTCTGCACCAAGAGCTACAGGAATAGATGAAGCCGGTGAACCTATTAGGCTCGGCGCAACAGTCATGATGTCTCCTAAGTACATCTTTATTGGATCTTCTGACTCGCCAAACTTAAATGCTGTTGTTGGAACAACTGGACCGAGAAGCACATCATATCTTTTAAATGCCTTATCAAATGCGTTTATAAGAAGTGTCCTTACCTGTTGGGCTTTTTTATAATATGCGTCGTAATAGCCGGAGGATAGAACGTAAGTCCCAATGAGTATTCTTCTTTTATTTTCTGCGTTAAAACCTTCTCGTCGGCTCTTCTCATATATTTCGTTAAGCTTAGCCGACTTATCGGTTGAGTGGCCATATCTTATTCCATCATATCGAGCTAGATTGGATGATATTTCTGCAGGAACTATTATGTAATAAGCAGCTAATGCGTATTCAATTTCTGGGATTGAAATTTCCTCTATCTCTACTCCACTATCTTTTAATTTTTTTAGCGAGTTTTGAAGTGCATCTTTAACTTCTTTATCAATGCCTTCAGCCATAAGCTCTTTAATAACAGCTACTTTGTATTTATTAGCATTATCAAATTCTTCTAGACTTAAACTCTCAGTTTTATAAATAGTTGTAGAGTCTTTCGGATCTATACCGCTTATAATATCTACTACTTCTGCAAGGTCTTTTGTATTTGAAGAGATGACGCCGACCGTATCTGTAGAAGAAGCCATAGAGATTGCGCCACATCTTGAAACACGCCCATAGCTAGGCTTAAAACCATAGGTTCCGGTAAAGCTGGCTGGCTGGCGGATTGAGCCTCCGGTATCAGTACAAACAGAAAATGGGACAATACCTAAACCGACAGAAGCTGCTGAGCCTCCTGATGAGCCACCTGGGACTCTTTTTATATCATGTGGATTAAGGGTTTTAGTGAAGTCAGATTTCTCAGTACTAGAGCCATGCCCAAAAGAGTCCAAGTTAGCTTTAGCGATACATATAGCTCCTTCATCCTCTAACTTTTTTATAGCTGTTGCGGTATAAGGGGCTAAGAAGTTACCTAAAATATTAGAAGCTGCCGTAGTTATAGTGCCTTCAATTAATAAGTTATCCTTTGCAATAAAAGGAATACCATAGAGCCTGCCTTTTTTGTTAGAATCTTCTAGATCTTTAGCTCTCTTTTTTGCTATCTCAAACATATCTGAGATTGTCGAGTTAAACTGATTAGAATTTTTAAGTCTAGCAATAGCTTCTTCTACTAAATCGATTGGCTTTTTGCCATTTTTTAATTCTTCTTTCAGATCAGCAATGGATATCATAATTTATAATACTTTTTTTACTTTAATCTGACTTTTAAAGGTCTCTGGAGCAAGGTCAAGAAGCTCCTTAGAGCCTACTAAACCATTGTCTATAACATCTTCTCGAGTTACATTTTTATTTCCTGAAACTTGATAAGTTGGCTCAACTCCCTCTGCGTCAATTTCTTGTAGCTTTCCTATCATCGTAAGAATAGCACTAACTTCTTGTTGATATTTATCTATTTCTTCTGCGGTAAGTTCTAAAGAAGAAAGCTTAGCGAGCTTAATAATCTCTTCTTTGGAAATTTGATCTATACTTGCACTACTCATCACCTTAATTATACTATATGTGGATAAGATATATTATGTTTGATGGTGGAGATGTCGCGTTTACTATAGGATATTTGAAAGAAAGACTTTCCAGATCAGTGGGAGCTGATTGCCCCAGATGCCATAACCTTTTTAGCTAGTGATCCGAACAGTCCTGAGGGTTTAGTCTATCACTTCGTCAGACTAGGTATGATGAACCCGGAAAGTATTAGCATTATGGAAAGATCACGTAACGGTCAGCAAGCGTTATATGCTTTCGATATAAATGCATGGAAAGACCATCCAGAATATCATTCTATTCGAGTTGAGCCAAAGCCAGGTTACCAACAAGCATGATTATTAATATAATAAGTCATCAATAATTGCTCCTGAGTGGTAAAATTAAGGGGTGAGTAAAAAGAGCACTAAAACTAAAAAAAAGAATATAAATGGCTCGATTAAAAACCGTCGAGCTAGCTATGACTATTCTCTTGAAGAAGGTTTTAAATTTGGTATGGTCTTAAATGGCCGTCAAGTAAGAGCAATTAGAAATAACCACCTGAGCTTAACCGGCAGTTTTGTAAATATAAAAGATAGAGAGCTATGGTTAATTAATGCAAAGTTAACTTTGCCTAAAACATCATCTGATAAAAAAGAAAATCTAACCAGTAATGAGCCAATTAAACTATTGGCCACTAAAAAAGATCTAAAAGAAATTCAATCTGCCAAAAACTCTGGTCGTACTGTCGTCCCGACGGAAGTCATTAATAACTCGAGATATATTAAGCTTAGAGCTTCAACTGGTAAGGGCAAAAAAGAGTACGATAAAAGACAAGCTAAAAAGAAGCGTGAATTTGATATCCAAAGCAAACGAGACCTAACTGATTTCTAGTATACAAAGTATAAATATATGGCAATACCCCAAACGCTTATGGCGGCGACTACCATTAAAATTACAAAATAGAAACTAAATCCACGACTTATTTTAGTTTTAATTTTATTTTGCTTTTGATTTTTTTGCTTAAGCTTAGCTTCTGAGTTTGTCTTTTTTGTACTATATATATAACTTTTGGGCAATTTTTGCCCATATATCTTGTGTACTTTACCAACCTCTTCGGTTAGTTCGTCTGCTTCTAAAAGTTTATCTTCCGGTCTATTTTGAGTGTTTAAAGCTTCGTCACTTATATAACCGTTATTTTGCTCAGCCATGGTAGGTTCTTGGTTAATGCTCATTACTGGAGATGGACCAGTGATGTCTTCTAAGCTTGTCGATATGTTTTGATTTTGATTTTGAACAGATTCTTTTTTTGAATATATACCCCCATCAGTATCAGTATCTTCCCTGGGTGATTCATCTTCATTGATTGAGACTTGCTTTATTAAATAATCATCACTTAAGTCACCAATAGTTTTATCCAGATTATTACTCAAATTTTCTAGCCGTGGCTCGGGATGAATAATAGGGGTTATATCATTATTTAATGGAGAAATATTGGTTGAATTTGATGAAAGAAAAGGAGTTGGTGATGGAGGCTTAAAGTCCATAACCCTACCAGAAGTCTGAAGATGAGCATGTGGATTATTAAGTTTAGGAGGAGCTGGAAATCTTCTAGCTGGATTTGATCTTATATTGTTACTTGCGACAATGATCCTTTTTGTAGCTATGTCGCCTTGCTCTTGTGCAACCTCAGCTCTTTTTGCTGTTTCTGATCTTTTTTGAGCCGCTACATGCAGCTTTTGAGTACGATCTTCACCTTGAGCCTTACTAACAAGCTCAGCCATAGCTTTTTCTATCTCTGCAAAATCGATTTCACTCACTTTTTAGTCCCACCTGGAGTAATATAAGTTTTATTATCTAATAATAGTATAGCTTAAGCACTAATATTATTGCCAATATCTTCCAAAGATTTAACATTTAAGCTTGCGGAACCGACCAATAGCCCGTTAAATCCTAATTTTAGAATCTGCCTTGCATTATCAGGAGTAACACTTCCACCATATAATATTTTGTTAACAGACCTTTGATCACTTAAAAAATCTTTGATTGACTTAAGTTGATTGAGTAAAAACTCACCTGAGGGCACCTTACCAGTTCCAATAGAAAAAACTGGTTCGTAAGCTACTATTATTAAGTCAGTTTGCTGCGAGTTAAGATTATCAAAAACACTTTTGAGTTGTTTATATACTTCGCGTTGATGGTTTAGTTCATCTTTGCTTTTGCCTCCAACACATAAAATTACCTTTAAATTATTATCTATGGCTTTTATTACTTTTTCAAAAACTATTTGATCATCTTCTTCGTGTTTGATTCTTCTCTCGCTGTGACCGATAATCGTACCTTCTGCTAGATTTTTTATTTGAGTAGCTGCGATTTCTCCTGTATCTGAGCCTTCGTCTTCGTGAGAAATATTTTGTGAGTAGAGGTCCGGTTTTCTCTTTAAATTAGAGCTTTCAATTATATGTCTAAACTCCCCGAGAGAGATGTTAGAAGGAGCTACACAAAGCTTAATATTAGAATTAACTAAACTCTCTGATGTAATAAATTGCTGAAACCACTCTACTGACTCCTCTAAACTAAAGTGTGATTTAAGGTTAGCAATTAAGGTGGGAGAATTACCCGACAACTTTACAATTCGATCGTTCTCATCAGTATTGTAAGTATTTTCTTGTGAAAATTCATTATCAAACTGATCCGGTGAGGTTTCTAGTGCTTTTATACCAGGTAATTCTTCCCCACTTAGCATTAATAAACTTGCACCTCCCCCAGTAGATAAATGATCAATTAGCTCTAAGGCCTGTTGATTTAAGTTATCTTTAACGAAATCTACAGTATCCCCTCCACCAATGATTATTTTTAGATCTCTATTTTTTTTTGACTCTATTAAATAATCTAAGATACTTTTAGATCCTTTAGAAAATGGAGGTTTTTCGGCAAAGCCAAGAGTTCCTGCCCAAAGAATAACCTCTGCATTATCAATTTCTTCTCTGTATTTATCAATTGTACTTTGTCCAATATCTAGAATCATCTGGTCAGGTTTTATATTTGTGTCATCAAATTCATGAGCGAGTAGTTCATCAGGAGATTTTGCACAAATGTAATCCTCCGGTAGTAGTATCTTAGTTTCTGTATACTCTGATTTATTGGCAATCTGATTAGCTAAACTTAAACAGTTATCATCAAATAAACTCGCGGCTATATTCTTTTCTAAAGCTTTTAAAAATGTATTTGCTACCACTCCTCCTGTAAGTACAGAATCTGCTGTGTTTAGAAAATTTGATATAACAGGCAGTTTGCTCTCGACTTTAGCTCCTCCAACTAACAGAACTAAATTAGTTTCTTCTATATTTTGGAGTGATGAAATTTCTTTTTGGAGTAAGAATCCAGCTGCAGACGGAAGAACTTTGGGTAACTTTGTGATACTGGCGTGATCGCGGTGGATTGCACCAAAGGCATCTTGAACAAAAAATTCAGCACCTGTTACTTTAACTAAGTTCATGGCGAACTCAAGGTCAGAAGCCTCTTCTTCTGGCCAGAATCTTAGGTTCTCAATCAAAAATATACCTTTTTGTTTTTCTAATCCTTCATTTGTATCAAAGGGGTCTGAGATAAACTTAACTTTTTTGTTTAGTTGATCACTAAGTATACCTGTAAGATACTTAAGTGATAGCTTTTGGTTAACCTTACCTTCAGGGCTACCTAAATGAGATGTAATAAAAATAGTAGCTCCGGATTCTTTAAGATATTCAATTGTTGGAAGTGATGATTCTAGGCGAAAAAAGTCAGTAAACTCACCTCTATTATTTTGTGGTAAATTTAAATCGCATCTTAGTATTATTCGACTTTTTGCTGTAATATCAACTTGCTGAACTAAATTCATATTAGATGACTCTAACTTTAATTGTGTCTGTGCCTCCAACTTTGCCAGGGTAATGCCCGCTTGCCGTTACAACTACATCTCCAGAGCTCAAAACTCCCCCTCTGTTCAACCAATTGGTTAATTTAGTTGAAGCAGATTTGTCTACTGGTCTGACAAAACTTTTTACACCGTAAACTATTGCCAGCTGTTGTGCGGTTGATGAGTTTTGAGTTACAGCAATAATGGTTCTTTCTGGTCTATGACTAGCTACATTAATTGCGCTTTTGCCTGTTGATGTTTCTACTACAATAGCTACCGCTCCCACAATATTAGCAAGACCGATGACAGTTGACGCAATCGCTTCGGCAATAGTTTCTTGATGAGGTGCGCTTTTAAATACTGCTTTTACATTGTTATGTTTTTGAGTATGAAGGATAATCCTCTTCATCGTTGCAATTGACTCAAGTGGATATGAGCCTATTGCTGTCTCTTCAGAGAGCATCACACAGTCTGTACCAATAACTACTGCAGTTGCTACGTCACTAACTTCTGCCCTTGTGGGTTCTGGTGAAGCCGTCATGCTTGCGAGCATCTGAGTAGCAACAATAGAAAACTTATGATTCTGTATGCATAGCCCAATTATTCTTCTTTGAAGGACTGGTACGCTTTCTGGTCCAACCTCTGTCGCTAGGTCACCTCTTGCTACCATCGCTCCATCGCATTCTATAATTATTTCTTCGAGATTCTCTACAGCTTTCTTTGTTTCTACTTTTGCAATAACTTTTGAATCTGAACCTAACTGTTTAAGAAGATTTTTAAAATACCTAACATCATCGGCTGTTTGGACAAAGCTTAACGCAACATAATCAAATCCTTTGTCAGCTCCAAACTTTACATCTTTGATATCTTTTTCGGTAATAATATGTCCCGTAAAATCTGTTTCTGGTAAGTTTAATCCTTTGCCCGATAAGACAACTCCACCATTAATTATTTTTACTTGAATACTTTTCTTCTCTGGATCAACTGCAATTATTTCCCCTTTCATCCTTCCATCTGCTATATATACCGGTTGACCAGTTTGGGCAGTCTTAGAAAGATCAAACTCTACTGGTAAGACTTTACCTATTAGGCTTAATTCGGCATCAAATTTTAACTCCCAAATAGAGCCCTCATCGAGAGAAACTCCCTGTCCTTCGAACTGACTGAGTGCTATTTTAGGGCCGTGTAGATCTTGGACGATTGCAACTGGCTTACCTCTTTTTTTAGAAGCCTCTCTAATGAGCTTAATGGCTTTTAGTTTTTCTGAATGAGAACCATGACTAAAGTTAAGTCGAAAACCATCTGTACCTGATTCGATCATGCCCTTAATTTTTTCTTCTGATAGAGTAGCTGGACCAACTGTCGCTAGAATCTTTACTCGCTTGGTCTCCTCAAGTTTAAGGTTGGGCATTAATTTTGTAACGTTTAGACTTGGCATTTAAAAGTTTAAATAAGTTTAGTGCTTATGTTTATATAGCTAATTCTAACACAAAAACTCCTACCACTAACTGTTAGTAGAGAATTATTTTTAGTAGAATTTAAAGAAATGATTTTAGAAAATTTAAGATTAGTTAACTTCAGAAACTATCCTGATAAAGTTTTTAGACCTAATGATAGTTTAGAAATGATTATAGGACCAAATGGAATTGGTAAAACTAACATACTAGAGGCGATTCATCTAATCTGCGGGGGCTCTAGTTTTAGATTAAGAAGAGATCTTGAACTTATAAAGAAGGGTGCAAAGTGGGCAAGAATAGAAGCAAATTTAGATCTAGATGGTAGAAAAGAAAAAAGAATATTAAAGCTAAGCTTAAATGATGAGGGTAGAATATCTAAGAAACTAGAGATTGATGATACTAACAGAATCGCCAGCAAACATCTTTTACCCGTAGTAGTTTTTGAACCCGATCAAATGAGAATAGTAACCGAAGGTCCTGACTTAAGAAGAAGTTATCTAGATGAGCGAATTTCTTTTTTGGACTTTGAATACTCTAAGAATATTGCTGATTATAAACGAGTAATTTCTCAAAGAAATAAATTACTAAAACTCATTAAGAGGAACGAGGCAAAAAAAGAAGATCTATTTATTTGGCATGTTAAGCTAAGTGAGCTAGCTGCACCTATTGTACTGGCAAGAAGAAGGTATTTAAAAGAATTAAACGAAAAACTCCAGAATGATTACAGAAAGATTAGTAAGAAAAAGGATTTAGTATCCTTAGAGTATTTACCAAGTTTCGAAAAAGAAAGTTCTGCCAAATTGAGTAGTGAGCTCTTTAATAAGCTTGAGGCAGATATTGAAGTTGATATACATGCTGGCTTTACAAGAAGAGGACCTCATAGGGATGATTGGGAGATTAAGCTTAATGGTCAGAGTGCGAGTACTGGAGCTAGTCGGGGAGAAATAAGAACTATAGTCCTCAGCCTAAAATTATATGAGTTTGAACATCTAAGAGATAGTTTTGGGATAACTCCTTTGATATTACTTGATGATGTAATGAGCGAGCTCGACTCTACAAGAAGGCAGGAGTTATTAGCATTCTTTAAAGATGCTCAGGTTATTATGAGCGGCGTGGAGTGATAAGAAAAATTCTATTTGAATTAATATTAATCGGAATAAGGATAAACACCTCCATCACCATCAAGTTGGTCTTCTTGACTGGAAATATACCTACTTCTTTGGAGCTCATTAGGATAAGACAAAACAACTTCATCAAGATTTATTCCTGCTTTAGTTATCTTTTCTTTTACTTCTGCATTATATTTATCGAGCTTTTTTAAATAATCTGGCAACTCTTCATCAATTTTTTTTATATCAAGAAGATTGATGGATATTATTAGCGTATCCCCCAACTCATAACTAATTTTGTAGTGCTCATTATTCTCTGAAGCAAGTTTGACTAAACCTGGATACTTTTTTTGTATAAAATCACTCTCATCAATATTTGCATCTGAAGAGTTATTATTTGGTTCATCCAAAACGGTAAAGTTAAATACAAAATTATTTATTTCTTTTTCTCCAAATTTTAGATTAGGTATTAAAATATTATATTTTGCAGATTTATTAAAGTATTCAAGTGGTACAATTATTATTTGTTTTTCGTCTACTAGCACATCTATATTTACCAAGGGTTCAATTTTAATTTCTTTGATAACTTCATCTTTGTTTGTAATAACTTTATTAAAGTTAAGTCTAATGGCCGAGAACTCAGCTATATCTCCATCATTTGGGGTCGATCCTGTAAGTCTAGGTTTCGATGACATATTAATGTAGAAAATGACTAATACTAGTGTGAGTAATAGACCCATTGATATGTATATCTTTTTGTAAGTACTATTAAGCTTGATCATGTATATATATTATCATTTATTAATTAGTCTTCAGTTACTCCACTATCTTGTTCTGTAGGAGCATCTGTTAAAGGGTTAAAATCGTTTTCTGGCTGTACAGTTGATGCGTCTACATATCTACCAAAACCGACTAAACTTGGTATGGCCCTGTAGTCTTGATATGTTCTTTTGCTAACTGAGTTACTTGAGTTACCTTCAACAGTAGATATCTGGTATCCGTTTACAGCAACAACAATACCTATATGGCCAATGCCTCCGTCCAGTTGCGCACCAGAACTGCCTCTGCCTTTAACGAATATGTCCCCAGGCTGAGGCCTAAATTGCTCTTTCCACGAAAAAAAGAATTTATTATCTTCGAACCACTGACCTACTCCTTTGGCTAGGGCGCCCCCACCAATAGGCTGCCCAGCCTCTTTAAATACCCAGTTTACAAAAACTGCGCACCAAGGAATGCCACAAGATTGATTTGTTTCGCTAAAATATTTTTCGATTTCATCACCACAATTTGATGATCCTTCTTCTTTTCTACCTACTTCTGCCTCAGCGATCTGAACCACTGTGCCTCCGGATCCAGATGAATTGCAATCACCTAATCCACCACTCGATGAATAGTCTGCATAACTCTCAATATTTTCATCCCCGGCATAACCAGCAAGCTTATTAATCATGTTTTTTACGTCACTGAAATATTGCTCTGTATTATTTTCTACAGGCGGAGCATAAGCATATATGTAGTCTCTGAGGTTTCCAGGCCAACTACCATTATCAATTTTTCGCCGAGTATAAACAAACCAACTGTCTTCTCCTGAGAGGCTATCTTGCCATGACGACCAAGCGTAAACTAGCCTCCCTCCTGAAGAGAGGACATGCGGTTGTTGTGAAGTTGCCGTTCTTCCAAAGGCATTGTTACTACCAGGTATTAAGTGCCAAGCTTTTGGATTATCATTGTTCATTGCAAAGTTATTCTCTACGCTTAAGTGTGCTATAGCTAAAAATGGATTTATATTTGAAGCCTTACCTCCTTCAATAAAAGAGGACCCAAGCCCGCTAAAAGGTGAGGTGGAGTTTTTTTCTTTTTCTTTCTCAGATATTAATTTATTAATGGCACCCGAGAGCTGCTCATTTGAGAAATTATTTAAAGCAGTAGGATAGACAATCTCGTAATATGGATTTGATTGCCCAGGAGCTGGAGTGGTTGTATTATTCGAGTCGTTATTATTGATGTTATTCTGAGCATCGGTTGGATTGCTCTGTGTATTTATAGGTATAGATGCGAGTGTTGCGTTAACTATTGAGTTTGCATAGTCATCTTCTGATATATTATTCTGTCCTGCTTCTAAATATACCCATGGTACTTTTGAGAGTAATTGGACATTCGATATATTACCACCCGATTTACCTTCATCTGTCCTGCTATTAAAATCGTTATCCTTTACTACAACTTTGTTATTTTCAGTTTTGTTTCTTTCATTCTTAAATACTTCTGAGTAAAGCTGGCTTTTTAAGGCAATATCATTCAAAGAAAAGGCTACTTTTTCTCCGTTTGGCTTTTCTCTGTAAAGTCCGACTCGTTGAGGGTATATCTCTCCAACTTCGCCCCAATTTGTATCAGTGCCCATTGTATGTATGCTCACTGCTAAATCCGCGCTGGCATCATTCGCAATTTTTGCACGATCCTGATGGCTTACTGTATCTGTCTCGGTTTGTTTTGTAAGCAGCACTGAATATCCTTTTTGTTCTAAAAGAGATTTTGCTTTTGTCGCTACTCTAAATACAATTGCTCTTTCCCCTCCATTGGCTCCAGTATTGTTTGTTGTTGTAGTAGTAAGAAGGCCGCTGGCGGGATCGATTGACTCACCATTAGTCCCATCATGGCCGGGGTCAAGTACAACTGTTTTGTCCCCTGAATCTATTTGATTGCCGTTATTATTAGATACGCAAATACTCTCACCGTCTGCATTTGTCCATTCCGAGCTCCTAAGTATGTCATTTTTTTCGTTTTTTGTAGCTGCATACACTGACATCTCAGGTAGTATGGCTACTACTAGCAGTGCGAATAATAGCGGGAACTTAAGTATTTTTTTTATCATCATAGTGCTATCTTCCATTTATTGACCAATGCCAAGCTTCTTTAGGGTAGTTCTTAAATCCATATTTAGCAGCGTTTCCCGCTAACCATTTGTAGCAAGAAGTTTGCCTAGTACTACAGCCCTTAAAGTCAATAGCGACTCCCCCTTCATGATTTGAAGTTCCTGGTCGAGCTGTTGGTGGGCTGCATTCTCCTGGAGGTCTTTCAATTATTGCGTAATTAGAAGATCCACAATTTCTTCGTCTTAAGTCTACTTGCTCATCGTAGGACCTAAATGCATTACCGTCCAGCTTAACACCATCTGCAGCGGCAGCTTTAACCATGTTATCTACATTAGTACAGTACTCAGCACGTATATCAATTGAAGTGCCCGGAACAACCTGCACTTCTATATCGTTTTTTGGCTTGCCAGAATTTGGTCTCGTAACCGCTACAGACTCACACTTGCCAAGAGCACCTTCGAGAGGCTGATCATTAACATCTGATGTACCACCGTTATCTGAACTGGTTGTATCAAAGTTCTCGAATCCACATATTTTGTCATCTATTCTGAAGTTTGTACCCATTGTATCCGTAACCGTGCAAAGTAGCCTGCAGCCGTCTATCTCAGTAGATGTACCTGACCCATCTGGATCTTTCAAATTAGGATCGGTTCCGTCCTCAGCAGCCTTTCTTTTGGCATCAATAGCAGAAGTCTGATCTTCGCATCTTTCTGCATCAGACAGGTCTTGAATCTGCTCTTCCGTAAGTCCATCAATATATGAATCTGGTATGCCATAGCAAATAACCCCAAAGTCTGTAATAGCCTGGCCTTTTTTATTTTCTTGGGTACATGTATCTGAGTTAGAATCTGCAAATGCAGTTTTTGACCCCCCGCTAAATGCAAGTGCTATGTTATTAAATGGATTTATAAAGTTATTATATCCACCTTCAGTTACAGCCATACCGATGAATCCTGAAGCTAAAGTATCCGAATGAGATATATCGAACATCCTATCAAAGAATGAACTTGAAGCTAACTCCTCCCGCCTTTCGGCAGCTATAGATTGGTTAAGGCTTGCTGCTTGATCTGGAGTAAGAGGTATACCACCAAGACCCCCGCCGTCTCCGACTCCCTTGGCAAAAGCAGATTGTTGTACTTCGCCTCCACCGATCCAAGCATCAACCATTCTTGCACCCGATTTTGTGTCAGTTTTTAATCCGCCTTGTAGTAACTCTGGTCCAGCTAAGCTTTGCCCCGTGATCAAAATAGTGAGGCCGTTTGATATCCAGCCTGTAACATTTTGCATAAGTGCTTTTATAGGCGGAATCTCTGCTATAAAATTAGCAACTCTATCTAAGCTTAACAAGCTAATTAATCTTGAGAATCCACCTTGAGCACCGTGATATGTTTCTTGAAGACTTGGACAAAATGGAAGGTCTGGTTGACTATTAATTCCTCCGCTTGCAACTAAAGATAGAATACATCCGCTAGTGTAAGTACTTAAGCCCTGGTATGCTCCCGCGCCGTTCTGTACGAATGAGAATAATGAACTTAATGGGTTTAAGGGATCGTAATCTACTCTGTGATTTTCGCAAGTATTTTGGTCGTCCGCCATACCAACTTGTTTTAAATTTGATGGATCCCCCTTAGAAAAAATCTCTTCGATTCCGGAGCCAAGACTCGCAGGATCAGAGATGGATATATTAGGCTTACAGTTATACCCTGCAGGCTTTTTTCCGTTTATTGACTTGTAGCCGACCATATCTGCAAATAATCTGCTACTACCAAGTCCATTAATTAAACTTAGTCTCATATCTCCAGCTGACTGAAGATCTACATAACTTCTTTTTTCTTCACTAATTGTTGTATCTAAAAGATTTGCAACATCAAGCATCGATTGAGCGTTCTGCGAGCTAATAAAGTGCTGCAGTGTTCCGTCTGTTGCAAGATCTAAGGCATCCAGTACAGTCAGAGCTAACATAACCCAACCAATTACAGGGATCGCTTTTGTTGCAGTTTCTCCGAATTTTTCTGCTAAAGTCTCATTTAGCTTATTAATTAGATCTTTGACGATCTGTACTTCAATCTCTTGAAGGCTTTTACCACCATATTTATCTAAAAGTTCAGTTACTTTTTCAACGCCCAATCTATCAGCAGCAGCTGCGATCGCCCTATTCTCTTTAATTAGGTTACTAGGACTTGCCCTTGAAGATTCTCCACTTAGCAGTATCTCAAGAAGCAAACCGACCCTCGCATTACCTTTATTTACTACAAATTTAGTTAGGTATTTTCTAAAATCAGAAGTTGCCGTTTTCTTTAGCGCTGTTATGTCGTCAAGCTTTTTAGCAACTTTTTGTGGAGTAAAGACTCGGCCGGGTAAGCCAAGATCTCTTAAATAGCCCGCTTTTAAGTTCCTTCGCTTTAAGTACTGATGCCACTTAGTGTCGTTTTTAAGTGATGCTTTCATCTCCTTTCTTATAATTAAAGATGCCTCCCTTCTGCCAACAAACTCTGCAGTGTCTAAGTCTGGGACACCAAATTTTCCAGACGCTTGAAAATTTCCGCCTTCAGATTCTGGCCTGTTTATTGTGACCTTATAGGGTCTACCAGAATCTCTTTGTGAGTAATCATACTCAACATTAACACCATTTCTAGAGAGAGAATCTTCTATTTTGGCGGCTTGCCAGTCGTTAAAAAGCTGAGATAAACGAGTGTCTCTTTCTTCGATTCTAGGCCTACATGCATTGATTCCGGCGACATTTCCGGCAAGATTATAAGCGGTTTTACATTTTTCTACAGCTACCCTATTCTTCATATAAGAATAGAGGACTTTTTGGCCCATCTTATCGACAGCACGTTCGGTATAGGCAGAAACTTTGTTTTGTATCCAACTTTGCATTGCATGAGGAATAACCCCAAGTATTCCTATTGGCACTGCCACAGCTATAGCAAAAACTGCACCGAGAGCCAGCATTCTAACTCGCTTTCTTGCTCTACCACGAATATTAAGTCTACTAACTTTCTGACTTTCTACTTGATCAATCCTTTCTCCGATATCTTTAATCCACTGTTGATTATATTTATCGATGGTATCACTTAATTTTTGCGCTTCTGAATTACTCGAGATAGTTTTTGTTTTAGTACTCTTTTTTTTACTTGATTCTCCATCCGCTTCTTGCGACGATGAACCTATTGTCGGCCTAAAGCCTGATTGTTTAGTGCTTGGACTTGTTTGTTTTGCTGTACCAAAATTATCATTATAAAAATCATCAACAGGATTAACATTAGAGCTACTAGATTCGGCTTCGGCTAGATCTTTAACTGCGAGAACGCCATCTCTTAAGCCAGCTTCCATTTGATCTAATTCGGCCAATTCTTTTGGGGTTATAGAAGTGTCACCATCTGGCGCATTGGTAAATGGCATTGGTCTCTTAGGTTTTACACCAGGTAGGTTACGGTTATTAGTCTGTTGTTTAGCCATCTAATAAATTGACTCTATTAATTTTAGTTTTGAGGTGAAACTCCTTGGTTTGGAGATTGTATTGAAGCATTACTATTAACAGCCTCAAACCTTTGTTCTGGGTTATCTTGCTGAAGCTGATATGATGCATCTGCCATAGCAGATATTTCTTTTGCTTTGGCAAGCTGTGCTGGATCAGTTGTAATAATCTCAGTCTCTGTTGGGCTAGCCTCTACCTTTACATGTACATGGTTGGAGCCAGCAAACAGTAAACCTTGACCGACAGGGAACTGTGTTAACCTTTTCTTCTCTTCGTCAGTTAGCTTGAAGACCTGCTGAAGGATATCTACTGCAGATGTAGACTGTTTAAGAAGTAGTTGCATCGATGCGTTAGAGACAATAGCACGACCAGCTTGATCGGTCATCATATCCTCAACATCCTGAGTTACGGTAGTTAAGCCTAAGTAATACTTACGGGCTCTTTTTGCCAAAGAGAACATAAAGTCTGCAGAATCTTTATATTTTAACAACTGCCAAGCTTCATCAACAATTAAGTTTCTTCTCTTTTTATCGCTCTTAGTTTTGTTCCAGATGTGGTTCAAGACAATATACATCGCTACCGGACGTAATTCTTCTTCTAAGTCTCTAATATTAAATACGACTAAGTTATTATTAATATCAATATTGCTCTGTTGGGAGAAGATCCCTGCAAATGTACCTGTAATGTATTTACGAATCATTTGGGCCATAGCCGGACCAGTACCTTGCATATGAGCAAGCGTCTCGTAGAGATCTGATATGGTTGGAGGCCGAGATTGGTGAGTTAGTGGATCTGCAGTTATACCTGCACGAGCGTAAGTATCAATTAAAGCTTGGTCTAGATCTGCTTCCATTACTGGGTTAACTTGCCCACCCATCATCAATCTAAATAATCCGTGAAGCATGATTAAGTTTGCCCTTAGGGCGTTATCGGCTTCTTCTACATCAACGACTCTTGGTAAATCAAAAGGATTAATTCTAGTAGTAGAACTTAGGCTTAAGCGGATATATGTACCGCCTACAGCCTCGGCTAGCTTTTGATACTCGTTCTCCGGATCGATAATAACTACTTCCGTTCCCATCATCATGCTTCTAAGGGCTTCGAGTTTTACAGCGAAGGATTTACCTGCTCCTGATTTTGCAAAGACTACCATATTGGCATTTTCTAATGAGAATCTATCAAAGATAACTAGACCGTTATTATGCATATTAATTCCATACAAGATTCCGTTTTCTTGGGTAAGATCGGCAGAGGTGAATGGGAAGCTGGTAGAGAGTGCTCCGGTATTCATGTTGCGTCTTACTTGTAAATCATCAGTGTTTTGAGGAAGTGATGAGTTAAAGCCAGCCTCCATTTGGGAGCTTGCAACTTTTGAGTAAACTAATTGTTGGCCTAAGATTGTCTCAACCTTATGCTGTATAAAATCTAGTTCTTCTAAACTTTTGCCGTAAATCGTTAGATATAAACCAAAACGGAAAAAGCGCTCTTCGCCAACTTGAAGAGCGTCCCGAAGTTGCTCAGCATCTGAGATTGCTGCTTGCTTGCCCGGATCACGCGTTCGACCTTTTTCTTGGTCAATCATAATCCCAGCTTCGAGTTGTGTGACTTTTTTTCTTAAGTTTTCTAATACGATCTGACTTGCAACGGGATATATAAACATACTTAGATCAAGTTCTTCGTCTATATTAACTATCGGAGACAACCAGCCGGTAAAAATTTGTCTAGGATAGCCAAAGACGTACATCGTTCTGGCAAAATAAGTACCAAGCTTAAATTCACTAGAGGAGAACTCTAGGCTGCTTGGAGCCACGAAATCTCTAAGTTCGGTAATTCCTCTTAAAAAAGCTGCTTCAACTTCTTGTTGTTCTCTTATTCTTTGCTGTTGAGCAATGTCGATTGGGTCATTCCGTTCTTGATTTTTATTAAATAATGCCATAACTCTATTTATTTCATTGTTCGCTTGCTTTCTCGAGATGCACTTGGCGTGCTGAGCCTTCTCCTTTTGAGACGACTGGGCTACTTAAGCTTTCCATATCAAGCAGTGTTTGTCGTGTGGCAGTATCAGGGTTGTAATAATTGTAAAATAACTCGATTAGCTCAGAAGTACTTAATGGGGCAGCAGTAACTCCCATTTGGAGTAATCCATTAACAACTCCTTGTACACGATTTCTAAGCTCAACTTTCGATTTCTCCAGCTTCTCTTCGTCCATTCTAATTGGCCCGTGGGATTCTTTTTTAAATAGTTTAGAAAATGCGGTTGCTGTAACATTTTTATCTTTAGTTCTGTCATCTTCTCCAGGGACTAAAGGCACAACTACATAGAACTCTTTACTCATAATGTTCGTTTGCGAAACAAGATTCGAAATAAAGTAAATATAATCTTCCATTAATAACCCTAAGAGCATATTGTCTGTCTCTCCTCTAATTTTAGCGAGTTTTTCGAGGTATGGGCCCATGTCGATTTTTCTAGATCTAACTAAAATCTGGACATTAAAATATAGTGAGTTCAAGAAAGATTGATAAGCATACTCGACTGACTCTTGTTCAGCAATGCTCATTAGATCGTAATTTATTGACTTGGCTTTAACTACGGCACGAAAACTGCCATCGTTCATAATAACTAAACCGTCTCTAATCTCTGCGAACTTCAGTAAGTTTTGAGAGCTATACCGATTAGACTTATCTTTTACTGCTTTATCGAATTGGGCCTCGTGATCAGCTAAGTAACTATCAATGTCGCTTGGACCTTTTTTTTGTGGATTAAATACTCCCTTTAGACCTCCGCCAGAGTTATTACCACCCTGGTTGCTTTGGCTTGTGTTTGTTTGATTGCTTTGTGGGCCAACCGGATTCATGCTTAGCTTTTTGTATCTAATATTATTTTTGGCTAGGCCATCTACCCTCTAGCCTCAGCAGCTTATATTCCACTGATTTATACCATATGATTATGGCATAAGCAGGATATGTTTTCCAGTTATTTGACTAGTCTTTTATCTAGTTATATAGTTTAGCTTTTTTAAATAATTCATTAAGCTGTGAATCCAGTTCTTTATAACTTATTTTTGCAACCGTATCCGTATGTACAAAAACCATCGTCAACTGATCATCTTTAAAATCGGATTGGTTAATTCTAATCCACTCAAATACACGTCTTCTAATTCGGTTACGCACTACAGCTGATTTGGAGACTTTTTTGCTCACAACAACTGCAAACTTAGGAGCTAGCTTCATTTCAGAATTAAGCTTAGGTCGGGTATTAACTAGTTTTTTATAGCGTGATTGAATAAAATCGTGTTCACTGGGCAAAGTTCTAAGGCTAAATGACTCACTCCTTGCTGGTAAGCCTTTTTTTAAGACGATCTGTATAAAACCGTCCCAACTCTTGAATCTTAATTGTTTTTGTACCATTCAACTCTAGTCTAACAGATTAGAGATATTAGTAGCTGAGTTTTTTGCGACCTTTTAGACGGCGAGCTTTTAAGACTGCACGTCCACCAGCTGTAGACATTCTTTTTCGGAAACCGAATTTACGCTTAGCTTTTTTTCTTTTTGGTTGGAAAGTTCTTTTTGACATATTAAGATATTGTAACACATACTCTTAGTAAAAGTTAAGTTTAGCTCGAGATAGTACATAATTTTTGCTAAAATAAGGTTATAAGATTATGTCTCAACAAAAAAATAAAAAAGGAGAATACAAAGTTCTTCTCTATTATAAGTTTGTTCCGGTTGAAGATCCGGAATCTGTACTGCTTTGGCAAAAAACACTTTGTGAAAATTTAGATTTAAAGGGGAGAATAATAGTAGCTCCTCACGGAATTAATGGAACTCTTGGCGGAAGTTTAGAAGCCTGTAAACTCTATGTAAAAGCCATGAAGAAGAGCTCTAAGTTTAGAGATACTCAGTTTAAGTGGAGTGAGGGAACTGGTGATGACTTCCCTAAGCTTAGTGTAAAAGTTAGAAAAGAGTTGGTAACACTAGATCCCGAAAAAGAGTTTGATGTTTATAACAAAAGTAAAGGCTTAAGTCCCCAGCAATGGCATGAGTATTTAGAAAATCATCCAGATGTGACTCTTCTTGATGCAAGAAATGTTTACGAAAGTGAAATTGGTGTATTTAAGGCAGGATCAAAAAATTTAATTGCTCCTAAGATTAATGCATTTAGAGAGATTAAAGAGCATTTAGATGATATCCCGAAAGATAAGCCGGTTTTAACTTATTGTACTGGAGACGTAAGATGCGAGTACTTAAGTGCTTATATGAAAGACAAAGGATTTGAAGAGGTTTATCACCTTGAGGGAGGAATAGTAAAGTATGGGCAGCAGTTTGGAGACAAAGGATTTTGGAATGGTAAATGCTTTACCTTTGATAATAGAATGAAGTTAGACTTTGCAGATGACATTGCTGAATGCAAATCATGCGGAAAAAAGACGAGTGAGCAAATAAATTGTAAAGCGACCGATTGTAATGAGCTTCAGGTTATTTGTATTGATTGTCAAAAAAAAGGTTTTAAGTGTATAAAGTGCGGGAATGTTGGCATCGGAAGAAAACATAAAGATAAAACAAGAGGGTAAAGTTCACTCTTAATTCTCTCGATCTTTACGCTCTGTTTAAATACGGTCGAGGTGACTTCTTAAATATGATAAAATTGTTTAAGAATTATAGACTTAATTTATGAATATATTTGAGATTACAATAATTGCCAGTGCTATTATAATGATTATCTTAATCTTAGTGCAAACTCGTGGAGCGAGCCTTGGAGCCGGCTTTGGAGGATCTGGTGAACTCTATACAGCTAGGCGCGGGGTAGAGAAAAACATCTTCCAAATTACAATAATTGTCGCTGTCATATTTGTTAGTAGCATAATGTTAAGTATTTTGTTGGGTTAAAAAGTATTCCTTTAAGGAGCTTCCTTGCTTAAAGCTCGCAAAAAAGCTTAAACTTAATGGCATAACTTCTCTATTTATAAAATGAAGATAAAGTTACAAAAACCGAAGAATTTAGCACAAAATTTTGACTTTAAAAAAAGTGTTGATAAAGCACACAAGAATATACATAGAAGAAGTCTAACATCTACGAGAAGACATATTGTAGGCAAAGCTGACTCGATTAAGAATCTAAGGGCTAGAAAATTAGTATTTTCTTGGAGCGCAAAATTTTTAATTGTTTTAGTACTTGGCTTATTAAGTTACTCTAAACTTAATTCTGCTGGAAGGTTCACAGGATTTGTTGGCGGGGGAGAAGTTATTGCTGGCATAGAAGATCCGAACGAACAAATTAATTTGAACCCGTTGACACTAAGTACTCCTGCAGAATCCGCAGTTGGCAGATTAATTTACAGCTCTATTTTAAAGTACGACCAAGAAGGAAAGCTGAAAGGAGATTTAGCAAAAAGCTATTCTATTGAGGATTCTGGCAAGAAGATTAGAGTTAGACTAAAAGATAATATAAAATGGCATGACAAAAAGAGTATTGTTGCTGACGATATTGTTTTTACTTTTACTAAGCTTAAAGATATTAGAGTAAATAGCAGTCTTAGAGATTCTCTCAATGGTGTTGATGTTGTTGCTCTTGATAACAAAAATTTTGAGATCACTAGCCCTAGAGTGGTGAGTGGTTTAGATGACTTGCTAACAAAAATCAGGATCGCTCCCAAACATATTTTTGAATGAGTAGACAGCGATAAGATATCAACCGTAAATTACAATAAGATCCCCGTGGGGAGTGGTTCCTTTGAAATCGCTGGAGATGTAACATCAAGTGCAAAAACGACATTGGGTATTAATGGACCCGGAAGTTTTCAGCAAGTAAGTTTAGTACCCAATATGAGCTACTATGATAATTCTGCTCAAGCAAAACTAACTTTTAGAGTTTTTAATACTCGAGAAGACCTAAACTCTGCCTTTAATAATGGCTCAATCGAGATGTATATCGGTAGCGGGAATCAAATTAATAAGAATGAGGATTCAGAAGAAGCTGAAATAAAATTAAGTTCTGGTGTATTTAGTTTTTTTAACTTAAAAAGCCCCTATTTATCGGACATAAAATTGCGCAGAGCTCTTTCGGGATATATTAATAGAAAATCATTGAGTATTTTAAATAGTGGAGTTAAACCACTTTATTCCCCAATTTTAGAAGTAGGTGATACTGAACAGCCTGTCATTAATATTGAGGAAGCAAAAAAACTTATAGCAGAAGCCGGATATACTCTTGACACAAACTCAAATCAATTTATTAAAGATGGGCAGCCCCTTAGGCTTAATCTTGTTACTGGCGACTCAGATGAATACTCTAGAGTCGTTGACGAGCTTGCAAAAACTTGGAAGGAAATTGGAGTTAGCCTTGAGATCATAAAAGCTAAATCAAGTGATTTGCAGTCTAATTATTTTGTTAATAAAGGATACGACATTCTTGTGTATGGTATATCACTTAATCAAGCGACCGAACCTTATGCTTACTGGTCGAGTGATGCGGCCAACCCTAAAGGTTTAAACTTCAGTAATTATAAATCGCCGGCAAATGACGCCGATCTTGATGTAGCTAGATCTAAACTTAATCCAGCAGAAAGAAATGTAAGGCTAGAGAGATTTGTAAAAAGATGGAAAGAGGATGTACCTGCCGCTGCTCTTTATGTGCCAAGTCTAAAAGTAATGTATAGGTCAGGGTCGGTTCAGCCTGATGTTAATCAGCAGACCTATGTCAGCGGCTTCACAGATGCTTTTGATCTATTTAATCAGATAAAGGGTCAAAAGAAGAAGTTATATCAAAACTAGCAATTCACAATCAATGTTGCTTTATTGATTAATGCCTACTCCGTATAGCTGTTCTAATAACTTAAATCTTGGGGTCCAAATCTGCCAGCACAAAAGTAGCGCAGCGACTTCTAAGCTTAATTCGTTAGTTTTTTGAGAATAATAAAAGTTATCTTCGGTAGCTATTATTCTATTTTCATCATGCAATACAATATTTGCCTGAATATGTTTATCTAATATTGATAATACTTCAGTTATTTGGTTAAAAGAAGAGCTGGATAAGAGAGGTTTAGTCAACTTAACATCTGAAATTTTTATTATTTTTTGCAGATTTTTAAAGTTTATTACTAAAGATATTTTTTCATTGTTTAAGATCTCATCAGGATAATGTAGTACTAAGTTTATTGCAGAATCTGTTATTACGACTGGTTTATATGTTTTTGAAATAGCTAGGGCAAGTTTATACTCAGTTGCAGAGCTACTACCGATATCAGCTAAGATTAATCCATCCGACATTGCTAACTCTTCTAGTAGCAATTTTTGACCTACATCTGTTAAGCCATAGTAATTATCAAAGATCAACCCTGTGAGTAATTGCTCCTCTCTTTTAAAAACTCTTGCAAGAGATTCTGGGACTAAAGTTTGTATGTTACCAATTCCAGCTTTATTAGCTGACTTAAATATCGTATCAACCTCTTTTAGCTTTAAGCTTACGCCCCCCAGAATAACTATCGATCCTGCTTGATCTTTTCTTTCTGGCTTCTCCCAACTTAATTTTGAGCTTAAGTTAGTGGTATCAAGTGGATGTAGGCCAGGCATATTAATCTTCTATTTCGATTGAGACGGGACAGTGGTCTGAGCCCATTACATCTGGATGAATTTTTGCATCTTTTAGTTTAGGTAAAAATGATTTTGAGATTAGCCAGTAATCTATGCGCCAACCAACGTTGCGGGCTCGAGCATTTTGCCAATGTGTCCACCATGTGTAAAGTTCTGGTGTTTCTGGATTAAAGTGACGTAGAGTATCTACAAATCCTGCAGCTAAGAATTCTGAAAAGCCTTCACGCTCTTCGTTTGTGAATCCGTGTTTACCGACATTTGGTTTTGGATTAGCTAAATCTATCTCTTCATGGGCAACATTTAGGTCTCCACAAAATAAAACAGGCTTCTTTTTTTCTAACATTTGCATATACTCTAAGAACGCTGGATCCCAAGACTTACGTCTCAGTTCTAGACGAGTTAAATCTCCCTTTGAGTTTGGTGTGTAGACAGTGGCGACAAAAAACTCTTCAAACTCAGCAACAGTAACCCTGCCTTCTTCATTTGTATGCCCATATCCATCGATTAACTCTGGGTACTTCTTTAATATTTCATCTGGAAAATTTAAGATAACGTTAAGTGGTTCTGTTTTAGAGAAAATTGCTGTACCAGAATACCCCTTCTTCTTTGCGGAGTTCCAAACCTCAAAGTAATCTGGTAAATCAATCTCAACTTGATCTTGTGAGGCTTTAGTCTCTTGCAAGCATAAAATATCTGGTTGGTGCTCTTCAATGAACTTCAAAAAAGTGCCTTTGGTAAGCCCGGCCCGAATCCCATTAACATTCCAAGAATAAAGTTTCATATGGGTTTTATTATACTCTAAACTCTTCTTATATTGACTGGCTGTACCTATATATGTTAGAATTATATTAGTATGCCGAATACATCGATTGATAAACTAAACATACTCTTACATCCTGATTTCTTCCGACTTAGAGCAGAGGACGAGATACCAGCAATTGTATCGCGTTACGAAAACCGACTTCTAGGCTTGATCGATGAAGCCGATGATAATAACCGAGCAGTTCTGTTGCACGATGTCCTAGGCCTAGTGCCGAGTAGCCCTAAGAACGGTGTATTCTGGGGAAAATTCGAAGACGACATGAAGGTTATGACCGCCCAGGGAGATGGCTCGCTCGCAAACTCCGCTCAATGTGAAAAGCTATGGGACATCATACAAAGATCTAACCCGCAAAGAATAGTTGTAAGTGGTAGTTACTTTAACGGATGTGTAGGTGGATTTGTAGCGGGCCTGGCTAACGCGATGGCCTACCAAAAGCCTGCTTACTTGGCTCAACATACCACCTATGGCGACATAACGATCCTTAAGAGAAAAGACGTTGATACTAGAATCGAGCTGGGCACTGTACTAGACAACCCACGCATAAGAAGTGTTGAGCTAAACGGTCGAGAGATCCTACAAGGTGAGGATTATAGAGTATTTAAGATAAGGTAGCCTATGGCAGAGGATGAAAAAGCTGACATTTTTGTGCATCCAGACTTTTTAAATCGTGTCAGAAACAAAGAAATTGATGAGAATACTAACCCATTTTATCTAGCGTACTTAAAAAGTATAAAAGAGAAAATGAAAGCAGCTCAATTTGGTGTTTTAGCTTACAATCCCTATATGGGAGATCCAAAACACCCAGATACTGATAAAGAGTATACAGATTTGTTTTCGACACCTGAAAGGTTATGTATTCCTACTAAAAAAGGCTCCGGCGAACCGTATGACCATTCATCACATGAATCACTGAGTGAGCATATTGAAACACTGTGCCCTAAACTTATAGTTGTGCACGGAAGTTATGCAAATGCATGCGTTAAAGAAATGGTAAGTAGCGTAAGGTCAATTACCGACCAAAGGGTGGTTCTCGGAATAGTATTAAGCAGATATTTTGGAGACGGATACCCTGTGCCACATGAATCCTTCTCTGAAATGCATCCAGATATGGCGGATACTTTAGATTATAAAGAAACAAATATTCATGGGATAAGATATTTGTAATAGATATCAGTTCTGTAGAGCTATCTTAATTCTCTCTTCGGCGCTTAAGCTTAGATCAATTCCTTCTATAGCTTTAGCAGCATCTTTTGGTGAGTAACCAAGTGAGATTAAAGCTTGATAAGCTTCGTCATCTTCATGAGAGCTGGCTTTACCTGCATTATCGATAAGAGCTGTGTCGCTTAGCCTTCCAGAAAGCTCTAAGATTAATCTTTCGGCCAGTTTTTTGCCTACACCAGAAGCTTGTTGAATATATTTAGCATTAGAATTAACAAGAGCAGTTTTAAGATCAGATATGCTACCGATATTTAAAACAGCAAGAGCGGCCTTGGGGCCGGCTCCGTTTACACTTAAAAGTTTTTCAAAAAGTTCTAATTCTGCTACATCCGCAAATCCAAATAAATCGTGTTTATCTTCTTTGATGTTTTCGTGAATCCAAAGTTTAACACCATCTTCTAAATTAAGTTGATTTATTTGAGCTTCTGTCGAGAAGATCTTATAGCCAACTCCATCGTTAAATAAGACAAGTGAGTCAATATCTTTCTTTACGACCTTTCCCTCGAGTAGTGCAATCATGGTAATTTTAAGTCTAACATAGCTTTTGGTATAATCTTAAGGGTTAGAACTTGATGAGGCGCTATAGCTCAGTTGGTAGAGCAGAGGCCTGAAGAGCCTTGTGTCCCTGGTTCAAGTCCAGGTGGCGCCACCAAGTTCTTTTTGCTATGCGGGTGTAGCTCAGCTGTTAGAGCGCTTCCTTGCCAAGGAAGAGGTCCCGGGTTAGAGTCCCGGTACCCGCACCAATATAGATTTTCAAACATTAGAGACCAAACGGTCTCTTTTTGTTTGAAGTAAATCTAAGTCCTTAAATCCAGTCAAAAAATCTATATGACCAATCTCTAAATCCACTCACACCTGGATTGTCACCATCATACTCTAGCTCAACATATTCTTGCGGCACATATTTATAACCATGTTCGTCTAGAAGCTCTAAAATTATGGAGCGCAGTGACTTATCTAATCCATCTTCAGTCTCAAAAAGACATACCATATTTCCGTAGCTGCTAAACTTCAACCATGCGTATGGGTTATAAAAATATACCTGTGAATGGAAACTGGCATCCTGTACTTCTCCTCCAGTATCGGTATTAAACTCTTGCCCTGTCTTTTCCTCTAGATCTTTCACGTACAACTTGAACTTCGCTACAGCAGCGCTTCTGTCAAAACCGTTAGGCTCTTCTGTACCACCTAATAATTCCATATCGTGAAAAAGTTGAATAGCTTCTTCATTGTTCTGAACCGTACTCATGAGTGTTATTATATCCTCCTCGTCTTAGGGCAGCAACGATTTAGATCAAATCAGCAGATAGATTAAACACCTTCGCCAGATTTATTAACTTTTGATTATCAAATTGTTCAATTGCAGATGTTTGAAATACGTCAACTATCCTGCACCAATTTATTGCATAACAGTATAAACTTGCACCTTTTTCGGGTGGATTTTCTGCTATTGAGGAGTGAAAACAGAGCTGGCAAAATGGAAGGACTGGGAAACACATTTGTGGTGGTTCTGGGCCACTTTCGCCTACAGAACAGGAGGTTTATCAACCTCTGTCGTGGTTACGGTGAAAAGCCTGCTGACGGTCTTCTTGTCGCAACACAATCAATTCTAGTGCTGTGAGAACGCAATACTGAATACTGATGGTTCGCCAGCCGAGATGTGCGGCAATGGGCTACGGTGTCTTGCAAAGTTTGCCAGGGCCTGAAGGACTTGTTAATAAAGCTAGTTTTGTTGTTCAGACTGATGCGGGACAATTGAGGTTCGCTGCGATGATAGCGACGAAGAATCTGGTCGAGGCGCAGGCTGGCAAAGTAGCAGTTTCTGATAAGCCGATAAATATCCACGTGTGAGAAGTTTCACTGCAAATGTTGGCAACCCACATGCGGTGACGTTTGTGGATGACTTAGAGTCAGCGCTAGTTACAACTTCGACCTAAGGTTGAAGTAGATAACTTCCCAAATAAGACGAATGTTGAGTTTTGTCCAAGTGTTGACCAGAACAATATCATCCAGAACATGGAACGAGGATGGTGAAACACTGCTTGTGGTACAGGCATGACAGCTGCCTCAGCTGTATTCGTTGAATAGGTCATGGTGAGTACCACGGTGGAAGTTCGTGAGGCAGGGCTAAGCTCTGGGTTGATGAAAATGGCTTTACACGGATGCGTTAGGTCCAGCAACATTTAGCTAGTAGATAACCTTGTTTATATCTACTCGGCTCTTTCCGATGTCGTGTATCGTAAAACTACCGCCCTCAATCACCCACACAAAAAGTTTAAGTACATTCTGTAGAGTTACACCAGTCTGCTTATGCTTATTTATCTGAGGCCCAGGGGTCTTTTTTTATATTCAGGATCAATATCTACTCTTACTTTGCCGTCATCATCCGAGCTAGTAGTAACCCGCTTGAAGCCATGCTTCTCATAGTAGTGAACTGCCCTTTTGTTACTTTCGAATACTCCTCCCCAGAGAATAATTCTTTCCTTGCCAAACTTTTTAGCAACGTCTTTGATGATTGGCATTAACTTTCCTCCTAGACCAAGGTCCTGATACTTATCAGAAAGAGTTATACCAAACCTACAATCTCTTTCTTCGGTTAACTCGTACCCAGCTTCTTTAAATCGTGTTAAATCTCCTCCTGGAAGACCAAAACTAAACTCAAGAAGTCCTACGGTCTCTTGGTCCGATTCTACCACTAGTCTTAGTTTGTCATATTTATTTATGGCATCGCACAGCTCCTTTGCCATCACTTCGTCATAAGTATCAAAAGTACTGAATTCTCTAGTATCACTAGAAAGGTTGGCTAAGAACTCTCCTAGCATCTCAATATCTTCATTGACCAAGGGTCTTACTGCCAATGCTGGACCATCGATCAATTCTACTTCGTAGTTTACTTGTGAAGGATCTTCAAAGATGGAATTTAGGGTTATTATTAATAAGATATTAACACAGGGGTCTGTTATGATAATCCTTATATGTCGCTTACTAAAGTAAAGAAACTCCTAGAATACTATGAAGGTGGAGCTATCCCAGTATTGTCTCAACATGAAGTCCATCCTGATGTACCAATCGATAGCCGAGAAAATTATTTGTATTTTACGTTACCGGTTTGCATAAACTTTCAACGTAATTCACCAGCCATGTGGGCAGCAGCCTTAAAGACTTGGGAAGATGAGTCCACTAGATACTTATTCTTTCCTGAGAAGTTAGCTGTCACGCCAATTGAAAAAGTAAGAGATGACCTTTTGAAGCATCGTCTGGGGTTGCAGCCCAATAAACACGTCCTAATATGGACCACTATCGCTCGAACACTTCATGAACATTACAATGATGATCCACGAGACATACTAAAGGAAGCAGAAGGAGATGCTGGTAAGCTAATCGAACTATTACAAGTTACTCATAAGAAGCGCTTTCCGTACTTGAGTGGACCAAAACTTTCAAACTATTGGCCGTATATATTATCCCAATATACAGATGTAGAGCTTTCTAGCCCACAAGAGATATCGATAATCCCAGACACGCACGTTTTGCAGGGAAGTGTCGTTCTAGGGATAGTTGCGCCAGGCGCGAACTCTAAACAGGTTGAGGCTACCTGGAAAGAATTGTTAAAAGATACGGCGATTAATCCTTCTCGGGTTCACCCAGCATTATGGAACTGGAGTAGGAACAAGTTCGAGCCTAAGGTTTAGGCTAATATCTTGTTATAAAACTCATACTTAGCGGCTTGGTATTCCCTGAAAGGCTTGCCGTTTGCATCTGACTTTAGCTTTTCGTATTCATCTTTTAATTCACTATTATTCTTGAGCAGTTCGAATACTCTTATCTGCTCAGCCATGGAAGGAGTAGAAGGGTCAGTTAGATAAAGCTCTACCTCAACACCCTCTCTTTCAAACATCCACTCAACGTTATCTTCGTGTTTATGGGTTGGTTCTCCAAATAACTCTATCAGTCTATCTAGATACATATTGAAGTCTTCTTTAGGATGGAGCATATACATGTCTAAGTCACCCTGACCAGATATACCAAGTCCAGTAGCCCCCATTAGCCTTATGTCTATATCTTCGGAGATGGCTTTGATGGCAGAGATTATCTGATCTGCTACTCTTTGTAACTCTTCAGTATAAGGTTTGATATGGACCAACCTGTCTTCTGGGATAGTCTTTAAATAGTTAGCTTGTGGTTTGGTTAACATAACTAAATCTTAGCATAGGGATCTGTTATGTATGTAAGTCTCTACACTCCCCTTATTAATTAAGTACTCCCTGTAGGGTACAGCTAGGAGTATTCTCCATAAAGCCATTTCTTCTCTGATCTCGTGTAAAAATAATGAGTAGTATTGCACCAATTTATTGCATAATATATAAACGCCTTCCGAGGTGTTTTTTTACCGCCTTAGTGGTATTATCAACTTATGATGAGCGGAAGAGCAGAAGTACCTGAAGCAGCAGTAGCGGATCTAAGATCAGTTGGATTCCCTTTGCTTGATGAGGTTGATGGAGATAAGCTGGTCAGAATTACAAACCACCCACATGGCAGAGAGGGAATTATTGAAGCTAGGCATTTTATGCCTATGGGCTACGATCTCTCTGACGTGCAGCTTGCAATGAGACAGAGCAATAGAGACTTTACTGATAGCGAACATTTCAAAGGCGTGGTCTCAAGCTACCTAGGACCACACGCAATGAGACTAAGTTCTTCTATATTCAGCGAGCTAATTCTTAGAGCGGGGATTGATCGTTCTGCAAGAACTGCAGTTACTGCAGTGCGCATAGTACTAGACCAAGAGGAAGCGGGACATTTAGAGGCTGCCGTTTGGGAAGATGGCGAAAAGTATGATGATCCGCAAGCCATGATCGAAGCTTTATCTACAGATAGGTACAGAATACTCGGTGAACCGATAGGTAGGAGAGACCGGGAAGTAGCTCCCGACTATAGTGGACCTATGGTCGTGCATGCAGTGACCACGGCAGTACAGGGACTTGGCGGCACTCTGAGTCTAATGAGTAAAGGCTTAAGGGTAGATGTGTGGTTTGACGCAGAAGCAGAAGAATTTAAGTTCGTGGCCGCAGAAGAATGCGCGGTTACTGCCGGCAACTTGATTACCGTTAAATTTCCCAACCACAGTGAAGTCCCTCAGCCTGCTTAAGCAAGCATCTTAATAGATAATATTCTGGATAATTGTATATTTGCTTTTTGAATTTGGCACTATAAAACTACCACCTTGAATAACCCATACAACAAGTTTAAGTATATTTTGTAGAGTTATAGATATTGTATCGAATACTGTTAAACGACTTCTATTACTTTTCTGTTAGTATTAACTCTAGTTAGGTTATTAAGCTAGAAAGGTTTTTATGTCTAAGTATGTTGATGGTTTCGTATTAGTTGTCCCTAAAGATAAAAGAAAAGAGTATAAGAAGATGGCAGAGGAAGGTCGAGAATCTTGGATGAAGCATGGGGCTCTCCACTATTTTGAGTGTATTGGCGATGATTTGGGACAGCAAGAGATGGGTACAGAAAAATCACGCTCTTTTAAAGAAATGGCAGGAGCTGGAGACGATGATGACGTATGGTTTTCTTTTATCGTTTTTGAATCAAAGGCACAAAGAGATGAGATAAATAAAAAAGTATTGGCCGAGATGGATGAAGCCTACAAAGTTAAGAGTGATTTTGTAAGCCCTTTTGAGATGAGTAAAATGGCCTATGGTGGATTTGAGAGTGCAGTTGAAGGGTAGGCGTTATAAATAACAATCTAAGTGTATGATAAGTTCATAAGAATACATGTTAAAGGAGATGATTTATGAAAAGCGAAAAAATATCCTGTTAAGTTTAATATTGACTATCCAGTTCAATTAGATAGATTTACAACCTTCTTTAGAATATTGTGGAGTGTACCAATTTTAATCCTTTTATCTATTTTAACTTCTTCAGGCAGAGAAGTCTTTGTAAATGAGGCAGGTAAGCAAATGACCACTAGTGGGGGTAGTATTGCTGGGGGGTTATCGGCCGCAACCGCTCTTATGATAGTCTTTCGACAGAAATACCCTAAGTGGTGGTATAACTTTGCACTGGAGCTAAATAGGTTTATGGCAAGAGTTGGCGCTTATTTGCTTTTACTTACAGATAAGTATCCCTCTACAGATGAAAACCAGTCAGTATATTTAGATGTAGACTATCCTAATGTTGAAAAAGAATTAAATCGCTGGTTACCCTTAGTTAAGTGGTTATTGGCTATTCCGCATTACGTAGTTTTAATATTTTTATTAATCGGTGTATTCTTCTCAACCTTAATTGCCTGGTTTGTAATACTATTTACCGGTAGATACCCTAGGGGTTTATTTGATTATGTAGTGGGGGTAGGACGGTGGATAATGCGCGTAAATGCCTATGCCTTTTTATTAACAACTGACGAGTATCCTCCATTCAGTTTGAAATAACTAAAATAAAAAGGATTATACTTTAATTATGGCAAAAGCAAGTAGTGGCTCTAGTGGAGCAGTTTACGGACTAGGTGTAATCGGTGCTCTTGTTTATTTTATGCAAGCAGCAACAAGTTTTGGTGATGTAATTTCGGGCATATTTAAGGCACTAGTTTGGCCGGCCTATGTTGTGTTTAAGTTCTTAGAGCTATTTTATGGGAAAGTTTAAAGCATAGCATTTATGAATTCTCACGAATTGAACAAGATAGTTAATACTCCTGAACTTGACGTTGTAAGAGTTGTTTCTTTAAGGAATAACTCAAGTGAGGTTTTGTTAGTGCAAGAAGTTGATGATATCAACTGGAAGCTCCCAGGTGGAAAAATACATGAGGCTGAGACAATATTTGAAGCTTTTGAAAGAGAGATTGAAGAGGAGCTTGGATTTAAACCCACTCGAGAAATGATTGTTAACTACGTATCTGCTAATATTCCAGACAGTGAAAATATCAGACATATTTTTTTAATTAACGAAGTTGATGAGAGTTCAATAATACAGACAGAAGAGGTGGCAGAAGCTAGATATTTTAATCTTGAGGAGCTGCCTGAAACTAAGTTCTCTGGTCATATTTCATCTGCAGTCAAACTAATCATTAAATAATAAGCTATCATTTTTGTTATAATCAGCTAAAAATAGCCCCTTATTTGCCGCCTTAGCTCAGTGGTAGAGCGCATCCATGGTAAGGATGAGGTCACGAGTTCAATCCTCGTAGGCGGCTCCAATTTGAATTTTTATAGAAGTAGTAGAAAATGGGCTTCTGATCTGTTATAATAGAGTATTAAAGCTTAAAAAATTATTAAAGATGGCAAAGAAGAGTAAAGGTAAGAAGTCTAGTAAAAGAAAGATTGTTGGTTTAGTCTGTGAAGAAAGCGGACACCGACATTACTACACTACTAAAGGACCGAATGTAACTGAAAAACTTAGGCTACGTAAATATAACCCCGTTCTTAGAAAAATGACCTGGTACTTAGAGACCAAAAAGAACTTAGGTCGTAACGAAGCTCCTAAGCGATAATAAGTAAAGACTCTCTAGCTAGAGAGTTTTTACTTACAAATATCGATTACGTCAGATAGATCAACTTCTTTTCTGAGTGCTTTTATTAGCCCATCTTCTCTTTTGCTCATCATTCCGGACTGTAGAGCAAGACGATTTAATGTCTCAGCTGAGAGATTAGTGTTTCTGGCAAAAGTTCTTTTGAGGTAATCGTTTAGTTTAAGTACTTCAACTAAATTCGTCACTCCGCCATATTCTGATACTACTGGGAGTTCTAGATGTAATAACTCTTCTGGACTTTTGATACCAGCATGTGAGTATATTATCTTCCAAGACTCTGGTAATTCTAAGCCAAAAAAGTTTTCTAATTGAGAGATTATACTATTGTCTAGCTGATGATTCCCATTTGAGCTGGCAATTGTCTGGATTGGTGAAATAGATGCTACCGTTTTTAACTCAAGTAAAAATTCATTTTTTACATCTTCAGGAATTAAGTTTATTACTCTTTTTAGAGATCCAGCGACTGATCCCTCTGACATAGCTATAACTACTAATTTTCCAGATACAGAAAGCTCATGTGCAATTTCTAGAGTATCTTTTGTGAGTACATCGACTAAGCAAACTACCCGAGGGTTAGAAGTTATTACTTGCTCTATAAACTTTTTAGTTAAAGAACTAACTTTTGTAAATATTCTATCGTGATTTTTAACCTCGGGTAGATTCATATAACTAGAATCAAAACTTACTGATGCGATATTGTTTTGTTGTTTTAAATAGTTTAGACATGAGTTTATTAAAACTCTAAGATTATACGAATCTTTTGAGTCTATTAAAATAATTCCTTTTCTATAATCTAGTACTTCTTCAAGATCTTCTAATGATTTACCCCAAAAACCGCTATCCTCTAGGGTTTTATGAGATGAGTTAGAGCTTAAGTTGATAATTAAATGGGAATTACCGTCTTCAATGTTTTGAATGTAAGTTAAATTTAATTTTTGACTATCAATACTTAAACTAGCAGTTTGGACTGGGTTTAAGTCTGATTTTTCTAGATTAGATGAGGTTTTAATAAAATCTAGTAATTCTTCTAGAATATTATTATTAAAGTTTTTGCCTGTTGGTTGTAGCTTACTGGATATCTCAAAAAAGCAGCCGTATGATTTATTGTTTGAATAGATATGAATAGAAGAGGCATCAGCTTTTTGGGATGTACTAATTAAGTTTAATATTAGAGCTTCAATAGGATCAGAAGATACTACTCTTTTAGATCCTAAAGAAGTTTCAGACTGATTTGTATTATTTTTTTTGCCCACCAAAATAGATTTTTTCTCCACGTTATTACTATATAGTTTAATACTTGTCACCCATGGGTTGCAACAGGGTAGAGATTATTGGTATAATCAAGAAACAAAGTTTTTTAAAAGTCCTGAGCTTGCTAAAGGATAATAAAAAAATAAATATCTTATATAAAAAAGAAGAGTTAAGAAGATGAACCAAAAAGTATTAGAAGTTGCCAATAAATTTAAAAAACATGCTGTTGTGGATGTTAGAACTGGTGACGTTGTTAGGGTCAGCCAAAGGATTAAAGAAGGCTCAAAAGAGCGTGTCCAGGTTTTTGAAGGTCTAGTTATTCGAGTTAGAAACAAGAATGGAATTGCAAACTCAATTCTAGTAAGAAAACTCGCTAGTGGAGTCTGGGTCGAAAAAGGCTTTATGCTAAATGCTCCTAGTGTAGAAAAAGTAGAGGTTGTTAGACGTCAAAAAGTTAGAAGAAACTACCTAACTTATATGCGTGAGCGCGCTGGTAAGAATACTCGTCTCAAGAGCGCCACTAAGTTCGATCACACCGCTGTAAATACTCTGCCAGAGAAGCCAGTAGAAAAAGTTGAGGAGCCAAAAGAGGAAGTGAACTAAAATAATGAATTTCCACGATATTTTAGAAACTGGAGATTATCAAAATGGTATCGTTAATACTGTTATCGAGATTCCTAAAGGTAGTGTTTTAAAGCTTGAGTACGAAGCTGAGAGAGGGTGCTTCTTTGTGGATAGAGTTGAGCCGAGTATTTTTCCTAAACCAGCCAACTATGGTTTTATCCCAAAGACCCTTGATGAGGACGGAGATGCCCTTGATACTTTAGTTGTCACAGTAGAACCTGTCCCAACTGGTGCTGTTATGGAAGTTAAGATTCTAGGAGTACTTAACTTCGAAGACGATGGAGAGATGGACTACAAGATTATTTGTGTAGCAAGTGATGATAGAACTGAGAATAAGAGGTTAGAATCTCTTGATGATCTTGGTGAACAATGGAAGAAGGAGGTTGAATTCCATTTTAACCACTATAAAGACCTAAAGAAACCAGGTACAACAAAAGTTTTAGGTTACGGAGATGCTGAAGAAGCAAAAAAAATAATTGCTGAGAGCATCGAACGCTGGAACAATAAGTAACTCTACTTGCATAATATAATACTAATATGATATAATAATAGTATTATGAGTAACCAAGAATTCTATCCATACATAAAGGCACCTGGTGTAGTACAAGATATAGGAGATAATGAACACGCTATTATAAGTAGACCTGTCCCAAAAAAAGGGGAATTCGCTACTAGTTGGGATTATGAAGAAGCTGTGTCACAGTACCATAGAGAAAGATTAGAGCACGCAGCAACTAAATGTTTAGCACTAAGTATAAGAAACAATGGAGTTAACTCACTTACCCCTAATAGTTGTATTGCAGAAGGTTGTGGCCATTCAGTAAGTATGTCACAGCTTAAGTTTCAGCCAAATATGGAAATAGGATGCCCTCTCGGCCTCACAGCATCAGAACAACCAGTAGATATTAAAGATAAAAATACTAACTTAAAGCTATCTGATCATAGACCATACCTCTAGTACCTTTATTAATCTCTCGCTTGATAACTTATCAGCTTAAGCGTTATACTTAAGGGTGTATAAGATTTATCTGATTGGTGGGAATAGATGAAGACTCGAATTGCTATTAACGGATTTGGCCGAATTGGTAGAACGGCTTTTAAAATTGCTCATCGAAGGAGCGATATTGAGATAGTTGCTATTAATGATCTTGGAGATCCTAATGCTCTAGCTCATTTGCTAAAGCACGACTCGACTTATCATAACTATAGTTGGTACAAAACTATTGAAGCTGGCGAAAAAGAGATTATTGTAGATGGTTTAAAGATTCCGGTTTATAGCGAAAAAGACCCTAATAATTTACCTTGGAAGAAGCTTGAAGTTGATATCGTTATAGAAAGCACTGGCTTTTTTACAGAGCCCAAAAAAGCAAAATCTCATTTAAAAGCTGGGGCCAAAAAAGTTATTATTTCTGCTCCCTGCAAAGGTGAGGGAGCTAAGACTGTCATACTAGGAGTTAACGATGGTGATCTTAGAAAAGATGATGTGGTTATCTCAAATGGCAGCTGCACTACTAACTGCGTCGCTCCCGTCTTAAAGATTTTAGAAGATGCTTTTGGAGTTAAGAAGTCAATGATGACTACTGTTCATAGTTATACCAACTCGCAGAGTCTACAAGATGGTGCTAAAAAAGATTTAAGAGAATCAAGAGCTGCTAGTGAAAATATTGTTCCGACTTCTACTGGAGCATCAAAAGCAGTCGGGGCCGCAATGCCAGAGACTAATGGATTATTTAATGGCTTAAGCATCAGAGTTCCGAATCCAGTAGTAAGTTTAATTGACTTAACTTTAATTACTAAAAAGAAAGTTACTAAAGAAGAAGTTAACGAGACACTTATAAAAGCGGCTAGTCAAGCTAGATGGCAAGGAATTGTTACAACTACAGATGAGGAGCTAGTTTCTAGTGATTTTATTGGGAATAGCCATTCAGCCATTGTCGACCTACCCCTTACTGACGTAGTTGATGGAGACCTGGTTAAAGTTGTTGCTTGGTACGACAACGAGTGGGGCTACAGTAATAGATTAGTTGAGATATGTGTTGATGCTAATAATCTTTAGACTAACAATATCTAGCTAAGTATAATAATCATAATAGAGTAATTTAATACAACAATTAAATTACTCTATTAATCTCTTCAATAGTTGTCTCGCCGGCAAGGCATTTTAAGAGTCCAGCTTGATACATGGTTATCATCCCTTGCCTCTTCGCGGCATCTTCAAGCTGCTGGGATGTTGGTAATACTTCTTCGTTTAACAAAGCTCTTATTTCGTCACCGATAGTTAGCTCCTCTATGATCGAGGTCCTGCCTTTATAGCCAAAAGGATTTTCTTCTGATTTACCTGGTTTATACAATTGAAAGTTATTAAGATCTTGAGCTGGCTTAATGTCTGCTGGCAAATCTTTTAAATGCTCTTGGAAGTGTTTTATTATATTAGGCTCTGGCTGATAAGGAGTGCGAGTAGCGGGATCCAAACTTCTTACTAAGCGCTGAGAAATTATTAGCTTTACTGCAGAAGCAAATATAGGGTTTCTTCCCACAAGACCTAGCATTCTGCTCATAGCAGCTGAAGCTGAGGAAGCGTGGAAAGTTGATAATACTAGATGCCCAGTGATGGATGCTTGTAGGGCAGTATGGGCAGTGTCCTCGTCACGGATCTCACCGACCATAATGACATCAGGGTCAAGGCGTAAGACTGCCCTAAGCTTACTGGCAAAGCTATCACCACTTCTTGTGTCTACCGGGATTTGACTCATCCCATCTAGGCCGTATTCGACAGGGTCTTCCAGGGTCATTAATTTCTTCTCTGGAGTATTAAGCCTCATCAACACAGAGTACAGCGTGGTTGTCTTACCAGACCCAGTTGGGCCTACTACTAGGACCATTCCGTGAGGGTGAGATATAACGTTATCAATTGGTGCACGCTCCCTTGAGTCGAGACCAAGCTTATCCAGGTCGAGTAAGTCGACATCAAAGTTAAAAAGACGCAGGACTGCATCCTGGCCATAAACAGTAGGAACCGTTTCTATACGCATGTTTAGAATGTCTTCTTGACCTTCTGGAGAAGTGACTCTCTCTGAAAGGTGACTAGTTTGAGCATCGTTTGAGCTTGAAGAGATGCCTGCCCTAACTGCAATACTCTGTTGCACATGATAGTACTTTTGGTGGGTTAATACTGCGATAACATGCAGCATGCCATCAATACGGAATCGTACTCTTACAAAATCTCGAGCATTTTCGAAGTGGATATCAGACGCTGAGAGCTTATAGGCTTGGTTAATTATGTAGCTTAGAAGATCATCACTATTAACTTCTTGCAGGGTTTTAGAGACCTGCATCATATTATCACTAGAACCGTAGTTACTAATATCAATGTCTTCGTAATTAATAACTTTTGGTGGATCATAAACCTGCATTAGCTCTCGCCAACCAGATTCTGAAATCATATTAATTACAATACGGTGATCTTGAAAACGACTCTTCAAAGTACTAATAACACTCTGAGGAGTTCGATTAGTAATAGCAAAAGTATATGTGCCTACATCACCAGAAAGAATAGTGATATAGTCTTTATACATCTCTGACACTGTTAGGATGTCTTTGGATGGACCATTAGGCAGTTTATAGCCACGAGTATCTAGATACTGATAGCCAAGAAGACTCGCACGGCGCTTAGTGGCAGCCTCGTCACCCTCGCGGAAACGCTGTTCGTCTCTTTGTTGATTGCCTACTATTGATGCCCCACCCAAAGGATTCATAATTTAGATATTAAAGCTTAAGCTTTAATTATAGCACTAAAACAAGCTTCGGTAGTTGCAACAGTAGTTTATTTGTCACCCGTATTGTGGCTAGAACGCCTTCTAGATTTTATTAGGTAGAATGTAGAGAATATGCCTCCGGCAACTAGCAGGGTAATAAACCCGGCCGTAACTCCAGTTGCAGGTATGCCGACTGTTGGCTTATCAAAAGTTATCTTTACAAAACATTTAGCACTATTACCTAGGTCATCTTCTCTTAAGAAGACATAGTTCTCTTCTTTATCACTATTTTGCGTGGGGGTATAGACAATTCTTTTACCAGCTTCATCAAGAGTTGATGTACCCCTTACTGGGTTAGTTAATAGCTTACTCTTGCACATCTCTGGAATATTATTGATTGTACAGGGTTGCCCAACCTTAGTATGGCACTCAACGTAGACATCTGGAAGGTTAACTTCTTCGGCTGTACCAAAAGTCCAGTCTAGCTCTGCTATTGATTTTGCTGGATATCCTTCAATCTTAAAGACGTTAGTTTCTTTAGTTTCGTAATCAATAATAGTTATTTCATTTCCAGAGCTGTTCCCAACTGCTAATTTCTTACCGTTTGGCGACCACGTCCATGATGGGTTAGTAGTGGTGAAGCTTTTAAAGGGGGCTGGCATCTGTGTAGGGGCTGGTTGAGATATATCAAAAATAAATAGAACTGCTCCACTACCCGCGCTTACAGCAACTAAGTCCTTGTCTGGGTGGGGTCCAAATTGGGGAGATGCACCAAAATTACTTTGAGGGGACTGCCAGATGAGTTGCTTGCTAGTTACCTCATAAACTTTAACTACACTATCTCCGCTTCCACTTGTACCGCCATCAGTAAATACTATCTTTGTACTATCGTGGTTCCAGTATGGTTCTCCGCTACCAGCTAGTGCCAGAATACTTAAGTTACTAACCTGATTATTGGCTAAATTATAATCAGCAGTAACAATTTCTGACCCTACATCTCCATCTAGCATAAGAAATGCTACTTTTGTTCCGTCAGGGCTAAACGACGCGTCAAATAAAGGACATCTGTTGTCGTTATCCGTACAGATGCTTGTACCGAGTGCGCTACTCGTATTGTCCATAAGCAGCTGTCTACCTGTTCCATCACTGTTTGTTGTGTAAAGTGAGTGAGCGGTGCTGTTACCGGCTTGATCTGGGCTTGGGCTATCAAAGATCACTTTTGTTCCACTTGGATGCCATTGGGGGTTACCATCGTGTCGATCATCATCAGTAAGCTTTCTTGGGTTTGTCCCGTCAAAGTTTGAGGTCCAAAGATCTGACTCAGGGTCATTTATATCTGCACTATACCACACAAAACGACCGTTATATTGATTATAAGCGCTGGTTGCATTAGTAGTTTTCTGGAATGATGAACTGACTAGCAGTAGAGAAAAACTTAAAAAAAGTAATCTTTTGGTAAGATTTGATAATCTTTTGTAAGCAAACATAAAAGCTCCGAACTTGTTAAATGGTTTAAGTAGTTCGAAGCTAGGATAAATCCTACATGACTATCTGTTTAATCAAGGATTATACATATAGGTTCAAAATTAGACAATAACCTAGCAAAAAACTGAGCTACCAACTAGTTGTTTTTGAGATAGCGCATAAGTACGGGGACTATTCTATCTTCGTTGAACTCTCCGGTATCAATAGCTTCTAGAATTTGCTCTTTAGTTAAATCTACTGGCTTTACAATCTCTGAACCATGCAAATTCTGCTTACCAACTTGAAAATCTGACACCTCAAAGACATATAAGTCCCACTCTACAGTAGCGCCAAGTACGGCTTTTTCTATCAACTTAGTTTGTTTAGGGTTCAAAACCCCCAACTCTTCTTCTGCCTCTTGGATAACTGACCGTTTAATTTCATCCTCTAAGCTATTGCCAGACTCTAAGAATAGAGAATACTCTTTTAGAGTTCTGAATACTTTCCCGCCGGGGAGTCTGTAGCCTTCGCTTTGATGTTCATGGCGGAATTCTCTACTAAGCTTATAGGTGCCGTCTGGATTTTTAATAATTAGCCTAACGCCAGGAGTCCGACGAGCAGTCTCCCAAGTCTCAGTCCCATCTGGGCTTAGCGTCTGGACTATCCAGAAAGTCTTACCTTCGTATACGATCTTTTCTTTTGACATGTTTACTTAGCGTATTCTACTGCGCGAGTTTCGCGGACTACATTTACCTTAATTGTACCAGGGTAACTCATAGTGCTTTCAATTTTATTAGCTATCTCTTTAGCGAGCTTGATTGCAGTTAAGTCATCAACAATTTTGCTTTCTACAATTACTCTAACTTCGCGTCCTGCAGTTATCGCGTAGGCTTTATCTACACCTTTAAAACCGTTGGCAATGTTTTCGAGTTCTTTCATTCTTTGGGAGAAGTTCTCAGCAGAGATATTGCGAGCTCCAGGACGGGCAGCAGATAGTGAGTCTACCACTCTTACGACCATAGCCTCTGGAGTTGTTGCATCGATATCTTCGTGATGAGCCTCGGCCGCATGGGCAATTTCCTCTCCCATCCCGAACTTACGCAAAAGTTCTCCAGAAATATGATGGTGCTTCCCTTCAATCTTGTGTGATAATGCTTTACCTAAATCGTGGAGTAAAGCAGCAGTTTTTGTAATGCGGACATCTGCGCCTACTTCTTCTGCGATGATAGAGGCAATATGTGCCATTTCGGTTGAGTGCTTAAGGACGTTTTGTCCGTATGAGGTTCTAAACTTAAGTTCTCCAAGATGCTTCATAATCTCTGGAGGTAAACCTGCCAAACCAACTTCTCTACAAGCATCCTCTGCTGCGAGCATAATATCCTTATTAATATTCTTCTCGGCCTTTTGTACTGCCTCTTCAATCTTAGCTGGTTGAATGCGTCCATCTTTAATTAAGTTTTCTAGAGCCACTCTGGCAACCTGACGTCTAATTGGATCAAATGAAGAGAGAACAATATAGCCGGGAGATTCATCCATGAGAATATCTACTCCAGTAGCTTTTTGAAGAGCCTGGATGTTTCTACCCTCTTTTCCAATGATTCTGCCCTTAACTTGGTCATCATCAATCTTTATTGTCGTCACGGTTCTTTCTGCCGTGACATCACCAGCTATGCGCTCCATGGCAGCCAAGATAGATTCTTGAGCCCTACCTTCAGCAGTCAGTACAGCTTCTTTTTGGAGTTTAGATATTAAGTTCACAAGGTCTGCTGAGATATCTTTTTCTACCATTTGGAAGAGCTGAGATTCGGCCTCTTTTTTACTAAGCTTAGCGATTCCCTCCAGCTTTTCTTGCTGGCGAACTCTAATTTGTTTAATCTCCTCTTTTAGAACTACCAAGTCTTCTTCGGACTTTCTTAAGTCCTGATTTCTTTTATCAAGATCTTCGAGTTTTTTATCTAAAGAACTCTCGCGCTCTTGCAGTCTCTTCTGTAAATCTTTAAGCTCCTTCTGATTTTCTTGAACTTCTTTTTGGGCTTGTTCTTTTACTTTGACAGCTTCTTTTTCTGCTTGAAGCTTTAATTCTTCAGCTTCTTTTTCTGCTTGGTCGAGTTTTTCTAAAGCTTTTTTATCTGCGCTAGAGGCTCTTTGTTTTGTTAAATACTGAGAACCCGCATAGCCAAAAGATGCTCCAGCAACTGCGAGTAATAATGTTATTGGTTCCATTTGTTTGTATGGTTTAGACTCCCCTTTCATCGGGAGATTTAGGATCGGATCTAAAACAGAAATGGGAATTTGTAGAATATCAGGAGTTTTGTTGAATGTAAATTATAGGATGTGGAATTTCAGGATAACTGGGTGGATATGTATCAGATCACGAAAGTTAATCTTTTCGCTTCAAGGAGTATAAATACACCTTAATACTACTATTTTAACACAGCTAGACCCTACTATGCCTCGGTAGGATTCTCTGTGATAGCTATCAAGATGTCAAACGCGGTATCTGTAACGTCTGTTATCTCGCTCAAGAGTTCGTGCTGACACAGAACATGGTGCGCATCCTCTCCGGCAGGATCGATATCTGGACCTTTGATGCAATCGCCTATATTTATAAGGTGCTCAACTAAATCAGCCAGTCTCCTGCGTAACTCTGGATCCGAAGCAAACTGTCTACCTCTCTCTGATTGCTCAACTTCTTCAACAGGGATACCGTTCCTTAAAGACATTAAGCCCCATTTAACCGGACATTCTTTTCCAGCGATACTACAAGTAGGGCATAGATAAGATCTTAACGCTTAGAGAACTGCTCTGCTCGGCGAGCTCTTTTAAGACCCGGCTTCTTACGCTCTTTTTCACGAGGATCACGCTTAACAAGACCAGAGCGCTTAAGAGTTGATCGGTAATCTTCATTAAACTCAGCTAAAGATCTAGAAACAGCTAAGATGATTGCATCAGCTTGTGAACTATGACCGCCACCTTTAGTTAAAATAGTAACATCGAATTGACCCTCGGCAGAGATAGTAGCAAATGGTTTTTGAAGACGAGAGAAAATATATTCATTACCGTCAAAATACTCAAGAGCGGGTTGACCATTTACTGTCATATCTCCTTTACCTTTAGCATAAAGACGAGAAGTAGCAGTTGAGCTTTTGCGCCTACCTAGTCCGTAATAATATTGTTTTGCTGTTGCCATATGATTATTTTACCCTATCCTGCTTTATTTTAACTTTAGTTTAGTTGGTTTTTGAGCCTCTTGTTTGTGCTCCATACCTGGGTAAATGCGAAGTCTTTGCATCATAGCTGGCCTTAATTTATTTTTAGGAAGCATGCCATAAACGGCGTTTTGGATAGCCTTAGATGGATCTTTTTCTAGAACCTGAGCAAGAGTTTGCTCGCGAAGACCTCCTGGATATCCAGAATAATTATAATATCGTTTATTGTTCAGCTTTGCTCCAGTAACTTTTAAATTTCTCGCATTTATTACTACTACGTTGTCACCACCATCAACATGAGGAGTGTATGTTACTTTATTTTTACCACTTAAGGTTTTGGCAACTATTGTAGCTAAACGTCCAAGGCTAATTTCTGATGCATCAACGATATACCAATCTCTTGTGACGTCATTAGGATTTTGGACAAAAGTCTTAATTGATCTTTTCTGCTTTTTTTGTACTTGAGCTGCCATAATATTTACTTAGTACTCACTTTCTTTTTAGATGGGGCTTTTTTAGATGAAGTCTTTGCTGCAACTGCAGGCTTTTTGACTTCTTTTTTAGCTGGAGTTGGAGTTACGACTTCTTTAATCTCATCTGCAAAACTGATTCTGGCCATCTCGGCATTGTCGCCTCTTCTGTTTTCTTCTCTAGTGATTCTTAAGTAACCGCTGTTTCTTTCTGAGACTGAAGGAACGATTACATCAACTAAGTAGTGAGCTGCCTCAACATTGTTATCTAAACGGGAGATAACTAAACGACGAGAGGCAAGAGTATTCTTTTTAGCAAGAGTTACTAGCTTTTCGACATGAGGTCGGAGCTCTTTAGCCTTGCCAAGAGTAGTCTTAATAGAGTGGTTAAGAATAAGCTGAGTAGAAAGGCCAGCAAGAAGAGCGGCACGCTGATCGCGCTTTCTACCAAATTTTCTTCCTTTGAATGCGTTGGCCATATCTACTTAATTATTATTTTTAGTTACTATTTTTTGAGAATTAGAATCCTAGTCCGCTTAAGACTTCTTTTACTTCGTCTAGAGCGCCTTTTCCGAACCCGCTAAGAGCTAATAGATCGCTATCGCTATATTGTAACAGATCAGCAACAGTTTGTACACCGGCATCTTGTAGAGCTTTCATAGTACGAGCCTTTAGATCGATATCTTCGATACTCTTTGTTAAGTGCTCGTTTTCTTCGTCGCTAGCAGGAGATAGAGTGTCCTCTTTAATCTGCTCACTGAGGTCAAAAGCATCAGCAGACTTACCTGCTAGAATTTGGTACTGTTGCATTAGAATTCCGCAAGCTGACTCAAAGGCTGTTTCAGCAGACACACTTCCGTCTGTATCGATAACAATACTGACTTCATCTAGATCAGTATTTTGACCTTCACGAGTGTCGCGAACTGTGTATCTAACACGAGAAACTGGGCTAAAGACAGTATCTAAAGGAATCATGTTTGCAGGTAGATTTTTTTGTTCAGAAGCTCTAATGTAGTCAGCTCCCTGTTCAACTTGTAGCTCTAGAGAAATTGTAGATTTGCTGTCAGTTAGATTACAGATAACTAATTCTGGATTTACAATCTCGACTCCGGCAACCTTGGCAAAGTCAGCAGCAGAAACTTCTCCCTTACCTTTTTTATTAAGAGCTAGAATTATTGGCTCATCAGATGTTACTGCTACACGTAGTTGCTTTAGAGCAAGAGTAATCTCAACGACATCTTCTAGTACTCCATCGATAGTACTAAACTCGTTACTAACTCCTTCGATTCTAAATCCTGTTGCACCAGCGCCAGGAATTGATGAAAGAAGAACTCTTCTGATGCTATTAGCTAAAGTTCTACCGTATCCACCTTGCAAAGGAGCAATAGTAATAGTTGATGAATTTTTGTTTTCTGATTTAATGCTTTTTACTGCTGGAATGATTAATTTGCTCATATATTATTTTTTAACTTCCTTTTGCTATCTGCTCTTTTTCTTAATCTTAACTTGACCTTAAACTTAACGTGAGTAGAACTCCACCACTGCCTGCTCGTTAAAGTCTTCGGTTACGTCATCTCTCGATGGCATTGCTAAGACCGAGATCTTCAGCCCCTTAGCATCTACTTTGAGCCACTTTGGTGGAGAGCCCGCAGTAGGATTGTTGAGGAGTTCTTTGAAATAAGAGTTAGATTTGGCTTTAGTTGATACTTCTAATACTTGTCCTTCTTTTAGTCTGATTGATGGGATATCTACTTTTTTTCCATCTAATAAAAAGTGTCCGTGGTTCACTAATTGTCGAGCAGATCGGCGAGAGTTAGCAAACCCAGCTCGATACACTATGTTGTCAGCTCGGAGCTCTAAAAGCTTTAAAATTGATTCACCAGTTTGTCCTTTTGATTTTTGAGCTTCAGTAATTATATTTCTAAATTGTTTTTCAAGTAGTCCGTAAGTTCTTCGGATCTTTTGTTTCTCACGTAGCTGAGTTCCGTATTCACTAAGTCTTGCGCGACTATTTCTCCCGTGTTGGCCTGGAACATAAGGTTTCTTTACCAATAGCTTATGAGCTTTTGGATGAAGGGCGACTCCTTCGCGACGACTTTGTTTTCCGACTGGTGTATTATCTCTTGCCATAATCTATTTTATAAAAATCTTTACTACTTTACCGGAGCCTTTCGAGGACGGCAACCGCCGAATCTGAGAGCAGTTACATCACTGATTGAGACAATATCAATACCTGCTCCCATAGCAGCTCGGAGTGCAGAATCTCGACCTTGACCTACTCCAGAGACTTTAGCGACAACTGATTTAAGTCCAAAAGTTTGTGATGCTCCATTTAGTGCTTTTTCTGCCGCAACTTGAGCAGCATAAGCTGTATTTTTACGAGCTCCTCTAAATCCACAGGATCCAGCGCTTGCAGAAGTTAACACATTCCCGGCCTCATCAGTGACAGTAACAATAGTATTATTATAAGTTGCTTTTACACAAAGAACGCCTTTTGAGACGGTCCTTTTGGATTTCTTCTTTTTTGTTGTTGTAGCTGCTGGAGTTGCCATAAATCTATTTATCTAATTATTTATTTAACTATTTCTTTTGAGCTCCACCTACTGCGAGTCTTTTGCCACGACGAGTTCTAGCATTAGTTCTAGTCCTTTGGCCTTTTGATGGGAGTCCTAACTTATGTCTTTGGCCACGGTAAGCACCAATATCTTTTAGGCGTTTAATGTTCGCAGCAACCATTCTTTTAAGTTCACCTTCAGTTACATAGGCTTGACTAATGACATCTCGGACTTTATTAAGACTTGCTTCATCGATATCTTTAACTCTTACTTCAGGGTCAACTCCAGCTGCTTCTAAAATCTTTCTAGAACTAGTCAACCCAATTCCGTGCACATAAGTTAGACTGTAAAGAATTTTTTTATTGTCTGGTATTGCTACTCCTTCGATTCTTGCCATATTTTAATAAAATCTAATTATTTAATTAACCTTGGATTTGCTTGTGTTTCTTTTTACTCGAGCAAATAACGGCAACTTTACCATTACGTCGGATAATTTGGCAGTTTGCGCAGATCTTTTTGACTCCGGTTCTAACCTTCATGGGATAAATTACTTGTATTAATTTATATTTACTCTTAGTTTTTTCTGTAGACTATGCGCCCCTTAGTTAGATCGTAAGGGCTAAGCTCTACACTAACCTCATCTCCTCGTACCAGTCTAATACGACCTTTGCGCATTTTTCCGGAAATTTGAGCTACAATGGTTAGATCGTTTTCAAGTCTAACTCTAAACTTAATGCCAGGGAGAGCCTCCTCTATAACACCCTTGACCTGGATTACTTGTTTACTGCTAGACATTTATTTAAACTACAGATGAATTATATACTACTTTGAACAAATTTGTAAGTCCTTAACCCTGTAAAAGCCTTATTTTGGTGATTTATTGTTAACTTTACTACGCTTTTTTGATTTGGATGACTTGATTAAGCTTAATTTAATATCTTTTAATCTACTCTTTCTGCTCTCTTCCTCATTTTCTCCGGCTAAAGATTTCTCTAGATTTTGATCTTGTATATCATAACTGTACATTAGAGCTTTAGAGCGAACTTGGCGCAATGTCTCAAGCGCGACTGACACAGTAATAATTAAGCTTGTTCCACCAAAACTTAATGCTCTAGAATCTATGAATCTTTCTGCTATTAACGGAATAACAGCTAAAACACCGATTGATATTGCTCCGGTTAAGTTTAACCTTTGCATGATCTTATTTAGATACCTTTCCGTATTCTCACCTGGCTTAACCCCTTCAATAAAGCCTCCTTGTTGCTGAAGCTGTTCAGATATCTCATGTGGGTCAAAAATGAATCTTGTATAGAAGTAGGTAAAGAACATAATTAAAGTGAAGTAGACTGCTATATATATGTTAGTTGTAGGCACAGAGCTCGAAAGCTGCCCACCCGCAAACCAAGTAGATAGATTTTGACCTATACTACTTAAAGTTTCACTTGAGACATTTTTTAGAACTCCTCCTACTAGCTGAAGACCTTGTAAAACCGAGAAGGCAAAAATAATAGGTATCACTCCTGCAACTATTACTTTTAAGGGAATTATTGTTGTAATACCTCCGTATTCGCGGGAACCACGAACTCTTTTTGCATAATGGACTGTAACTATACGTTGAGCTTCGTTAAGTTTAACAACCCAATAGGTTAAGAAAATTATAAAACCGACTATTGCTGAAACTGTTAATAAGCCATTTAAACTTATAGGCAGTGTTCTCCCGATCAAGTCAATGTGGTCAGCAGCTTGACCTCTTACTGTATTCCATAGAGTTACAGCGGTTGTGGGTAGGCTCGAGGCAACCCCAGCGAAAATCACTAAGCTTATGCCATTCCCTATACCCTTTTCGGTAATTATCTCACCTAGCCACATTAAGAGAACTGAACCGGCAGTAAGTGAGAGTATCATTAACACCCACTGGTTTGCGCTGGCATTAGAAGCGATATCTATTCCTAGGCTACTGGCTACAGACTGTTGTCGAAGAATAATTAAAATTCCGACTGATTGTACTGCTGCGAGTGGAACAGAAAGCATTCTTGTATACTGGTTTATTCTGCGCCTGGCGTGCTCACCCTCCTTTTGTCTCTCTTCTAGGCTAGGGATAGCTTTGGTCAGAATCTGCATGATAATTGAGGCATTAATGTACGGCCCAAGACCAAGTAGCATAATTGAGAAGCTTGCTAGAGCACCACCTGATAGCACATTTAAGAATCCTAGACTTTCTTGGTTCTGAAGTAGACCCTCTACTAGTTGCTTCAGCTGAGATGTCTCGGCTAAAGGAATCGGAACGTGCGCTAAGAATCTGTAGATAACAAAAATACCAAGGACTGCTAAGATACTTCTACGCATCTCTTTGCTCTTGAGAGATTTAAATATTAAAAATCGATTTTCCATTAGATCTCTTTAGTTTATCTTTTTTAACCGCACCCTGTAAAGTAAAGAGGTGAAGTGGAGTAAAACTAACTATCCTATTATAATTCCCTATAGGATAGTTAGTAAAATTACTGGTTTTTACTTGTGAGTTCAGTGAAGGTGAATTTACCTCCGGCTACCTCGAGATCTTTTTGAGCTCCAGCTGTAATTTTTTGGACTTTAAGCTCTACTTTTTTTGTAAGTTCACCTTTTTTGATGACTTTGACGTTGTTATATGGAGTTGTAATTAATCCAGCTTCGAATAATTTAAAGTTATCAACTGAACCTGTGAAATTATTTAGGTCGGAAGTATATACAACTTGTGGTCTTAATCTCTTTGAGTTGAATCCTTTGTTTTTAGGAACTTTTTGAATCCATGGAGTTTGACCTCCTTCAAAGTTAAGTCGAAGTTTTTTACCAGTTCTAGCTTTTTGACCTTTTGTGCCACGTCCGGCAGTTTTACCACCACCAGCAGAAATACCACGACCAACTCTTTTGCGATCTTTTTTAGCTGTTAAGTTTAGTTCATGAATCTTCATAATGTTATTATTTACTTCTTTTTAGTAGTTTGCCATTCTTCTTGTGGAACTAATTGAGTTAAGGCATCAACAGTTGCGTAAGCACAGTTAATTTTATTTGATGATCCTAATGATTTTGAGAGAATGTTATTAATCCCAGTTACAGAAAGAACAGCACGTACTGTACCACCGGCAATTAATCCAGTACCAAGTGAGGCTGGCTTTAATAAAATCTGAGCTCCTGCTTTTTTAGCAGTAACTTCGTGTGGGATTGATTGGTTTTTATTGCTTAATTGGATCTTCATCATGTTCTTGCGAGCAGCTTTTGCAGCTTTTGCAGCTGCAGTTGGTACATCACCCGCCTTTCCAATACCAATACCAACCATGTCATCACCATTGCCTACTACAACAAGGGCCTGCATACGGAAGCGTCTTCCACCTTTAACTACACGAGTTACACGATTTACGTTAATAAGTACTTCTTTGTCCTCAGAAAAATCCTGAGCTTCTTTTTCGATTACTTTTGTGGCGTTTGTTACTTCTGTCATAAGCTTAAATATATAAATCTAGAATTTTAGTCCACCTTTTCTAGCTGCATCTGCAAAAGCTTTAACTCGACCATGGTATTTTTTTCCATTTCGATCGAAGACAACTTCAGTAACTTTTTTAGATGACGCAGTTTTTGCAATTTCTTCGCCAATCTTTTTGGCTTTTTCAGCAAGTGATCCAGATGATTTTTTACCTACTGTGCTAGCTGAAGCAAGAGTTTTTGAAGTAGAGTCATCAATAACTTGAGCAGAGATATGAAGATTAGAAATTGTTAAAGATAGACGAGGCTTTTCTGAAGTGCCAGAAACTCGACTTCTAATTCGAGCCTTTCTTTGTTCTAGGTTATGGACCTTCTTTTTTACTTCTTTATTCATTTGAACTACTTACCTGAATTATTTACCTGATTTGCCTGCTTTTCTGACAACTCTTTCAGTTTTGTACTTTATACCTTTACCTTTGTATGGCTCTGGCTTTTTAAACTCGCGGATTTCTGCTGCAATTCGCCCAACTCTTTGCTTATTAATTCCACTTACTGTGATGTCCATCTTTTCGATTTTGACATCTACGTCTTCAGGTATAGTATAGCGTATTTCATGGGAAAAGCCAAGGCTCATGACTAAATCTTTACCCTCCAATCGGATTTTAAAACCAACACCATTTACTTCGAGTTCTTTTGAGAATCCTTCTGTAACTCCAATAACTAAATTATTAATTAAAGAACGAGTTAAACCGTGTTGAGCTTTTTGCATTTTTTCATCATTGGCTCGCTCGACTTGGATCATTTGACCATCAACTTTTACAGAAGAAAGTGGAGGCACTTCCATACTCTGCTCACCCTTTGGGCCTTTGACAGTTAAAGTACGACCTTCCAAAGAGGCACTGACACCACCTGGCATTTCGATTGGCATTTTTCCGATTCTACTCATACGACTTTCTCCTTTCTTTTTTTGTTAATGATTAATAAATTTGACAGATTAACTCACCGCCTAGTTTTTGGCTTCTAGCCTCAGAATCAGAGACGATACCCTTAGAAGTAGAGACTAAAACTACACCACGTCCAGACTTTGACTTTGGAATTTTTGTAGACTTTGCATAAACACGTTGACCAGGACGAGATATGCGAGAGAGAGATGTGATACGAGGAGCTTGAGTTTCTGACTGCAGAGTAACGACAATTTGTTTTTGAATTCCTTCACCTTGAATTTCGACACCTAGGACGAAACCGTGATTTAAAAATTGCTGTAAGATTGTATTTTTTAATTTGCTATATGGAATAGTAACGCTTTGCTTGTTTACAGCAAGTGCATTCCTTATTCTTGTGAGCATGTCTGCGATTGGATCTGTCATGATATCTCTCTTTAATTTACTCTTTTTTTAATTATTACCAGCTGGCTTTTTTTATTCCTGGTATTCTTGCCTCAGCCGCCTCTTCTCTAAAGGCAATACGGCTTAGACCGAATTTGCGCATATAACTTCGAGGTCGACCAGTCTTAGCACAACGGTTTTTCCATCGTGTTGGACTAGCATTTCTTGGTAGTTTAGCGAGGCCTTCACGGTCTCCTGCAGCTAATAATTCTTTACGCTTATTAGCATACTGGAGGATCATCTTTTGCCTCTTTAAGTCTCTTGCTATCATTGATTTCTTCGCCATATTCTATTTCTCCTTATTTTTTGTCATCCTCTTTAGCAAACGGAACTCCGAGCTCTTTAAGAACTGCTTTGATCTGATTTTTATCAGTAGAGTTTTGCATTACAAAAGTTACTTGAAGGCCATGTGGGGTTGTTGTTTCTTCATATGATAACTCTGGGAAGATAGATTGTTCTTTAATGCCAATATTGTAATTACCATTAGAGTCAAAATTTGGTGAAGTACCATGAAAGTCACGAACTCTTGGGAGTACAATAGCGTTTAGTCTCTCAATGAATTCGTACATTTTGTCACCTCTTAAAGTCACTTTTGTACCAATAGTATTCATCCCTGCACGGATCTTAAATGTTGCAATAGACTTTCTTGCTTGAGCTGGAACTGGCTCTTGCCCAGTAATCTTTCTTAGAGTATTCATAGATACTTCCAAAAGTCTCTTGTCATCTTTAGCTTTCCCTACTCCAGCAGCTACGACTACTTTTCTAACCTTTGGAACTTGATTGATGTTTTTTAAGCCAAACTCTTTTTGAATCTTTGGAGCGATCTCTTTGTAATGAGACTTTAGGTTTGGAGTGTATTGTTGTTTTTTATCTGCCATATTTATACCTCTAAACCTCTTTCCTTCCGTCTTGTACTGCAACACGGACCTTTGTACCATCATCTTTAATCTTATAACCTAATCTTGAAGTTCTTCCTGATTTTGTTACAAAAGCTACTTTAGATACAGCTATTGGCATAGTCTTTTCTTGTACTCCACCATTAGGGTTGGTAGCACTAGGTTTTTGGTGAGTTTTAACAATATTTACACCTTCAACAACTACTGAGTCTACTTTTGGCATAACTTGAAGAACCTTACCTTCTTGGCCTTTATATTTTCCGGTGAGAACTTTTACTTGATCTCCTACTTTTAATTTAATGCTCATAATTTATAATACCTCCGGTGCTAGTGAAATTATTTTACTGTAACCGAGGTCACGTAGCTCTCTTGGTACTGGACCAAAGATACGAGTACCTTTTGGTTCTTTTTTGTCATCGATAATAACTGCAGCGTTGTCATCAAATGAGATTGTACTGCCATCTTTTCTCTTAATAGTTTTCTTTGTTCTAACAACAACTGCTTTTACAACTGATTTCTTTTTTGTATTTCCAGTAGGAAGAGCGTCTTTTACAGTAGCTACGATGACATCACCAACGTGAGCATATCTACGACCTGATCCGCCAAGTACGCGAATACAGAGGATCTCTTTCGCTCCACTGTTATCTGTTACTTTTAATCTTGTTTCTTGTTGAATCATAGGCGTTTACTTTAAATTTCTACTCCTTGCAATTGTTGTTGAAGCTTAGTTACTTTTTTATCAACTGACTTAAGCGTCCAAGTTTTTGTTTTTGAAATTGGAGAGATCTCTTCGATAGTCACTTCATCCCCTTTGTTTGTTTCTTCTTTTTCGTCATGAGCATGGAACTTCTTTGATACTTTATAAAGCTTGTTGTATTTAGGATGACGAACCTCACGCACTACCTGAACAGTGATTGTTTTGTTCATACTAGTACTTGTTACTATTCCGCTTAATGTTTTTTTACTCATATACTACTTCTCCTTAACTTTCTCTTCTTTTTTAGACTTCCTATCATCTGACTTTACTGGTTTTACTTCTTTTGGAGCATTAAAAGCGGTTTGGATTCTAGCAATGTTTTTCTTAACTTTTTTAGCCTCAGAAGAGTCGTCAGACATTTTTCTAGTAGTAGCTTTTATCTTGAGATCAGTCAACTGAGAATTAAGCTTAGCCATGTCCTCATTTAGGGTTTTGGCATCTTTTTTTAGAAGATCTGTCATTTTATAAGCCTTCATATCTAAAAGTCCTCTCTTACTGCAAAGCGAGTTTTAACTGGTAATTTGTGGCCAGCAAGACGCATTGCCTCTTGAGCTTGCTCTAAAGTTACTTCCGCCATTTCGAACATGACTGTTCCTGGCTTAACCTTGGCAACAAACTTTTCTGGGTTTCCCTTACCACTCCCCATCTTTACTTCGTTTGGCTTTTTAGTAACTGGAGTATGAGGGAAGATACGGATCCAAATCTTACCGCCACGTTTAACGTAACGAGTCATGGCACGACGAGCAGCCTCTATTTGACGAGAATTAATTCGCTCAGCCTCAAGTGAAATTAAAGCGTAAGTTCCAAAGGCAATAGTATTACCAGAGGTAGCGTTACCTTTGATTTTACCTTTTCGGACCTTTCTATACTTTGTTTTTCGTGGTAATAACATAATATTCTTCCTTAATTTTCACCCTTATTAATCCAGACTTTAATACCTAAGATCCCAGTTGGAGTTTTAACTTCGGTTAAAGCGTAGTCGATGTTCGCGCGTAGAGTATGGAGTGGAACTGATCCTTCTGATACTTTTTCACGACGTGACATTTCTGCTCCACCAATACGTCCAGCAACTTGTATACGAATCCCTGTGGCACCAGCACGCATTGTTGCACCAGCAGCAGAGTTCATTGCCCTACGGAATGATCCACGAGCCTTAAGTTGACGGGCAATTGATTCTCCAACAAGCTTTGCGTAAAGCTCTGGACGCTTAATCTCTTCGATATTTACCCTTAAAGTTGAGCCCTGTCGTGAGGGTTTTTGAGAGTTGCTATTATTCTGGTAAATCTTATTTAGAGAGTTCTTAAGTTCTTCAACTCCAGCTCCGCCTTTACCGATAACCATACCTGGTTTTGCAGTAAAGATAGTAATGGTTACCATTTTATGAGATCGTTCAATATTAACTCGATCAATAACAGCTTGATTTTCAAATCTCTTTTCGATTAGCTCACGAGCGTC